>NZ_JBFAKP010000005.1:0-428094 GCF_040655795.1 Nonomuraea sp. NPDC050310 | reverse complement strand
AGCGAGGCGGCCCTCGCGGTGCTGGACGAGGCGGAGGCCGGGATCACCGGCGCCGAGGAGCGGCAGGCGGCGTTCGGCACCCGCGCCTCGCTGGACTACGACGGGGTGATGGGGCCGGGGACCGGCACCTTTCTGATCATCGCCTTCACCACGATCGTCGGGCTGGACTTCGTGCACGCCTCGGCGACCGCGAAGATCATCAACACCGGGACGAACCTCGGCGCGCTGGCGGTCTTCGCCGTCCAGGGGCACATCCTGTGGGCGCTGGGGCTCGGGATGGCGGTGTGCAACGTCGCCGGCGCCCAGCTCGGGGCGCGCATGGCCCTGCGGCGCGGCACCTCGTTCGTGCGGGTGGTGCTTCTCGTGGTGGTCGTGGCCATGGTCGCGCGCCTCGCCTGGATGCAGTGGGGCTGACCGGCCCCCGGGCCTGACGGCTTCCCTCGCGCCGGGGCGCCGGGGGCGGCGGGCCTAAACTGGCGGGTATGCGAGCCAGCCGCCTGCTCTCCCTGCTGCTCCTGCTCCAGGCGCGGGGCAGGATGACAGCGCCGGAGCTGGCGGCCGAGCTGGAGGTGTCGGTCCGCACCGTCTACCGCGACGTCGAGGCCCTGTCCGCCGCCGGCGTCCCGGTCTACGCCGACCGAGGCCCGGCGGGCGGCTACCAGCTCCTGGACGGCTTCCGCACCCGCCTGACCGGCCTGACCGCCGACGAGGCCTCCGGCCTGTTCCTGGCCGCACTGCCCGGCCCGGCCGCCGAGCTGGGCCTGGACCGGCTGGCCGCCAACGCCGAGCTCAAACTGCTCTCGGCCCTGCCGCCCGAGCCCCGCTCGCAGGCCGCCCGGCTGCGCGAGCGCTTCCACCTGGACGTGCCGAGCTGGTACCGCAGCGCCGACGACGTCCCCCACCTGGCCGAGGTGTCGGAGGCGGTGTGGGGCAACCGGCCGCTCAGGATGACCTACCGCAAGTGGGGCCCGGCCGAGGTGGAACGGGTGGTCCAGCCGTACGGTCTGGTTCTGAAGGGCGGCTCGTGGTATCTGGTGGCCGCCCCGGCGGGGGCCTCGCCGCGCACCTACCGGGTGGCGCGGATCCTGACCGTGGAGACCCTGCCCGGCACGTTCGAGCACCCGCCCGGCTTCGACCTGGCCGCCTTCTGGCAGGAGTACTCGCGCCGGTTCATGGAGCAGATGTACACCGCCCGCGTCCTCATCCGCCTGGCTCCCGACCTGGACGCCCTGTTCCGCTACACCGTCGGCGAGGACGTCGGCGCGGCGGCGCTGCGGGAGGCGAGCGAGCCGGACGCCGAGGGCTGGCGCGTGCTGGAGCTGCCGGTCGAGTCGCTCACGCACGCCCGCTGGGTGCTGCTGCGGCTGGGCGCCCGGGTGGAGGTGCTGGAGCCGCCCGAGATGCGCGCCCTGATGACCGAGGCCGCCGCCGAACTCCACAAGCTGTACGGCTAGCCGTACCAGCGCTCCACGGGGCGGAAAACCAGCGGCCGTGGCGGGCGGGCGCGTGCGACGATCGCCGACATGTACCTTCTCGCGTTCGTCGGCGCGTGCGTCCTGGTGGCGATGGTCCCCGGGGTCAGCACCGCGATCATCCTGCGCCAGACCATCCGCTCGGGCCGCGGCTCCGGCCTGGCGGCCACGCTCGGCAACGAGACCGGCGTGCTGCTGTGGGGTCTGGCCGCCGCCTTCGGCCTGACCGCGCTCCTGCTGGCCTCGCAGGTCGCCTACGACCTGACGCGCGTGGTCGGCGCGGTGGTGCTGGTCGTCATGGGCGCGCAGGTCCTGTGGCAGGCCCGCCGCCCCGCTCTTCAGGCCGAGGAGGGGCCCGAGCCGCCGGTGGCCGGCGGGTGGAGGCGCTCCTACCTGATGGGCCTGGGCACCTGCGCAGCCAACCCCAAGGCGGCGGTGTTCGCGCTGTCGTTCCTGCCGCAGTTCGTGCCCGCCGGGCAGAACGTCCCGCTCACCCTGGTCGCGCTCGCGCTGATCTGGGTGATCGTCGACACGGTCTGGTACAGCCTGGTCATCTGGGCGGTCGCCCGCGCCAAGGCCTTCCTCGGCCGGCCTGCCGTACGGCGCCGCCTGGAGCAGATCAGCGGCGTCGTCCTGATCGGCCTGGGCGCCCGGCTGGTGATGGACACACGCTGAGGCTCGGCTACCTTGGGCGCATGAGCGATCTGGCCGCCCTCCTGCAGCAGACCGAGGACGAGGACCCGCTGCGCGCGTTGCAGGCCGCCCGGGCGCTGCGCGCCGAGCTGGAGCGCATCGAGGCGGTGCACGTGCGCCGCGCCCGCGTGAACGGCCTGCCGTGGGCGCAGATCGCCGACGCGCTGCAGGTCAGCAAGCAGGCGGTGCACAAGAAGTACGGCAGGCGCTAGCGAACCAGCCGAGCGCGATGTTCCACGAGTACCCCTTGCGGATGCGCCGCTCCACCGCGGGCGGCAGCGTGTCCAGCCCCCGGTGCTCCAGCGTGACCTCGGTGCCCTCCGCGACCGGGGTGAAGGCCACCTCGATCTCCATCGAGCCGTCGTTGAGCAGGTCGGCCCAGACCAGCCGGCGCGGCGGCTCCCAGGTCAGCACCCGCCCGGTGTCCACATGCCCGCCGTCGGACCACAGCTCGCGCAGGTAGCCGTCGACGAAGCGGATGCCGACCGCCCGCTCCGGGTCCACCCAGCTGTGCGGGCCGCGCACGTACCAGGCGTCGATCTCGGCGGTGAACATCCGGAAGGCCGCCTCGGCCCCGACCGGCACCACCACGCTGGCCCGCACCGAACTCACCGCGCCCCCTCCCCGCCGCAGCCGGGCCGATCGTTCATCCACGCTCCACGTGGGCCTTGAACGAGCCGAGCTGCTCCGACCAGAACGCCTGCACCTGGTCCAGCCAGGCCTGCAACGCCGTGAACGGCTCCGGCCGCAGCCGGTACAGCCGCAGCCGGGCATCGTCCTCGTCGGTGTGCGCCTCCACCAGGCCGCCCGCCCGCAGCACGCGCAGGTGCCGGCTGAGCGCGGGCGGGCTCATCTCGACCGCGGCGGCCAGTTCCCCCGCTGGGCGGGGCCCGGCGCGCAGCAGGTCGATGACCTTGCGCCGGGTCGGGTCGGCCAGGGCGGCGAGCGTCGCGTCCAGGTCGTTCACATCGCTGTTAACCATTGTGGGTCCACGATAGCTCCCGGCCGGGTTTTGTCGGTGCCCTGGTGCAGGATGGGCCACATGACAACGTGGGCTGAGTTCGAGCAGGACGCGCCGCAGCTCGCGGCCGTCGTCCACCGGCTGATGTCGGCGCACAAGCACAAGGTGCTGGCGACGCTGCGCAAGGACGGCTCGCCGCGGGTGAGCGGCACCGAGACCGCCTTCCGCGACGGGGAGCTCTGGATGGGCTCCATGCCCGGCGCGGTCAAGGCTCTCGACCTGCGGCGCGACCCGCGCATGGCCATCCACGTCACCTCTCCCGACCCCGACGAGAGCGATCCGTCGTCGTGGCCGGGGGATGCGAAGGTGTCGGGCCGGGCGGAGGAGGTCACCGACCCGGCGGTGCTGGCCGCCCACGAACTGCCCGGCAGCGGGGCGCACCTGTTCCGGGTCAGCGTGGAGGAGGTCGTGTGGACCCGGGTGTCGGGCGACGAGCTCGTGATCGACACCTGGCACGCGGGTCGCGGGTTCCGGCGGATCGCCCGTAAGTAATCTACAAAGTAAAGGCGCTTGCCGGTCGCAGCACGGTGTGAGCCGGCCGCTACTGGCCCGATCGCACCTGCGCGATGAGCGCCTGGAGCCGGGCGCTGTCGGCCGCCGTCCAGCCCTCGGGCGCGGCGACCGCCACCCAGCCCGCGGGGATCGCCGTGCCGTAGTCGTGCCCGTGGCCCGGCGGCATGTCGGCGGCGGCGACGAGGTCGGCGAGCACCTGCCAGAACGTGATGATCGGCCACCAGCTCATCCGCGGGTTCACATCCGGCCCGACCGGCGCCCGCAGCCAGTCGGGCCGCTGGTAGAGCAGTTCCGGCTCCCACCACACGACCGGGTCGGAGGCGTTCTGCAGATACGCCACCCGCGGCTGCTCCCACTCCCCGAGCACCCGTGCTCGTGGAGGCCGCGGCGGGGCGGTCGCGGTGAGGCCGGGGGCCGGGTGGAGGGCGGTGGCCGGGTGGAGTGTGGCGGCGGAGGTGAGGTCGGCGGGGTGCTGGGCGGTGCGGATGTGGCGGCCGCCGCGGTAGACGGGACGCCAGACCGGGCTGCCCGGGTCACGTCCGGCCAGGACCTGCCGGTGGATCGGGCTGTAGCGCGGGGAGCCGACCAGCAGCGCCCCCTGTGCCTGGGTGAGCAGCGTGTCCGGCTCGCGCAGCGCGCCCTCGATGCCGAAGGCGCCCAGGCTCTCGCCGTACACCAGCAACCGCGGCCGGTCACCGACGGGCAGGCGGGCCCACTCGCGCCGGACCGCCGCGAACAGCTCGCCGGCCGCCTCCCGGGCCCGGCTGCGGTCGACGAGGAAGGAGATCCAGCTCGGCAGGTAGGAGTACTGCATGGCCGCGATGGCGGTGTCGCCGCCGTGCAGGTACTCCACGGCCTGGGCGGCCTTCTGGTTGACCCACCCGGTCCCCGTGCTGGCCGCCACCACGAGGATCTTGCGGTCGAACGCGCCGGTGCGGTGCAGTTCGCGCACCACGAGGCCGGCCTGCTGGGCGGGGGAGGCGGCCGAGCCCAGCCCGGCGTAGACCCGGATCGGGTGCTTGGCGGGACGGCCGGTGAAGGCGGCGATCCGCCCGGCGTCCGGGGTGTGGGCGACGAAGATCCGGCCTTCCCGTCCCAGGGTCTCCCAGGGGGTGAGCGAGCCGGGCCCGCCGGCCAGCAGGCCGGACGGCGGGCGGGTGATGCCGGGCGGGGTGGTGCCGTCGGCCAGGCCGAAGCCGGCCGCCGTGCGGTTGATGAGGGAGCCGAGCAGCAGGTCCCACACCACCAGGGTCAGCAGCGCCACGCCCAGCGTGAACCCCGCCGCGACCGCCGCCCGGCGGGGCAGCACGCGGGCCAGCAGCGAGATCAGGGCTCGTACGGCAAGCCTGGCCAGCCGGGCGGCCAGGACGAAGGCGGCGGCCACCAGCGCGGCCAGCAGGGGGACGAGGAGGAGTTCCCAGCCTTCGACCTGCTCCACGCCGATCAGGCGGCGCACCTCGCCCTGGGCGTGGGCGCCTCCGATCAGGGACACGGGGATCGCCACCGCCGCCGCCCACGTCAGCACCCGGCCGGGGTCGATCGCCGGTCGGCGGGGTGGCGGGCCGATCCACGAGCGTGCCGCCCGGTAGCAGGTGGCGGCCAAGACCCCGAGGGTGTAGCCGATGGCCGCGGTGATCCCGCCGACCACGCCCTGCCAGGCCCAGGGGCGGGGGAGCAGGGAGGGGGTGAGGGACAGGCAGAAGAACACCAGGGCGAGCGCCAGGCCGGTCAGGTCCGGGCGGCGGCTGATGATCTTGCTGGTCACATGCTCCGGTATTGCCGCCCGGGCCTCTGCCTGACCGCCCGGGAGCACGAAGGTTGGGCAAAACCACCTCCGCAGAGCAGCCGGGGGACAGGCTCCCGGTCAGTCGGAGAGGATGACCGGCAGCAGGTCCGGCTGCTTGGCGGTGCGGCCGTCGCCGGAGGAGCGCCCGCGCAGGCGACGCCACAGCCAGGGCCCGAGGAAGGACCCGGCCCACGCCAGCTCCGCCCCGGCCCGCCGCCAGGACGGCAGGGCGGGCAGCGGCGGAAGGGGGTCGCACCAGGAGGGCCCGCTGCCGGGCAGCTCGAGCGCGTGCGCGGCGGCGGCGGCGATCCGGGTGTGCCCCAGGGAGGTGGCGTGGATGCGGTCGTGGCTCCACAGCCGCGGGTCGACGGTGACGTCGTGCGGGTAGGTGTCGACGACGAGCACGCCGTGCCGCCCGGCGGCGGCGCGGATGCGGTCGTTGAAGTCGAGCAGCCGCGGCCGCAGCCGGGCGGCGATCGGCGCGATGCGGCCGATGTCGGGGAAGGTGAAGGTGACCACCCGTGCCCCGGCGCCGGCGAGCGCGGCGTACATGGCCTCCAGCTCGGCGCTCACCGCGACGGCGTCGAAGCCGGGCCGGACCAGGTCGTTCATGCCGGCCATGACGGTCGCCACGTCGGGCCGCAAGGCCAGGGCGGGGCCGAGCTGCTCGGCGCGGACCTGGTGGGCGAGCTTGCCGCGCACCGCGAGGTTGGCGTAGCGCAGGCCGGGGGAGCAGGCGGCGAGCTCGGCGGCCAGGCGGTCGGCCCAGCCGCGGTAGCCGGTGCGTTCGTCGCCGTCGTTCATGCCTTCGGTCTGGGAGTCACCCAGTGCCACATACCGCTCGAACGTGCTCATAGGCCGCTCCTCCCTCGAGAACCCTCGAATGGTACTCATCCCGGTTTCTAGTGCACCGAGAAGCCCCCGTCCACATAGAGGATCTGCCCGGTGACGAAGCCGGCGGAGGGGGAGGCGAGGAAGACCGCGGCGCCGGCGAAGTCGGCGGGCAGGCCGTTGCGCCCGACCATGTGCCGGGCGGCCAGCGCCTCGACCCGGCCGGGGATCGCCTGGGCGGGTTCGGTGAGCGGGGTGAGCACGAACCCGGGCAGGATGGTGTTGGCCGTCACCCCGGCGGGCGACCACGCCTCGGCCTGGGAGCGGGTCAGCCCGGTCAGGGCCGCCTTGGCCACGCCGTACACGCCGCTGTCGCCGAAGGCGCTGACGCTCTGCTGGGAGCCGATGTTGATCACGCGGCCCCAGCCGCGGGCGGCCATGCGCGGGCCGAAGTGCTGGCCGAGCAGGTAGGGCGCGGTCAGGTTGGTGGCGATGGTCTGCTCGTAGTCGGCGTCGGTGAGGGTGGCCATCGGCTTGCGGATGTTGTTGGCCGCGTCGTTGACCAAAATGTCGATCTCGCCGGCTTCGGCGCACACCCGCTCGACGTCGGCGCGCACCCCGAGGTCGGCGGTGATGAAACGGGTGGCCACGCCGTACCCGGTGAGCCGGTCGGCGGCCTCGCGCAGCGGGCCGGGGCGGCGGGCGACGAGGACGACGGCGGCGCCGGCGCGGCCGAGCGCCTCGGCGATGGCGTAGCCGATGCCGGAGGAGCCGCCGGTGACGAGGGCGGTGCGGCCATCGAGGGAGAACAGGCGCTGCAGGTAGCCGGAGATCATGGTCACGGAGCTTACCGGCGCGTGCTAAGCTGAATAACTCGGGCGCACAACAAAGAGAGGTCCGAAACCTCTATGAAGGAGACTAACAGCGGAATGGCCATCCGTCAAGCTGTCAAGCTCGAACAGGAAAAAGTCTCAGCGGTCTACGGCAGGCTCGATGAGCTGCGCCGGAGCACCGCCGAGGCGCTGCGGACCGCCTACGCCGGCGGCTCGGAGGTGACCATCGCGCGCGAGCGCGTGGAGCGCGAGGCCGCCGCGGGCGAGCGCGCCCGCCGCCTGGCCCAGTTGCACGCGGTGGAGAACGGGCTGGTCTTCGGCCGCGTCGACGACCGGGCCGGCCAGGTCACCTACATCGGCCGCATCGGCCTGCGCGACGAGGAGCACGAGTCCGTCCTGATCGACTGGCGCGCCCCGGCCGCGCGGCCCTTCTACGTCGCCACCGCGAGCGAGCCCGGCACGCTGGTGCGCCGCCGCCACATCCACACCCGCGAGCGGTCCGTCGTCGCCCTCGACGACGAGGTCTTCGACCTGGAGGGCATGGGCGAGGCCGAGCGCGGCACCCTGGTCGGCGAGGCGGCGCTGCTGGCGGCGCTGCGCCGGGGCCGCACCGGCCGGATGACCGACGTGGTGGCCACCATCCAGACCGAGCAGGACCGGGTGATCCGCTCGGGCCTGGCCGGCGCGCTGGTCGTGCAGGGCGGCCCAGGCACCGGCAAGACGGTGGCCGCGCTGCACCGCGCCGCCTACCTGCTCTACACCCACCGCGACACCCTGGAGCGGCGCGGCGTGCTCGTGGTCGGCCCCAACGCGATGTTCCTGCGCTACATCGGCCAGGTGCTGCCCTCGCTGGGCGAGACGCAGGTCGTGCTGGCCACCGTCGGCGAGCTGTTCCCGGGCGTGCGCGCGGCGGGCGACGACCCGGCGCCGGTCGCGGTGGTCAAGGGCGACCCGCGCATGGCCGATCTGATCGCCGCCGCCGTCGCCGACCGCCAGCGCCTGCCAGAGGGCGACCTGGAGGTCGAGCTCGACGGCGAGGTGCTGCGCGTCGCCCGCGAGCGGTGCGCGGAGGTGCGCGAACGGGCCCGCGCGGTACGGCTGCCGCACAACATGGCCCGCAAGCTCTTCGTCACCGAACTGCTGCGCGAGCTGGCTCTCGACCGGCAGCGGCAGTTCGAGGAGGCCACCGCGCTGACCGCCTTCATGTCCGAGCGCGAGGCGGCCGCCTTCGAGGCCGCGCTGGCCGAGGAGCTGGCCCCGGCCGAGGAGGAGGACGACAGCGCCCGCGAGCGCGAGCTGGCCCAGGACGCGGCGGACCTGTGGGAGCTGAAGGAGGTACGGCAGGCGATCGACGCCCTGTGGCCGGAGCTGACCCCGCAGCGCCTGGTCGGCGAGCTGCTGGCCGACCGGCAGACGTTGCGCCGCCTGGCGCCCGAAGGCCTGGAGTGGTCCCTGCTGGTCCGCGAGCCGCGCGTCGACTGGGACCGCGTCGACCTGGCCGACCTGGTGGCCGCCGAAGGCGACGCCTTCACCTGGCGCGGCGTCGACTGGGAGCGCGTGGAGTGGACGCTGGGCGACGTGCCGCTGCTGGACGAGGCCGCCGAGCTGCTCGGCGAGGACGACAGCGCCCGCCGCGTGGCCGAACGCCGCCGTCAGGCCGAGCGCGACCAGGCCGAGCTGTACGCGCGCGAGGTGCTCGACAGCTCGGGCGTGGCCGATCTCGGCTACCAGGAGCTGGACGCGGGCCTGCTGGCCGACCGGCACGACGACGGCGGCCCCAGCCTGAGCACGGCGGCGCGCGCGGCGGCCGATCGCACCTGGGCCTACGGCCACGTCATCGTCGACGAGGCGCAGGAGCTGTCGCAGATGGCCTGGCGGATGCTCATGCGGCGCGTCCCGGCCCGGTCGCTGACCGTGGTGGGCGACATCGCGCAGACCGGCTCGGCGGCCGGCGCCTCGGCCTGGGGGCAGGTGCTCGACCCGCATCTGGAGGGCCGCTGGCGCGAGGAGCGGCTGCTGGTCAACTACCGCACGCCGGTGGAGATCATGGAGGTCGCCCGGCACGTGCTGCACCTGGTCGACCCGGCGCTGGAGCCGCCGGAGTCGGTGCGCTCGGGCGGCGAGCCGCCGCTGGCGCTCGAACTCCCTCCCGAGCGGCTGCCGGAGCTGGTGGCGGGCGAGCAGGAGGCGATCGGCGAGGGCCGGGTCGGCGTCGTGGTCTGCGACGCGCGGCACGCCGAGATCGCCGCGCTGCTGCCGGAGGCCGGGGAGGTCGACGCCGCCGTGGCGGTGCTGACCGTGACGCAGGCCAAGGGCCTGGAGCTCGACGCGGTCGTGGTCGTCGACCCGGCCGGCATCCTGGCCCAGCCGCAGGGGGCGCGCGACCTCTACGTGGCGGTCACCCGGGCCACGCGGCGGCTGACGATTGTGCACGAGGGGCCGCTCCCCGACGTTCTTAGGAATCTACAAAGTAAAGACGGTCGGTTGGTTGACCCAGCCTGCGGCTGATGTTTCCGTGAAAAACAGCAGCGAAGGGGAGGAGGCGCGCTGAGGAGCCTCGGCGGGCGCCACCGGATCGTGGGCCGGCAGGCCGGCGGACCGGTCTGATGCGGGCGGTCCTGGGGCGGCGGGATTTCCGGCTGGTCTGCCTCGGGATGGCGGTCAGCCTGCTGGGTGACGCCTCGTTGCTGCTGATCCCGGCGATCCTCGCCAAGACCTACTCGGGGTCCAACAGCGCGGCCGGGCTGACGTTGCTGTTCTTCTCGGTGCCGATGTGCCTGGCGCCGCTGTTCGGCATGGTGATCGACCGGGTCGACCGGCGGCGGCTGCTGATCGCGGCCTGCCTGCTGTCGGCGCCGGCGCTGCTGCCGCTCACCGCGGTGCGCGGGCCCGGCTCGTTCTGGGTGCTGTACCTGGTGTCGATGGCGATGGGCTGCTCGTACACGGTGATCTTCGGGGCGTTGAGCGGGCTGCTGAAGTCGATGATCCCCGAGGCGTTGCTGGCGCAGGCCAACGGCGCGCTGCTCACCTTGCGCCAGGGGTTGCGGGTGGTGGGGCCGCTGCTGGGCGTGGCGTTGTACGCCGGGTTCGGGCTGGGCGCGGTGGTCGTGTTCGACATGGTGACCTTCGCGCTGGCCGCGGTGGCCTTCGGGTTGCTGCCGGCGCGGGTGGCGCCGGGCCGGCCGGACGGATGGTGGGCCGACGGGCGGCGGGTCGCTGTCCGGCCGCGCTGGCGGGAGGAGTTCCTGGCCGGGGTGCGGCACTTACGGGTGGATGCGGCGTTGCGGCGGGCCGGGCTGGCGTTGTGCTTGATGTTCGCGGTGGGCGGGGCGACCGAGTCGCTCATCTTCGCGGTGATCGACGAGCTCGGGCGGGCGCCGGAGTTCACCGCGGTGACGTCGGCGGCCATGGGGGTGGGGGCGGTGCTCGGCGGGCTGGCGGCCGGGGCGTCGATCGGCCGGTGGGGTGAGCTGGCGGTGATCGGGGTGGGGGTCGCGTTGTACGGCGGGGCCGTCGGGTTGTGGCTGGTGACGGCCGAGCTGGTGATGGTCGCGACGATGGCGGCGGCGGGGGCGGGGCTGACGTTGACGTCGGTGGCGATGAGCACGCTGGTGCAGCGGCGCAGCCCGCATCATGTGGTGGGGCGGGTGGCGACGGCGTTCGACGCGGTGTCGGGTGGGGCGCAGTTGGTGTCGGTGGCGGCCGGGGCGGTGCTGGTGGCGGTGGTCGATCATCGGGTGCTGCTGGTGGCGTTGGTGGTGATCTGCGCGCTGGCCGCCTGGCACGCCCTGGCCGGCGGGGCCCGCCCCGCGAGCGAGGCGGGCTCCGCCGTACCGGAATCACCCCCGGCCCACCCGGAGCCGCCGACCCACCCGGAGCCGCCGGCCCAGAAGGGCGGGGGCCAGGAGGGCGGGGGTCGGCGGGAGGCCGGGCGGGAGCCGGTGGCTTCGGAACGGGCGGCGGGGGAGTCGGTGGGTCACAAGGGCTCGGGTCAGGAGAGGGTGACCAGGTCGGCGTAGCCCGGGCTCCACAGGTCCTCGACCCCGTCGGGCAGCAGCAGCACCCGCTCGGGCCGCAGCGCCTCCACCGCCGCCGGGTCGTGCGTCACCATCACCACCGCCCCCCGGTAGGCGTCCACCGCCGCCAGGACCTCGGCGCGCGAGGCGGGGTCGAGGTTGTTGGTGGGCTCGTCCAGCAGCAGCACGTTCGCGCCGGAGCTGACCAGCCCGGCCAGCGCCAGGCGCGTCTTCTCCCCGCCGGACAGCACCCCGGCCGGTTTGCCGGTGTCGTCGCCGGAGAACAGGAACGAGCCCAGCACCCGCCGCGCCTCCCCGTCGCTCAGCCCGGGTGCGGCAACGGCGAGGTTCTGCGCCACGGTCAGCGCGGGGTCGAGCGTGTCGTGCTCCTGCGCGAAGTACCCCAGCCGCAGCCCCGGCCCCGGCACGACCCGCCCGGCGTCGGGCGCCAGCCGGCCGGCGAGGATCTTCAGCAGCGTCGTCTTGCCCGCGCCGTTGAGGCCCAGCACCAGCAGCCGGCTGCCGCGGTCGACGGCCAGGTCCACGCCGCCGAGCACCTCCAGGCTGCCGTAGGACTTGGTCAGGCTGATCGCGCCCAGCGGCATGCGCCCGCAGTGATCGGGTTCGGGCAGCCGGATGCGGGCGACCTTGTCGCTACGCCGTACCGGCTCCAGGCCGGCGAGCATGCGGTCGGCGCGGCGGGCCATGTCCCGCGCGCGCACGGCGGTGGCCGAGCGCGAGCGCATCTTGTCGGCCTGGGCGTGCAGGGTGGCGGCCTTGCGTTCGGCGGCGGCCCGCTGCCGGGCGCGGCGGCGTTCGGCGCTGTCCTGGTCGAGCAGGTAGGTCTCCCAGCCGGTGTTGTGCGTCTCCAGCGTGGCCCGGTCGGGGTCGAGCCGCCAGACGCGGTTGGCGACCTCGGCCAGCAGGCCGGTGTCGTGGGTGATGACGATCAGGCCGCCGGCGTAGCCGGTGAGGAAGGCGCGCAGCCAGGCGACGGAGTCGGCGTCGAGGTGGTTGGTCGGCTCGTCCAGCAGCAGGGTGCCGCGGTCGGAGAACAGTACGCGGGCCAGTTCGGCGCGGCGGCGCTGGCCGCCGGACAGGGTGGCGAGCGGCTGGTCGAGCAGGCGGGCGGGCAGGCCGAGTCCGGCGGCCAGGCGCGCGGCCTCGGCTTCGGCCGCGTACCCGCCGCGGGCGGTGAACTCGGCCTCGGCGCGGGCGTAGCGGGCCATGGCGCGCTCGTCGGCGTGTTCGGCGAGGGCGTGTTCGGCGGCGCGCAGGTCGCCGGCGGCGGTGTCCATGCCGCGGGCCGACAGCACGCGGGCCAGGACGCTCTGGGTGGGTTCGGCCGCGGCCGGGTCCTGGGGGAGGTAGCCGAGGGGGCCGGTGCGGGTGACCGTACCGGCGGCGGGCGGGTGCAGGCCGGCGAGGGTTTTCATCAGCGTGGTCTTGCCGGCGCCGTTGCGGCCGACCAGGCCGACGCGGTCGCCGGGGGAGACGTGGGCGGTGACGCCGGACAGCAGCAGGCGGGGGCCCACGCGCACGTCGAGTGCACGGAAGGTAAGCATGAGTTGACGCTCCGGAATAGCTTGAGGACACACCTGTGGCGCGAAGGCGGGTCCTGAGCTAAGAAATCCGGGGCGTGGACATGTGGCCAGTCTACGGACGCGACCGCGATGGGGCGAGCCGATTTCGTCCCGGGCGCGGCCGGCTTGCGATGATGGCGGCATGCGCAGATCGTTCGAGGACCTGGTCGCCGAGGCGGCGGCCGCGCCGGTGGAGGGCTGGGACTTCTCCTGGCTGGAGGGCCGCGCCACCGAGGAGCGCCCCTCGTGGGGCTACCAGCGGCTGATGGCCGGCCGGCTGGCCGAGGTGGAGGCGGCGCTCGACCTGCAGACCGGCGGGGGCGAGGTGCTGGCCGGTGCGGGCCGTTTCCCGCGCACGATGGTCGCCACCGAGGGCTGGGCGCCGAACGTGGCCAAGGCGACGCGGCTGCTGCATCCGCTCGGCGTCGTGGTGGTGGCGCACGGGGACGAGCCGCCGCTGCCGTTCGCCGACGAGGCGTTCGACCTGGTGACCAGCCGGCATCCGGTGCGGCCGTGGTGGGCCGAGATCGCGCGGGTGCTGCGGCCGGGCGGTTCCTATCTGGCCCAGCATGTGGGGCCGGCGAGCGTGTTCGAGCTGGTGGAGTTCTTCCTGGGGCTGCAGCCGGAGGCGCGGCGGCAGCGGGATCCGCAGGAGGAGGCGGCGCAGGCGCGGCAGGCGGGGCT
This sequence comes from Nonomuraea sp. NPDC050310, assembly GCF_040655795.1. Taxonomy (NCBI): domain Bacteria; kingdom Bacillati; phylum Actinomycetota; class Actinomycetes; order Streptosporangiales; family Streptosporangiaceae; genus Nonomuraea; species Nonomuraea sp. NPDC050310. The sequence continues at coordinate 414,662 of NZ_JBFAKP010000005.1, read as the reverse complement.
GGAGGTCGTGACGGTGCGGCCGGAGCGGCTGCGGATGGAGTTCTTCGACATCGGCGCGGTGGTCTACCTGCTGCGGAAGGTGGTGTGGCTGGTGCCGGGGTTCGAGGTGGAGCGCTACGGCGAGCGGTTGCGGGAGCTGCACGAGCAGATCGAGCGGGACGGGGTGTTCGTCGCGCACTCGGCCCGCGTCCTGGTGGAGGCCCGCAAGCCGGTCTGACCGGCCGGCGACTGCCTGGCGTTTGCGAAGAATCTTCCTTGCCGCCCGGTTCGCTCGCCTTCGTTGAGGACACGCTAGGCGCATGTCATCCTCGCCACCACGAGGGAACGGCGTGGCCGGTGAGGTGCGCGAGCCGAGCCTGGCCGACGCGTTCATCCCGCTGGGGGCGCTGATCCTGCTGATCGGCGGCTCGCTGGCGCTGTTCGGCCTGGACGCCCTCGACGGCCCGATCCAGGTGGCGCTGGTGCTGTGCGCGATGATCGCCTCGCTGGTGGCGCTGAAGAACGGCCATCCCTGGCACGAGGTGGAGGCCAGCAGCCGGCGGGCGCTGTCGTCGATCACCAGCGCCATGTTCATCCTGCTGGCCGTGGGCGCGCTGATCGGCACCTGGAACCTGTCGGGCACCATCCCGACCCTGGTCTACTACGGCATCCAGGTCCTGTCGCCGGGCATCTACTACGCCGCCGGCGCGCTCATCTGCGGCGTCATCGCCCTGTCGATCGGCAGCTCGTGGACCACGGCCGGGACGATCGGCGTCGGCCTGGTCGGCATCGCCACCCTCATCGGGGTCTCGCCGGCGATCACCGCCGGCGCCGTCATCTCCGGCGCCTACCTGGGCGACAAGCTGTCGCCGCTGTCGGAGACGACGGTCCTGACCGCGCAACTGGTGAAGATCGACCTGTACGCGCACATCAAACGCCAGGCCTGGACGTCGATCCCGGCCTTCGTGCTGGCCTTCGCCGTCTTCGCGGTGCTCGGCGCGGCCGGCCCGGCCCCGGCGCCGGCCGCCGAGACGGCCGTGGACCTGAAGGCGCTCGGCGACATCTTCTGGATCACGCCGCTCAACCTGCTGCCGCTGCTGGTCCTGGTGGTGCTGTCGGTGCGCAAGGCGCCGGCGGCGCTGGCGCTGCTCGCCTCCAGCCTGGTGGCCGGGGTGCTGGCGGTCTTCACCCAGCCGCAGGTGGTGCGCGCCTTCGTCGCCGAGCCCGGCCTGAACCCGGTGCTGGCCGGGATCAAGGCCACCTGGCAGGCGATGGCGACCGGGTTCACCAGCGCGAGCGGCATCGCCGACGTCGACCGGCTGCTGTCGCGCGGCGGCATGGACAGCATGCTGCTCACCCTGTGGCTGATCATCGGGGCGGTCACCTTCGGCACGGTGCTGGAGGAGTTCGGGCTGATCGACCGGCTGATCCAGCCGATGATCCGGGCCGCGACCAGCACCGGCCGGTTGTTCCTGACGGTGTTCGCGTGCGCGTTCGGGCTGAACGTGGTGGCCGGCGACCAGTACATCGCGCTGGTGCTGCCGGCGCGGGTGTTCCGGGTGGAGTTCGACAGGCGGGGGCTGGCGCCGGGCAACCTGTCGCGGCTGTGCGCCGACAGCGGCACGGTCACCTCGCCGCTGGTGCCGTGGAACTCCTGCGGCGCGTTCATGGGCGCCGTGCTGGGCGTCTCGACGCTGGCCTACCTGCCGTTCTGCCTGTTCAACATCTTCAGCCCGCTGCTGAGCGTGCTGTACGGGTTCACCGGGTTCAAGGTGGAGAGGGTGGCGAAGGTGGAGGAGGTGGGCGGGTGAGCGGCGGGCGGCTGTCGTTGCCGACGCTGACCGCGATGGTGGTCGGCTCGATGGTCGGCGCCGGGGTGTTCTCGCTGCCGCGGAACTTCGCGCAGGCGACCGGGGTGTTCGGAGCGCTGATCGCGTGGGCGGTGGCCGGGTTCGGGATGCTCATGCTGGCCTTCGTCTTCCAGATGCTGGCCGTACGCAAGCCTGATCTGAACGCCGGCGTCTACGCCTACGCCAAGGCGGGGTTCGGGGAGTTCCCCGGCTTCTTCTCCGCCTTCGGCTACTGGGCCAGCGCGTGCGTGGGCAACGTCAGCTACTGGGTGCTGATCAAGTCGACGCTGGGCGCGGTCGTCCCCGGCTTCGGCGAGGGGGACACGGTGCTGGCGGTCGTGGTGTCGGTGGCCGGCGTGTGGGCCTTCCACTTCATGATCGTGCGCGGGGTGCGGGAGGCGGCGGCGATCAACCGGATCGTCACGATCGCCAAGCTGGTGCCGATCCTGCTGTTCATCGTGATCGTCGCGGTGGCGCTGAAGGGCGGGGTGTTCGCGGGCAACTTCTGGGGCGGCGAGGCCGGGGGGTCGCTGTTCGCGCAGGTGCGGGCGACGATGCTGGTGACGGTCTTCGTCTTCCTCGGCGTCGAGGGCGCCAGCGTCTACTCCCGCTACGCGCGCCGCCGCGAGGACGTGGGCCGGGCGACCGTCCTCGGCTTCCTGAGCGTGCTGGCGGTCTTCGCCTCGGTGTCGGTCCTGTCGTACGGCGTGCTGCCGCGCGCGGAGCTGGAGGAGGTGCGCCAGCCGTCGATGGCCGGGGTGCTGGAGGCGGTGGTCGGGCCGTGGGGCGCGGCCTTCATCGGCGTGGGGCTGATCGTCTCGGTGCTGGGCGCCTACCTGGCCTGGACGCTCATGGCGGCCGAGGTGTTGTACGTGGCCGCCAAGGACGACGACATGCCGGCGTTCCTGACGCGGGAGAACCGCCACGGCGCGCCGGTCGCGGCGCTGGTGATGAGCAGCCTCCTGATCACCGCGGTGCTGGCGGTCACCCTGTGGTCGGAGGACGCCTTCACCTTCACCCTGAAGTTGTGCAGTTCGTTGTCGCTGGTGCCCTACCTGCTGGCGGCCGGGTACGCGCTGAAGCTCGGCGGCGCGGCCCGGCAGGTTCTGGTGTCGGCGCTGGCGGTGCTCTACACCGCGTTCCTGATCTTCGCCGCGGGGCTGGAGTTCCTGCTGTTGTCGTGCATCGTCTACGCGCCGGGCACGGTGCTGTTCGTCATCACCAGGCGCGAGCGGGGCAGGAGGGTCTTCTCCCCCGCCGAGCTGGCGTTGTTCGCGGCGGTGGCGGCGGGGGCGGTCGCGGGGGTCGCGGGCCTGGCCACCGGCCTGATCACCATCTGAGAACGGAGACGGATCATCATGGGTTTCGGCGTTCATTCCGAGGTCGGCACGTTGCGCAAGGTCATCGTGCACCGGCCCGACCTGAGCCTGCAGCGGCTCACCCCGACCAACAACGACCGGCTGCTGTTCGACGACATCCTGTGGGTGGAGCAGGCCCAGCGTGAGCACGACGCGTTCGTGGCGCTGATGCGCGAGCGGGGCGTGCAGGTCTTCTACCACCACGAGCTGCTGGCCGAGGCGCTGGAGGCGACGTTCGACGCCAAGCAGCGGGCGATCGAGGCGGCGGTGACGCACCTGACGGTCGGCCCGGCGCTGGTGGACACCGTGCGGGAGACGCTGGCCGGCTGGAGCGGGCAGAAGCTGGCCACGCACCTGATCGGCGGGCTGACCAAGCAGGAGTACGGCGCGGCCGTGCACGACGACCGTTCGCTGGTGGCGGCCGCCTCCGGGGACGCGGAGTTCATCCTGCCGCCGCTGCCGAACTCGCTCTACCAGCGCGATCCGGCGGCGTGGCTGTACGGCGGGGTGTCGCTGAACCCGATGTTCTACCACGCGCGGCTGCTGGAGACGATGAACCAGTCGACGATCTACCACCACCACCCGATGTTCACCGAGGCGGAGTTCGGCTTCTGGTACCCGCACGCGGGCGAGGACGAGCGCTTCCACGAGGAGGACTACGGCACCGCGGCGATGGAGGGCGGCGACATGATGCCGGTGGGCGGCAAGACGGTGGCGATCGGGCTGAGCGAGCGGACCACGGCGCGCACGGTCGAGCACATCGCGCTGTCGTTGTTCGCCGCCGGCGCGGCCGAGCGGGTGATCGCGGTCCACATCCCCAAGCGGCGGTCCTACATGCACCTGGACACGGTCTTCACGTTGCTGGACGCCGACAAGGCGACGGCCTATCCGCCGTTCCTGGAGACGGCGACCACGTACTCGCTGCGGCCCGGTGACAAGCCCGGCACGCTGGAGGTGCACCGGGACGCGGGGTTCGTGCGGGCGCTGGAGGAGTCGCTGGGGGTGGGCAAGCTGGAGGTGATCCCGACCGGCGGCGACGACTACCAGCAGGCGCGTGAGCAGTGGGACTCGGGCAACAACTTCTTCGCGCTGGCGCCCGGGGTGGTGATGGGCTACCACAAGAACCAGTACACCAACAAGCTGCTGCGTGAGCGCGGGGTGGAGGTGCTGGAGTTCGAGGGGTTCGAGCTGGGCAAGGGGCGTGGGGGCGCGCACTGCATGACCTGCCCGATCGAGCGGGACGCGGTGTAGAGGGGGAGCTGTGGGGGCTGTTCGGGGGTGGGCGGCGCTGGCCGCCGTGGTGGTTCTGGCCGGGTGCGGTTCGGCGCGCGGGCCGGAGGACTGGCGCAGCAATCACGTGGACGCTCAGGTGGGGCAGGTGCGGCTGGTGCATGTGCACGTGGTGGCGCCGCCGATGGACGAGCAGAAGGTGGGCCAGTCGCTGCCGTTGTACCTGACGTTGTTCAACGACAGCGACAAGGAGCAGGTGCTGGATCAGGTGAGCACGGAGGCGGCCTCGGCGGTGGTGTACGTGGACGCCTCGGGGGCGCGGACGCGGGGCATCCGGGTGGTGGTGCCGCCCAAGGGGCAGGTGTCGCTGCAGGAGGGGTCGGATCCGCCGCATCTGGAGCTGGCGGGGACGACGCGGCAGCTCGGCGCGACCCCGTTCCCGGTGACCTTCCGTTTCCCGACGGCGGGGTCGGTGACGGTCCGGGTCGCTGTTAAATCTACAAAGTAAAGGCGATCGGTGGGTACGGCATGCCGTACCCACCCTGAAAACCCCGTCATCCAGGGGAGAGGCCCGGGTCTTCGACCACTTCGCGGATCTTGGCGGTGACGTGGTCGAGAGCGCGCAGCGTCTCGGTGTCGAGGCGCTGCATGATGGCGCGGTAGTGGGCCAGGCCGGCGTCGTTGAGCTCCTCGACGAGCTTGCGGCCGGCGTCGGTGAGGGCGATGCGGCGTACGCGGCGGTCGCGCGGGTCTTCGTGGCGGTCGGCCAGGCCGAGGCGGACCAGGCGGTCGATGAGGCCGGTGACGGTGCCGAGGCTGACGCCGAGCCGGTGCGCGAGGTCCTGGCCGGAGGTGGAGTCGGTGCAGGCCAGGAGCATGATGACGTGCAGCTGGCGCATGGTGAGGGTGGAGGTGAACAGCGGGGAGTGCTGGCGGGCGAGCAACCGGGCCAGGTGGCGCTGGGTCTGGCTGATGCGGTCGATCAGTTCTTCGCGTTCGTCGCCTTGGTCGGTCACGTCCACCTCTCGCTTCCTGAGAAGGTTATCAGGAATGACATGCGGGGCTAAATATTCGTTCAAGGCAAAGTGTTAGTGTGGTGCGAACTCTTGGAGGGGGCGTGGCCCGGGGCCACGTGACGAAGGAGGACGCATGACGGCGCTGGCTCGGGCGAGCCTTGCCAACCGCAGCCTGGTGGTGTTGATCGCCCTGGTGGTCAGCGGTTTCGGGCTCTTCACCATTCCGCAGCTGAAGCAGCAGTTGTTCCCGTCGTTGTCGTTTCCGATGGCGTCGGTGTTCGCGGTCTACCAGGGCGCTTCGCCGGAGATCGTGGAGGAGCAGGTCACCAAGCCGATCGAGGATTCCTTCCGTGGCCTGGAGGGCCTGGAGGAGGTGACCTCGACCTCCAAGGAGGGGCTGGCGACGGTGATGGTCGCCTTCGCCTACGGCACCGACATGGATGCCACCGTCTCGCGCATGCAGCAGGCGGTGAGCCGGGCGCAGGTGCCGGACGCGGTGGATCCGCAGGTGGTGGCGGGCAGCACGGACGACATTCCGGTGCTGGTGCTGGCCGTCGGTGACGGTGGCGACCAGCGGGCGATGGCCGACAAGCTGCGCAAGACGTTGATCCCGGAGTTGCAGGGCATCGAGGGGGTCCGGGAGGCGAGCGTCACGGGGGTTCGTGACGAGGTCGTGGTGATCAAGCCGGATCTGGGGAAGATGGCGCTGGCGGGGGTGTCGCCGGCGCAGATTCCCGAGGTGTTGCGGGCCAACGGGACGCCGATCCCGGCGGGGTCGTTGAGCGAGGACGGCACGTCGCTGACGGTGCAGGTCGGGTCGCGGGTCGACACGGTGGACAAGCTGGAGGACCTGTATCTGACGCCTGCCGTACCGCAGGCCGGCCAGCAGCAGGGTCAGCAGCAGGGTCAGCAAGGTCAGGCCGGCCAGCCGGGTCAGCAGCAGGCGCGGCCGGGTACCGGCCAGCGGCCTCAGGCGGGGCAGCAGGGTCAGGCCGGGCAGGCCCAGCCCCAGGGTCAGCCGCAGACTCGGGCGGTGGCGCCGAAGCCGGTGCGGCTGGGCGACGTGGCCGAGGTCAAGCGGGAGCTGGCCGAGGCCAGCACGCTGACGCGCACCTCCGGCAAGCCGAGCCTCGGCGTGTCGGTGACGATGAAGCCGGACGGCAACGCGGTGTCGATCTCGCACGCGGTGCGGGAGAAGCTGCCGTCGCTGACCAAGGCGCTGGGCGACTCCAGCGACACCGCGGTGACGGTCGTGTTCGACCAGGCCCCGTACGTGGAGCGGTCGATCGAGGACCTGACCACCGAGGGCCTGCTCGGTCTGGCGTTCGCGGTGCTGGTCATCCTGGTGTTCCTGCTGTCGGTGCGCTCGACGCTGGTGACGGCGGTGTCGATCCCGCTGTCGGTGGTGATCGCGCTGATCGCGTTGTGGGCGGGTGACTACTCGCTCAACATGCTCACGCTGGGCGCGCTGACCATCGCCGTCGGCCGGGTGGTCGACGACTCGATCGTGGTGCTGGAGAACATCAAGCGCCACCTCGGGTACGGCGAGGCCAAGCGGCAGGCGATCGTGAGCGCGGTGCGTGAGGTGTCGGGGGCGGTGACGGCCTCGACGCTGACGACGGTGGCGGTGTTCGCGCCGATCGCGTTCGTCGGCGGGATGGTGGGCGAGCTGTTCTCGCCGTTCGCGATCACGGTGACGGTGGCGCTGCTGGCGTCGCTGCTGGTGTCGCTGACGATCATCCCGGTGCTGGCGTACTGGTTCCTGAAGTCGAAGCCGCTCTCGCCGGAGCAGGCGCAGGCGGTGCAGGACAAGGAGCTGCGCTCGCCGCTGCAGCGGATGTACCTGCCGGTGCTGCGGTTCGCGACCAGGCGGCGCTGGCTGACGCTGCTGCTGGGTGTGGTCGTCTTCGCCGGCACGATGGGGCTGGCGGGGCGGCTGGAGACGAACTTCATCGACTCCTCCGGCCAGGACACCATCTCGATGACGCAGCGGATGCCGGTCGGCAGCGACCTGGAGCGTTCGGACGCCGCCGCGCGCAAGGTCGAGCAGGTGCTGTCGGAGGTCAAGGAGGTCTCCTCCTACCAGGTGACCGTCGGCGGCGGCAACCAGATGATGGGCGGCCTGGGCGGCGGCGCCGACCGGGTGAGCTATTCGGTGACGGTGGCCGAGGGGGCGGACACGCCCGCGGTCGAGGAGCGGTTGCGTGAGCGGATCGGCGCCCTGGAGGGTGTCGGTGAGGTGTCGGTCGGTGGCGGCGGCGGTGGCGGTTTCGCCTCCGACGGGGTCGAGGTGGTCGTGCGTGGCGCGGACACCGCGGCGTTGACGGCTGCGGCCGACGAGGTCGCGGCGGCGATGAAGCAGGTGCCGGGGCTTCGGGAGGTGTCGTCGAACCTGCAGGCGTCGGCGCCGCGGATCGAGGTGCGGGTCGACCGGGAGAAGGCGGCTGCGCGCGGTCTGTCGGAGGCGGCGGTGGGTCAGGCGGTGGCGCAGGCTTTCCGTGGGGCTCCGCTGGGTCAGCTGACGCTGGACGGGCGGGCCAGTGACCTGGTGTTGCGGGTGTCGGACGCGCCTGAGGACGTCGAGGCGGTGGAGAAGCTGCAGCTGGCGACGGCGGCGGGTTTGGTGAAGCTGTCGTCGGTGGCCGAGGTGGAGCGGGTCGACGGTCCGACGCAGGTGACGCGGATCGACGGTGAGCGTTCGGCGACGGTGTCGGCGAAGGCGGAGGCGTCGGATCTGGGGTCGGTGACGGCGGCGTTGAAGGAGAAGCTGGATGCGCTGGAGGTCGATTACGAGATCGGCGGGGTGTCGGCTGATCAGCAGGAGGCGTTCGGTGATCTGGGGCTGGCGATGCTGGCGGCGATCGCGATCGTCTTCATGATCATGGTGGCGACGTTCCGGAGTTTCGTGCAGCCGTTGATCCTGCTGGTGTCGGTGCCGTTCGCGGCGACCGGTGCGGTGGGGTTGCTGGTGGCGACCTCGACGCCGCTGGGGGTGCCGGCGTTGATCGGCATGCTGATGTTGATCGGCATCGTGGTGACGAACGCGATCGTGCTGATCGACCTGATCAACCAGTACCGCGAGCAGGGCATGGGCATCGTGGAGGCGGTGCTGGAGGGCGGCCGGCGGCGGTTGCGGCCGATCCTGATGACGGCGGTGGCGACGATCTGCGCTCTGACGCCGATGGCGCTCGGGGTGACGGGGTCGGGCGGGTTCATCTCGCAGCCGCTGGCCGTGGTGGTCATCGGCGGCCTGGTGTCCTCGACGCTGCTGACGCTGGTGTTGGTTCCGGCTCTGTACGTGCTGGTCGAGCGGGCCAAGGACCGGCTGGGCGGCCGTGCGAAGGGCGCTGGCGCGCCGGAGCCGAAGGTGCTGGAGGAGGCCTCGGTCTGACCGCCGGTTCACCGCGCCCGGTATCCCCTGCGTTGGGGGTGCCGGGCGCGGTCGTGTCAGAGGGCGTGCAGGGTGTAGGGCCGTTCGCGGAGGAGCCTGTCGTAGGCGGCTCGGAGCCACGGCTCGCTCACCTGGGGCAGCCGGGCGAGGGTGCGCAGGAGAATCGCGTAGTCCGGTTCGAAGCCCAGGCGGGCGGGCGGCGGTGACGGGTGGTCGAGGTGGATGCTGCGGTGCAGGGTGCCTGAGGCGGGGGTGGGCAGGCGGTCGTCGGGGCGGGTCAGGTAGGTCCAGACGTCGGCGGCCAGGGGTGCGACGGGTGTGTCGTCGTGGGGGTGCCAGAGCAGGCCGGTCTGCGGGTGGCGGGGGACGAGCGCGATCACCTCGGGGCCGCCGTGACGCAGCGGCAGGTCGGGTCCGGCCAGGACGAGGGTCTTGGCTGGGCCTCGCCGCGGTAGCAGGGTGTCGAGGGTACGGCGCAGCAGGCCGGTGAGCGGGCCGGGCGGGACGGTGATCGGCGTGCCGTGCGATGCGGCCAGCAGGTGGGCGAGGCTTTCGCCGATCGCGGCCGCCCACATCGGATGGTGGACGCCGTCCAGGTCGACCGCGGGGATACCGGGGTGCAGTTCGCGTAACCGGTGCCAGGGCGCCGGGGCTGGCTCAGGGCCCATGACGGCGCGGACGGCGGACGGGTGCAGCCAGGTGCACTGCCACTGTCCGCAGTCGTCGACCCGGGTGGCCACCTGGTTCCCGCATCGGGCGCAGGCGGTGTTGAGGTGGCCGAAGTCTCCCGGCCCGCAGCACCCGGCTTCGCAGTTGGCGGGGATCATGACCGTGCCGCGCAGGTCGCCGGGGGTGATGACGATCTCGCCCGGCGACCGGGAGGTGTGGGGGTCGACGGCGTAGGTTCCGGGTTCCATGAGCAGGCCGAGCAGTTCGTGGCCCCAGCGCTGGCGGGCGTGCACGGGCAGCGTGACGCGTGACAGGGGCGCGGTCGGACGGCGTCGCAGCCGGTGCAGGTGAACAGCGTCATCCGTCCTCCAGTGGTTCGACCTGGGGATTATCGCCCCCTGGTGCGGGGGAAGGGGCGGGGCGCTTGTAGGCTGGGGCAACGTGACGAAGCCGCGTATCCCGAATGTGCTCGCCGCCCGCTATGCCTCGGCGGAGCTGGCCCGGATCTGGTCGCCGGAGGCGAAGGTGATCGCCGAGCGCCGGTTGTGGCTGGCGGTGCTGAAGGCGCAGGCGGAGCTGGGGCTGGCCGTACCCGACGGGGTGGTGGGCGACTACGAGAAGGTCGTCGAGCAGGTCGACCTGGGGTCGATCGCCGAGCGGGAGCGGGCCACCCGCCACGATGTGAAGGCGCGGATCGAGGAGTTCAACGCGCTGGCCGGGCACGAGCACGTGCACAAGGGCATGACGTCGCGGGATCTGACGGAGAACGTCGAGCAGTTGCAGATCCGGCAGAGCCTGGTGCTGGTGCGCGACCGGGTGGTGGCGTTGCTGGCGCGGCTGGCGGCGCTGGCTTCGCAGCATGAGTCGACGGTGCTGGCGGGGCGCTCGCACAATGTGGCGGCGCAGGCCACGACGCTGGGCAAGCGGTTCGCGACGGCGGCCGATGAGCTGCTGGTGGCCTTCTCCCGCCTGGAGGAGCTGCTGGTGCGCTACCCGCTGCGCGGGATCAAGGGCCCGGTGGGGACGGCGCAGGACATGACGGATCTGCTGGGTGCGCGGGCCGGTGAGCTGGAGGACCGGGTGGCGGCGCACCTGGGGTTCGAGCGGCGGCTGACCAGCGTGGGGCAGGTGTATCCGCGCTCGCTGGACTACGAGGTGGTCTCCGCGCTGGTGCAGCTCGCGGCCTCGCCGTCGTCGCTGGCCAAGACGATCCGGCTGATGGCCGGGCACGAGCTGGTGACCGAGGGGTTCAAGGAGGGCCAGGTCGGCTCGTCGGCGATGCCGCACAAGATGAACACGCGCTCGTGCGAGCGGGTCAACGGGCTGATGGTGATCCTGCGCGGGTACGCCTCGATGGCCGGTGAGCTGGCGGGCGATCAGTGGAACGAGGGGGACGTCTCCTGCAGCGTGGTGCGGCGGGTGGCGTTGCCGGACGCGTTCTTCGCCTTCGACGGCCTGGTCGAGACGATGCTGACGGTGCTGGAGGAGTTCGGCGCCTTCCCCGCGGTGATCTCGGCGGAGCTGGACCGGTACCTGCCGTTCCTGGCGACGACGAAGATGCTGATGGCGGCGGTGCGGGCCGGGGTGGGCCGCGAGCAGGCGCATGAGCTGATCAAGGAGCACGCGGTGGCGGCGGCGCTGGCGATGCGCTCGCAGGGCGTGGGGAACACGCTGGTGGAGCGGCTGGCGGCCGACGAGCGCTTCCCGCTGGACGAGGCGGCGCTGCGGGCGCTGCTGGCCGACCGGGTGGGGTTCACCGGGGCGGCGGCCGACCAGGTGGAGGCGGTGACGCAGCAGGTGGGCGCGGTGGTGTCGGCCTACCCGGAGGCCGCGGCCTACCGGCCGGGCGCGATCCTCTGACCGTAGGTGATCAGGGAGCTGGCGCGCGTCGAGGAGGTTCGCTCGGCGTGCGGTGACGACGATCTGGCGGTGTGGGCCGCGCAGCGGCTCGACGGTGGCGCCCGGGCGTGGGCGCTGGGGGACGCGGTGGTGGCCGCCTGTCCTGGGCTGGCCCACCGTGACCGGCTGGTGGTGACCGGCGGTACGGCATGCGCGGTGGAGCTGGTGCGGTTCGCGCTGGCGGAGCTGGGCGGCTCGTATCGGCCGATGGGGTCGGCGTCGCTGCTGGAGGAGCTGGCGTTGAAGGTCGAGGGGCTGGAGATCGGCGGCAGGTTCTCGTGGATGAGCCTGCCCGCCCCGCCGCTCGGTGACGACGACGGGTGGCCGGGGGTGGGCTGGTTGCCCGTCTCGGAGGAGGGTGAGGTGGCGGCGCTGCTGGCCGTACACGCGCCCTCGTCGTACGCGCAGCCGGGGATGGCCGCGGTGCGGCGCTGGGCGGGCGTGCGGGTGGAGGGCGAGCTGGCGTCGGTGGCGGCTGACGCGTGGAGCACGCCGTCGGTGGGGTTGCTGGCCGGGGTGGCGACGGTCGCGCGGCATCGGGGTGCGGGGCTGGCCGCGCGGGTGTGCGGGTGGCTGGCCGGTGAGCTGGTGGCCGAGCACGGGCGGGCGGCGTTGATGGTGGACGACGAGAACGCGGCGGCGCTGGCGGTGTACGCGCGGCTGGGATTCAGCCGGCGGCGGCTGGCGGTGGGCTGGCTGCCGGCGCTCGCCTAGCGGGGACTCGGCTGGTCGGTTCGCGGCCGTCCGGCCGAGCCCAACCTCGGGCGGGATCCGCGTGCGGCGGGTGGCTTTCCTTCGGCGGGCCCGAATCTCTCTGGAGGGCGGTGCCCGGAAAACCGGGTGATTCCCGGCATGGGCGTCAGGCAGAGTTGACCTGGTGATGAGCGGATTCATACCAGGCCTGGACCTGTCGCGAGCTTTCTACACCGAGGTCGTCGCCCCCCTCGCCGGCTCCCTCCCGCACAGCGCCGCGCTGGTCGGCCCCGGCTCGGAGGTGCTGGCGTTCGACACCGCCCGTTCGGTCGACCACGACTGGGGGCCGCGGGTTCTGGTGTTCGTGCCGCCGGGCTGCGAGCAGGAGGCCACCGAGCGTATCGTGCCCCGCTTGCCGGCCAGTTTCCGCGGCTACCGCACGGTTTTCCCCTACCACGAGGTCGACCAGCCGGGTGTGGTGGTGAGCGAGCTGGGTGGCTGGTTGCGCGGCCTGCTCGGGTTCGACCCGCGTCAGGGCATGGACGTGCTCGACTGGTTGTCGGCCCCGTGGCAGCGCCTGGCCGAGGTGACCTGCGGCGAGGTCTTCCACGACGGCCTCGGTGAAGGGCTTGGTGACGGGATCGGTGAAGGCGGCTTGGAGGATGCGCGGGCGGCGTTGCGCTGGTATCCGGAGTCGATCTGGCGGTACGTGCTGGCCTGCCAGTGGCGGCGCATCGCGCAGGAGGAGCCGTTCGTCGGCCGCTGCGGCGAGGTCGGCGACGACGTCGGCTCGGCGGTGAACACCGCCCGGCTGGCCCGCGAGGTGATGCGGCTGGCGCTGCTGCTGCGCCGCCGCTATCCGCCGTACGCCAAATGGCTCGGCAGCGCCATGGCCCGCCTGCCCGGCTCGGCCGAGGTGTCGCAGGCCCTGGCCACCGCGCTGGCCGGCCGTACCTGGAGAGAACGGCAGGCGGGCCTGTCGGCCGCCTACGAGCGCGTGGCCGCTTGGCACAACCGCATCGCGCTCACCGAACCGCTGCCCGCCCGCGTGCGCGCCTTCCACAGCCGGCCGTTCGAGGTGATCGGCGGCGAACGGTTCGCCGAGGCGCTCCTGTCCGGCGGCGAACTGGCCGCCCTGCCGCCCACCGGAAGCATCGACCAGCTCACCGACTCGGTGGACGTCCTCATGCGGCCCCCGCTGGCGAGGGCGCTCACCCGGGCCGCCCTCGGCCTGTGACCGTTCGGCGGCCGCTCAGCCTTCGTACCGGTCGGCGTTCGCCTCGATCGCCTCCCGCAGAAAGGCCGCGACCCCCGGCATGACCTGGTCGACCGCCTCGGTGAAGCGCGGATCCTCCACATACAGCTGCCCCAGCCCGCGATGGACGGCGTAGCCGCAGTCGTAGAACCAGCGGCTGATGTAGCCCCGGTGGCGTTCGGCCAGATCCATCACCCGCGGATCGTCCGGCTCCAGCCCCGCCTTCAGTGCCTGCGCCACCTCCCGCATGAGCTGCTCGCCCTCCTCGCGCAGTTGCAGCCACTCGGCCTTGCCGTAGGAGGCGACCCGGCGGCGGGACTCGGCGAACTCCCGGCCGCCGCCCCAGCGCCGCTCGGCCTCGGCCTCGTGCTCCTCGGGCTTGAAGGAGCCGAACACCTCCAGCCGTTCGGCCGCCGTCAGCGTGATGCTGCTGCCGCGCGCCTCCATGGCCAGCTCGACCGCCGCCAGCAGGTCCTGGACGCGGCCCAGCCGTACCTGCAGCAGCTCGTGCTGGCGGCGCAGGTGGGTCATCTCGTCCACCTGCGGGTCGTCCAGGATGACGGCGATCTCCTCCAGGCCGAAGTCGAGCTCACGGTAGAACAGGATCTGCTGCAGCCGGACGAGATCGTCGTCGGTGTAGCGGCGGTAGCCGGCGGCGCTGCGCTCGCCGGGCGACAGCAGCCCGATCTCGTCGTAGTGGTGCAGCGTACGGACCGTGATCCCGGCCAGCCGCGCCACCTGCCCCACGGAGAAGCTCATGCCTCCAGCGTGCACCCTCCCCTCACGTGAGGGTCAACCGGAGCCGCCCGGCGACCTCATGATCGCCCCGACGTGCGCTGCGGAGCGTGGCGGGGGAGCAGCAGCGGTGTCGCCAGCACGAGCACCCCGGCCGCCCCGATCGCCGCGCGCGCCCCGACCAGGCCGCCCAGCACCCCCCACAGCGCGGTCAGCAACGCGTGGCCGCCCTGGTCGTCACCGCCCACGCCGTCAGCAGGCGCACCACCCGGCCGGGCTCGGCGCGCTCCAGACGGCAGGTGGCGAAGACCGGGTTGAACAGCCCGCAACAGAAGATCAACCCGAACTCGACGGCCATCACCAGCACCATCCCACCCGTCCCCGGCTGCGCGAACGCCAGCCCGACCGGCCAGAGCGCCCGTGCCGTCCCCGCCGCGACCAGCACGCGATGCTGTCCGAACCGGGCGACGAGCGGCCGGGCCAGCGATGAGCCGAACAGCCCGCCGACCGCCGGCGTGGCCACGGCCAGGCCGTACTGCCACGGCTCGAACCCGAGCTCACCCAGCATCAGTACGGCCAGCAGCGCGGCGGAGGCCATGATCAGGCCGTTGAAGACGACCGTGTTGGCCAGCAGCGGACGCAGCGTCGCATCACCCAGCACCTGCCGCCGCCCGTCCAGCACCTCCCCGCCCCACCCACCGCACCGCTGCCGGCGCTGTGAGGGGAACCGAGGCCGGGCGGTCCGAGGGAGGTCGGCCCGCGGTCCGGCCTGAGGCCAAGGGGTCCTAGCCACGGGCCGCGGCTGAGGTTCGGGCCGGGCTTGGGGTGGGGTGTGGGGCAGGTTCTGGGGCCGAGGTTGCGGCTGCGGTTCCTGGCCGCCAACCGCCCGGAGCGCCAGAGCCGACAGCAGGTAGCTGACCGCATCGCCCACCACGGTCACCACCGGCCCGAGCACCCCCATCGCCATACCCCCGAGCGGCGGCCCGACGACGGTGGCCGCCCACGCCGTGGACTCCAGCCGAGCCTGCGCCACCAGCAGTTCCCCAGCCGGCACCACCGCCTTCAGATAAGCCCCGGAAGCGGCCCGAAAGACGATGTCAGCAGCCGAAACCACTACCGAGACCAGCACAAGCTGCCCGAACGACAACACCCCCAGCCCGAACGCCCCCGGAACCGTCGCCAACGCCGCGCACCGCACCAGATCCATCCTGATCAGAACCGGGCGCTGGCGACGCCCCTCCAGCCACGGCCCCAGCGGCACCGCCATCGCCGCCCCCGCCAAAGCCCCCACCGACGACAACACCGCCACCTGCGCCGGACCTGCCCCCAGCACCTCGATCGCGATCAGCGGAAACGCGCCGAACGCCAGCCACGAACCCAGCGAACTGGTCCCGTACGCCGCCCACAACCACCCGAACCGCATCCGCAACCCCTCGCCCGCACAACCGATCGTTGACCGGAGGTATCAAAGCGATGGCAGATTCCCGGGGGCAAACAACCGTTGGGCCGCATCCCCACAACCAGGCGAGGCGCCCCCATGCCATGACACGGTTTCGGGCGCGACCAGCCGGAGCCGCCCGGCAGACGGTTCGGCGGGGGAGGGCACGCGCTCGCGGCTCAGGGAAGGGTGAGGATCACGGGCCCGTCCTCGGTGACAGCCACCGAGTGCTCGGAGTGCGTCGCCCGCCGCCCGCCCAGCGCCCGCAACGTCCACCCGTCCTCATCCACCGTGTACCGCCCGTCACCACCCGCGACGAACATGGGCTCGATCGCCAGCGCCAGCCCCGGCCGCAACACCATCCCGCGCCCCGCCTTGCCCCGGTTGGGCACCGCCGGGTCCTCGTGCATGTGCCGCCCGATCCCGTGCCCGCCGAAGTCCCGTGGCACGCCGTACCCGCCGGCCTTGGCAACTTGCTCGATCGCGGCCCCGACATCGCCCAGCCGCCCGCCGGGCACCATGGCGGCGATCGCCGCCTCCAGCGCCCGCTCGCCCGCCTCGATCAGCGCGGCGTCGCCGGGGGAGCCGGCCCCGATGGAGAAGCTGATCGCCGCATCACCCGCCCACCCGTCCAGGTACACCCCGCAGTCGACGCTCAGCAGATCCCCGTCGGCCAGGCGGCGGCGGGTGGGGATGCCGTGCACGATCGCGTCGTTGACCGAGGTGCAGATGACCGCGGGGAACGGCGTGGGCGCGAAATGCGGCTGGTAGTGCAGGAACGCCGGGCGTGCCCCCGCCTCGGCCATCACCTGCGCGGCCACCTCGTCCAGTTCCAGCAGGCTCACCCCGGCGGCCGCGTGCTTGCGCACTTCCTCCAGGGCCCGTCCGACGACCCGTCCGGCCTCGCGCATGGCCTGGACCTCGCCAGGCGTCTTGATCTCAACCATGCGGATAACTATACCGGTATTAAAATCCCGCTTGCTAGACTCTGCCCATGGTCCGCCCTCCCATGACCCCCGCCGAACGCCTGCGCGGCGAACGCCTCGGCACCGTCCTGCGCCAAGCCCGCGGCGACCGCAGCATCGTCGAAGTCGCCGCCGCGGCCGACATGTCCGCCGAAACCCTCCGCAAGATCGAAACCGGCCGGATCGCCACCCCCGCCTTCTTCACCATCGCCGCCCTCGCCACCACCCTCGGCGTCTCCCTCGACGAACTCGCCCACCGCCTCCTCCTCACCGACCCCGCCTCCGAACCGGTCTCCTGACCCCGCCCCGCACCCTGTCCCATCAGATGTACGGCGAAGCCGGACGCAGGCGTCCCGACCCGAACCCCAGCCCCGGCAGCATCACCGGCAGCAGTGGGTGGGGCGGGGAGTTGCCGGACGGGTGGCGGCACGTCCTGGGCGATGCGACGCTGCGTCCCCCTGACAGCGGACGCCCGCCCGAGTGGCCGGCCCTTCCGCGACCGAGTCACATGGCATGACACGGCCTCCCGTGATCCAGAGCCCGAGGTCCGTGAACTAGAGCCCGAGGTCCGTGAACCAGGACCCGAGGGACGGCCTCGACGTGACCCCTGGCCCCATGGCTCCCGAGAGCACCCGCCCCTACCGCAAGGCCCCGGTACTCTCACAGACCGTGACACGCGTTTGGGCCACGCCGGCCGCCATCCTCACCCTCGGCCTGGCCGCCGCGATCCTCCTGGCCACCAAGGGCACCCACCTCAGCGCCGCCATCATCGCCGCCGCCTTCACCGCCCTGGCCTGGCTCAATTCACCCCTGCTCTTCCTACGTCCCGTCACCGCCGCCCGCGCCCGGCACCTCAGCGCCACCGACGGCCGGCCCATCGTCTACTGGCGCCCACGCTGCAAGTACTGCATGCGCCTGTGCTTCCGCCTCGGCCGCCACGCCAAGCACCTCCACTGGGTCAACATCTGGACCGACCCCGAAGCCGCCGCCATCGTCCGCGCCGCCAACCACGGGAACGAAACCGTCCCCACCGTCGTCCTGTCCGGCCAGGCCCACACCAACCCCGACCCCACCTGGCTCCGGGCCCAGCTCCCCACCACCTCAGCAGAGGGAACGCCAGGACACCAGTAACGGCCCCGCGCGAGGCCAGGTGGGGGAGCACAAGTGGCGGGGAGAGCGGCTACCGCGACCGACCGGGCAGGCCCGCCACCGCTGCTAGCACACCAACACCTCGACCCCGGCTCAGCCACCCCGTACGTGAGACGACACGCGGTCCCGGGCGCATCACCCACCCCGCAACGCCACCCCGCCCAGCTCACCCACCCGAACGCGGACGCAACAACGGATGCGACCGCATCGCCACCTCCAGCTCACCCGGCAGCTCATCCCGATACCGCCCCAACGTCGACAGGTCGCTGTGCCCCAGCACCCGACGCACCGCATCCATGTCCACCGCATCAGCCAGCAAATGCGTAGCCGTCGTATGCCGCAACCCGTGCGGCGTCACCGAACGCCGCTGACCCGGCTCCACCCGCTCCTGCACCCGGTCGATGACCGCCTGCACATCCCCCCGAGCCAGCCGCCGCCCCCGCCACGACAACAACAACGCCTTGTCCGGCGACGCAGGCCGCCCCTCAGCCAAATACGCATCCAACGCCGCAGCAACCAACTGGGGGAGCGGCACATCCCGCGTCTTGCCCCCCTTACCGAAAATCCGCCAATACCGCACCCCGTCGTTGGTGAAGAAGTCCTCCACATTCGCCCGCACCAGCTCCGACACCCGCGGCCCCACCGTCGCCAGCAACAACACGATCAGCCCATCCCGCGCCTCGGTCCGCTGATCACGACGCCGCTCACCCTCAGGAGCCATCGACCGCGCCGCCCCGATCAACCCCTGCGCCTGCTCCCGCGTCAACGCCCGCCGCTCGGCCCGAAGACCCCCACGCTCACGCGCCGACACCGTCGCCATCGCCATCGGGTTGATCTGCACCCACCCCGCCAGCGTCGCATGCTTGAACAACGCCGAGATCGACCGCCGGAACCGCGCCTGCGACGACGCACTCTGCAACACCCCGGACCCCGGCTCACGACGCCGACCATCCGGCTTCCGCGCGAACGCCAGCAAAATGGCGTCCACATCCTCACCGGTCAGATCGTCAAGCACCCGGCCCTCACCGGCCAGCTCCACCAACGTCGCCACATCACGCGCGTACACCTCCGCCGTCGAAGCCGACAGCCCACCCGTGAGCGTCCGCGCGCGCACCAGCTCCACATACCGATCAGCCGCCTCGGCCACCGTCAGCCGATCGAGCTCCGCAGGCCGCACCCGACCCCCTCCACCCTCGACGAACCCGCCCTGCCCGGCGGACTGAACGACAAGCTAGCGGGCCCCACCGACACTTTCACCACCCCGCCGAAGAGGGAGAACACCAACCGGGACAGCGGGGGAGCGGCTCCGCCGTACTGCCACACAACACCACCACGAAACCACGGCCGCGGGCGGCAACAGCGAGGGCCCGGCTCGCCACGAGCCGGGCCCTCGCCCCACGCATCCCCTACCGACTCCGTCAAATGTCGCGGAACGTCTCAATCTGCGCCCCAACGGCATTCAACCGCTCAGCGAGGTCCTCATACCCCCGATTGATGACATAAACGTTCCGAAGCACCGAAGTTCCCTCGGCCGCCAGCATCGCCAGCAACACCACCACCGCCGGACGCAACGCCGGAGGGCACATCATCTCCGCCGAACGCCACCGCGTCGGCCCCTCCACCAGCACCCGATGCGGATCCAGCAGCTTCACCGACGCCCCCAGCCGCGTCAGCTCCGTCAGATAGATCGCCCGATTGTCGTAGACCCAGTCATGGATCAACGTCGACCCCTGCGCCACCGCCGCGATCGCCGCGAAGAACGGCACGTTGTCGATGTTCAGCCCCGGGAACGGCATCGGATGGATCTTGTCGATGGGGGAGCGGAGCTTCGACGGCAACACCGTCAGATCCACCAGCCGGGTCCGCCCGTTGGCCGCCGCGTACTCCGGACCCCGATCACACTCCAGCCCCATCTCCTCCAGGACCGCGAGCTCGATCTCCAGGAACTCCACCGGCACCCGGCAGATCGTCAGCTCCGAAGAGGTGACCACCGCCGCCGCCAGCAACGACATCGCCTCGACCGGATCCTCGCTGGGGGAGTAGTCCACATCCACGTCGATCTGCGCCACCCCGTGCACGGTCAGCGTCGTCGTCCCGATGCCCTCGACCCGCACCCCGAGCTCCTCCAGGAAGAAGCACAGGTCCTGCACCATGTAGTTCGACGAGGCGTTGCGGATCACCGTCACCCCGTCGTGCCGCGCCGCCGCCATCAGCGCGTTCTCCGTCACCGTGTCGCCACGCTCGGTCAGCACGATGGCGCGCGTGGGGGAGACCTCCGGGTCGACGACCGCGTGGTAGAAACCACCCGTCGCGGTCACCTCCAGCCCGAACTGCCGCAACGCCGTCATGTGCGGCTGCACCGTCCGCGTCCCCAGGTCGCACCCGCCGGCGTAGGGGAGGGTGAAGCGGTCGATCCGCCGCATCAGCGGCCCCAGGAACATGATCACACTTCTGGTACGGCGAGCCGCCTCGGTGTCCATCGACTCCAGCTCCAGCCGCGCCGGCTGGACGATCTCCAGATCGCCACCGTTGATCCAGCGCGCCCGCACGCCGATGGAGGACAGCACCTCCAAAATCCGGTAGACCTCCTCGATCCGCGCCACGTTCCGCAGGATCGTGCGGCCGGAGTTCAGCAGCGACGCGCACAGCAGCGCCACGCACGCGTTCTTCGAGGTCTTGACGTCGATACTGCCCGACAGCCGGCGGCCGCCCACCACACGCAGATGCATGGGACCCGAGTACCCCAGAGAGACGATCTCACTGTCGAGCGCCTCACCGATTCTGGCGATCATCTCAAGACTGATGTTCTGGTTGCCGCGCTCGATGCGGTTGACCGCGCTCTGGCTGGTGCCCAGGGCGTCCGCGAGCTGCAACTGCGTCCAGCCGCGGTGCTGGCGGGCGTCGCGGATGAGCCGTCCGATGCGGGCGAGGTAGTCGTCTGCCATAGTCGGCAACCATATCTCAGATATGAGATGCGGCAGCGGAAGGTGGGCCCGGTGTGGCGTCGGCGTGGCGGGGTGCGGGCGGGGCGGTCACGCGCCCGGGGTCACGGGATGCTCCGCCGTACGTCAAGGAGGGGGTGATCGACGAGGCGACTGGGTCAACCGTCCCTTCCGGCGAGAGTAAATCCCATACCAGACAGAATTCACCTTCTGTCTGGTATGGGATATTGTCCGGCCAAGAACGGTTCAAAGACGGCGGACGAACCGGACCGCGGCACGGTGGCTCATCCCGGCCTCGCCGCGCACCAGCAGCACGGCGTCCTGGACGAGGCCGCGCGCCTTGAGGTCGCGGATTCTTTCGAGGAGTTCGCCGCTGGGGGCGGTGGTCGGAGGCCGGTGGACGAATCGGACCGCCAGCATGATCAGCGCGAGGAGCAGCGCGGTCACGAGGATGGTCACAACGATCAGGCCGGATGTGGAGATCGCCAGGCTCGGCATGCCTCGATGGTAACGCGCCACACGCCGCGCACGCCCTGGTGCCGGCCCACGACAATCGCCGGTACGGCAGGCGAATCCCGCCGCCGACCGGATCCCGGGCGCCCGCCACCCGAAACCGATGGGGCGAGCAAGCCGTACGCTCGGGTGATGATCCTGTACGAACCCTATCACCCGATATGCTCGATAATGAACATTATGTCAAGTAGACCCTCTTCCGCCCCCTGACGTTTATCTTGACGGCCCGTGGAAATAGCGACACGTCTGTGATGTACGCACATAGTCTGATTGCCAGTAGCTACATCTGGATAAAGGAGTGCACCCGTGGGGAACGACACAGTCTTGTGCCAGGTGTGCCAGGGAGTCCTGCCCGCCTCCGGTCGTGACGCCTACACGCCGCTGCGTGGGCGGCTGATCGTGACGAACGGTTACTGCCGGGGTGGGTGCGCGCCGCGCCGTCCGGTGCAGGCCCCGGCGTCGGCGTCGGCGGAAGAGGTGACGCGGCAGATGGTGCGCCCGGTGGGTTCGCTCACTCCCCCGGTGCGTGTGTGAGGTCGGTGGCGTTCGGTGACTCGTGCCAGTAGTCGCGGGTCGTGCGGGCGAGTCCGTCTGGGTCGAAGGTGACGAAGACGCAGCCGGACAGGGTTGCCTGGTCGGTGGTGACGTGGTATTCGATGGCCGCGTGGTTGCCGTCGACGAGGGGTACGGCGAAGCGGGCTCGGGGGTTGGTCTCGTCGTGGAATGAGCGCCGGATGTAGTCGGTGATCTGGGTTTTGCCGTGGTGCGGGGGCCGGAACGGCATGGAGGTGTGGACGGCTTCGTCGTGGTAGAGGGCGGCGATGGTGTCGACGTCGTGGGTGCTCCAGCCGTGTTGCCAGGTGTCGGCGAAGTGCTGGGCGGCCTGCCGGGGGTTCATGGGGTCATTATCGGGTTGCGGAAGTGTCGGTGGCGGCGGCTAGGGTCTGCTGCGTGTCTGACTCTCCGTTGATTTACGCGCGTGGGCTGGTGAAGCGCTTCGGTGACTTCACCGCGGTCGATGGGATCGACCTGGAGGTGGCGCCGGGCGAGGCGTTCGGGTTTCTGGGGCCGAACGGGGCCGGTAAGTCGTCGACGATGCGGATGATCAGTTGTGTGTCGTTGCCGTCGGCGGGTGAGTTGCGGATTTTGGGGCGGGATCCGGTGTCGGAGGGTCCGTCGATCCGGGCGCGGCTGGGTGTGTGTCCGCAGTTGGACAATCTGGATCCTGATCTGACGGTGCGGGAGAATCTGACGACGTATGCCCGGTATTTCGGGTTGAGTCGGGCGCAGGCGCGGGCGAAGGCTGTGGAGTTGCTGGAGTTCGCGCAGTTGACGGAGAAGGCTTCGTCGATGGTGGAGCCGTTGTCGGGCGGGATGAAGCGGCGGTTGACGATCGCGCGGGCGATGGTCAACGATCCGGAGCTGGTGTTGCTGGACGAGCCGACGACGGGGCTGGATCCGCAGGCGCGGCATCTGCTGTGGGAGCGGTTGTTCCGGTTGAAGCAGCGGGGCACGACGCTGGTGCTGACGACGCATTACATGGATGAGGCCGAGCAGTTGTGTGATCGGCTGGTGGTGATGGACGGTGGGCGGATCGTGGCGGAGGGGTCGCCGCGGTCGTTGATCGGGCAGTACTCCTCCCCTGAGGTGGTGGAGTTGCGGTTCGGGCTGGAGGAGTTGGCGGGGTTCGTGCCGGCGCTGGACGGGATCGGTGATCGGGTGGATCCGTTGCCGGATCGGATTCTGCTGTATGCCAAGGACGGGGACGCGGCGGTGAACGAGGTGCATCGGCGGGGGTTGGCGCCGTCGAGTGTGCTGGTGCGGCGTTCGTCGCTGGAGGATGTGTTCCTGCACCTGACCGGCCGGACGTTGGTGGACTGATGGCGCATCCGACGTATGCGGTGTTCGAGCGGTACATGGTGTTGTACAAGCGGTTGTGGCGGGCGTCGGTGTTCTCGTCGTTCGCGTTGCCGTTGTTGTTCCTGGCCAGTATCGGGCTGGGGGTGGGTCAGTATGTGGGCGAGCTCGGCGGGGTGAGTTACGCGGCGTGGATCGTGCCGGGGGTGCTGGCGTCGACGGCGTTCCAGATGGCGGTGGGTGAGTCGACGTATCCGGTGCTGGGGTCGTTCAAGTGGGATCGTTCGGCGCATGCGATGTATGCCACGCGGGTGTCGGTGGGCGACATGTTGCGGGGCTGGTTGTTGTATCTGGTCGTGCGGGTGGAGATCGCGGTTGTGGTCTTCCTGGCGGTGGTGTGGGCGTTCGGGGTGGTGGCGTCGCCGTGGGTGCTGGCCACTCCCCTGGTCGCCGCGTTGTTGACGGTGGCGGTGGCGGCTCCGGTGACGGCGTTCGCGGCGTCGATCGAGCATGATAGCTATTTCGCGCTGTTGTTCCGGTTTGTCATGATTCCGGCGTCGTTGTTTTCCGGGGTGTTCTTCCCGGTGGACGAGCTGGGCGCGTTGCGGGTGCTGGCGTGGGTGTCGCCGCTGTGGCATGCGGTGGTGTTGTGCCGGGCGGCGATCCTGGGCGATGCGACTCCGTGGCCTTTGGTGGCGCATGTGGGGGTGCTGGTGGCGTTCGTGGCGCTGGGCACGTGGTGGGCTTCGGTGGCGTTCGCTCGCCGGCTGCGCGACTGAGGCCGAGGGCGGGTCGTCGAAGCTCTGCTGTGCACCGGCCGTTGGAGGGTGGGCCGGTCAGACGCAGCCGGAGAGGTCCTTGGTCTTGCCCACGGACTCGAACGCGGGCGGGAGCGACTTGTAGCGGCTAGGGACGGCGATCTCCCGTGCGACCGGGTGGGCGGGGATGAGGTCGCCGGCCGGCGGATACTTCCACCAGCGGCCGTCGAGGGGGTTGTGGACGTAGGCGTGGTTGATGCCTTCCCAGCCCTGGCTGGTGTCGAGCTCCATCTCGACCGTGTCGATGGTCAACTGGGTGCAGGCGTCGATCTCGACCTGGAAGTCGTAGGCCTGCTGGAAGGATCCGGCGGTCACCTTCATGCTGAGGAACAGCTCGGTGGGCATCGAGTTCGCGTTGGTGACGACGAGTTGGCCTCCGTCGAGGATCTCTGAGGCCCAGCCGGTCTCGGGCTGGAGTGCGACCCGGCCGATGAAGGCGGCGTGGGTGTCGGCCCGCTGCTGCTCGCTGATCGCCAGCGCGTTCATCGAGATCACCAGCGCTGGGACGGCGGCCAGTCCGGCGAGGGCGGTGCCGGTGGCGGTCCACCAGTGCACCGCTCGCCCCACGTGCCGTGGCGTCGCCGCTGCCTGGTGAGCGGCGTCGTGGTGTTCTCGCGCGGCCAGTTCGGCGCGGAGTCGTTCGATCTCGGCCTGTTGCCGCAGGAGGCGGGCCCTGTCGGCGGTTCGTGCGGTTCGTGTGGTCGTGTTCGTGACCGGCCGCGGGTGGCGGGTGCCGGTGCGGGGGCGCGCTGGTCGTTGCGGCGCCGGTTCGAGCAGGCGCCGGAGAGCGCGCGCGAGGCGTGGGCGGGCTCGCGGCATGCACCCCATGGTGCCTCGGCCGCGGCGGCGGTCGCATGTGGTTGCGGGAAAGGACGGAAACGTACGGGGAGATGAAGGAAAGGACGGGAAAGGACGGGAAAGGAGCCGGGTCTCCCCCTTTCCCGCGGTCGCTCATGATCGCGGCCTGGCCGTCCGGTGGTGTCAGCCGGCCAGGCTGATGAAGGCTCCGGCCGTCGCGATGACGGCGGCCAGGGGGTAGGTCCACCAGCGCGGCGCCGGCCCTTGCGACAGGACCTTGACGCCGAGCGGGATCAGGGCCACGCACAGGCCCGCTGCGGCGACGATGGACATCACGCCCGTGCCCTTGAGTACCCCGACCGGCATGGCCGCCATCAAGGCCAGGCCGACCGACGCCACCCGGCTCAGGGCGCCGGAGCGCCAGGCGGCGACCGCCAGGACGATCCAGCCGGCCATGGTCGCGAGGTTGATGGTCTGGAAGATGTGGAAGGAGCCGTACTGCGCGCTCACGGCCTGCTGTGCCGTACTGGTGCCTTGGACGGTCACCAGTTGGAAGGCCAGGTGGCTCACTCCGGCGTGGAAGGCGCGGGCGAACAGTCCCGCGAGGGTCAGGGCCAGCCCCCACTGCGCCCAGCGCGGGTGGGTGAGGCCGATCCTTCTGGCCACGGCCAGGACGGCCGGGCACAGCAGCACGATCCCGGCGGCGAGACAGCTGTAGGCGGCGGTCATCTGGGTGGGGTTGTCGGCGAAGGCGGCGAGCTGGGCGGGGAAGAACGCGTCGTGGCCGAGTTTCAGCAGTACGCCCGTCGCCACCAGCAGCGGGCCCGCGATGAGTCCGGTGCCTTCGATCCATCTGCCGGGCAAGTCGTTGTTCATGGTGTCGATTCAAGCGGCGGGGGCCTGGGGGCACATTGGCGTGCGGGCGAGCCTGGGAGGTAGAGCTGGCACTACCTTCGCTCGTTCAGGTAGGCCAGGACGGCTTGGACGCGCCGGTGGCCGTCGCCGGTGGGGGGCAGGTCGAGCTTGGTGAAGATGCTGGCGATGTGCTTGGCGACGGCGGCGTCGGTGACGACGAGTTGCCTGGCGATGGCGGCGTTGGCGCGTCCTTCGGCGATCAGTCCGAGGACTTGCAGTTCGCGGGGGGTGAGCCGGTGGAGCGGGTCGCGCCTGCGTCGCAGGAGCCGCCGTACGACCTCGGGGTCGACGACGGTGGCGCCGGCGGCCACTCTGGTGAGCGCGTCGACGAATTCGGTCACCTCCCCCACCCGGTCCTTGAGGAGGTAGCCGACTGCGGCGCCGCCGCCGGAGTCCAGGAGTTCGGCGGCGTAGGTCTGCTCGACGTACTGGCTGAGCACGAGCACCGGCAGCGGTGTCTGCGTGCGCAGGGCGACGGCGGCCCGGAGTCCTTCGTCGGTGAATCCGGGTGGCATTCGTACGTCGGTCACCACGACGTCGGGGCGATGCTGGTGCACCGCCTCGGTCAGGGCTGCGGCGTCGCCGACGGAGGCGACGACCTCGTGTCCGAAGCGTGCGATCAGTCCGGCGAGTCCCTCCCGCAGCAGCACGTCGTCCTCAGCGATCACGACCCGCATGGGTGTCCCTTCTCGAGTGGGGTACCGGGATGTCGACCCGGATGCGGGTGGGCCCGCCTTGCGGGCTGGTCACGGCGATGGTTCCTTCGAGGACGGCGAGGCGGTCCGACAGGCCGATGAGGCCGGTGCCGCGGGCCGGGTCCGCGCCGCCTTGGCCGTCGTCCTCGATCTGGAGCGTCAGCGTGTCGTCCTGGAGGCGGGCGCGGATCGACGCGTGCTGGGCTCGGCTGTGTTTGGCGATGTTGGCCAGGGATTCGGTGACGGCGTAGTAGGCGGCGATCTCCACGTCGGCCGGGGGGCGTGGTTCGATCACCAGGTCGAGGTCCACGGGGATCGTGGCGAGGTCGGCTGCCTCCCGTACGGCTGCGGCCAGTCCGCGGTCGGTCAGGACCTGGGTGTGCACGCCGCGGATCAGTTCGCGTAGTTCGGTCAGGGCGCGCTTGGCTTCCTCGTGTGCCAGGGCGAGTTGTTCGCCGGCGGGTGAGTCGGCGGGCAGGTCGAGTCTGGCCAGGCCGAGCCGCATGGACAGGGCGACCAGGCGTTGCTGGGCGCCGTCGTGGAGATCGCGTTCGATGCGGCGGCGCTCGACTTCGAAGGCGTCGACCAGGCGGGCGCGGGAGCGCAGGACTTCTTCGAGTTCGGCGTCCTTGCCGCCGAGCAGTCCTCGGATGATCGCGCCGCGTGCTCCGGCCCAGGCGGTGAAGGTGTAGGCGGCGGGTGGGAGCAGCAGCAGGCTTGCCGCGGTCACGGCGAGTGCGGGGCCTGTGGCGATGGCGTCGGGCGGCTGGACGAGGGGGGTGAGCATCAGCAGGATGGGGCCGGCGACGGTCAGGCCGACCATGATGACGTCGATCCAGCTCAGGATCAGCAGTGACGCCAGTCCGGCTCCTGCGGCCCGCTTGGGGGTGACCGTACCGCCTGCTCTGCGGTCCACCCAGGGCAGGCGTCGTTGTTCGAGCCGGCCCACCAGGGGTACGGCGGCGCACACCCCTGCGAGGGTGGCCGCTCCCCTGGCCCAGGTCTGTTCGAGCGTGCTGATTCCGGCGCCTGCCAGCACCGCGAGCCCGCACAGGGCCGCGCTGCACGCCAGGTATCCCAGTGCTCGCCACGGCCAGCCGGAGCCGAGGAAGGCCGTGGGCGGGAGTGCGATGGCCTCCAGGGCGGTGCGGACCCTCCTGTTCACGGGTGACAGTCTGCCGGGCTCCCGGATGGTCCGTCGCCTTGACCCCTGGGGACGCCCTAGCCCCTAAGGGGGACATCGTTGTACACTTCGGTGCATGATCGGTCATGAGGGGCTTCGGGCGTCCCGCACGCGGCAGTCGATTCTGGATGTCGCCACCGAGGTGCTCATCGCTGATCCGTCCGCGTCGATGGCCGATGTCGCCGCCGCGGCCGGGGTGGGGCGCACGACGTTGACCAAGCGGTATCCGACGCGGCAGGCGATGCTCGTGGCGGTGGCCCACGACGCGGTGGACCGGGTGGAGAAGGCGTTCGGCGAGGCGGGCCTCGACGTGCCGGACGAGCAGGTGCTGGAGGCGCTGCGGCGGCTGGTCACGGCGGTGATTCCGCTGGGGCCGCGGATCGAGTTCCTGGCGCGCCAGCCGTCGCTCGACCTGGACGAGGAACTGGCCGCGCGCATCCGGGCCTTCGACGAGCCGGTCGAGGAGCTGATCCGCAAGGGGCAGCGGGGCGGGATCTTCCGCGGCGAGGTGCCGGTGTGGTGGGCGGCGCTGACCTTTCACGGGCTGGTCTACAGCGCGTGGGAGGCGATCACGCTGGGCCGGCTGGCGCCGCTGGACGCGCCTGATCTGGTGGTGTCGACGTTGCTGGGCGGGATCGGCGCACCGTCCTGAGGAGATGGCCGGCGCGACGTGCGCCGCGGACCCGAGGAGGAAGCATGTCCATGATGAAGGACCTGGCGATCCGGGCGGCGGCGCGCACGCTGGCCGCCTGCGGGGACCGGATCGCGCCGCTGTACGTGCCGCGGCAGGATCCGTGGCCGTTGTATGAGCGGCTGCGGGAGCGGGGGCCGGTCTACCGCAGCGTGATCGGGTACGCCGCGGTCTCCTCCCACGAGCTGTGCTCGCGGGTGTTGCGGGGGCCGGAGTTCGGGATGCGGGACTCGGCCGGGCGGCTGCCGGCCTCGCAGGCGATCCCGCTGGGGATGGCGCCGTCGCTGCTGGAGCTGGACCCGCCCGACCACAGCCGGTTGCGGCGGCTGGTGGCGCCGGCGTTCCGGCCCAAGCTGATCAACGCGTTCCGGCCGCGGATCGAGGAGCTGGCCGGGCGGCTGCTGGAGCGGGCCGGGGCGGGCCCGTTCGATCTGATCGCGGATTTCGCGGCGCCGTTGCCGATCGCGGTGATCAGTGAGCTGCTGGGCATCCCGGAGGAGCGGCGCGGGGATTTCGCCCGGTACGGCACACTGACCGGCCTGGCGATGGACGGCCGGCTGGGGGTGCGTGAGCGGGCGGAGTTCGCGGCGGCGACGCGGTCGATGACGGCTCTGTTCGAGGAGCTGGCCGGGCGGCGGCGGTCCGATCCGGGTGAGGATGTGATCAGCGTGCTGGCGGCCGCGGTCGACGGGGAGCGGATCACGGCCGGGGAGCTGGTCTCCACGTGCCAGTTGCTGCTGATCGCGGGGTTCGAGACGACGGTGAACCTCATCGGCAACGGCGTGCACCTCTTCGGGCGCCATCGTGAGCAGTGGGAGCTGCTGCGCGCCGACGCGGGGCTGGCGGCCGGGGCGGTGGAGGAGGTGTTGCGTTTCGATCCGCCGGTGCCGCTGACCGGGCGGGTGGTCCAGCGTGAGGTGGAGCTGGGCGGGCGCCGGTTGCGGCGGGACACGCAGGTGCTGACCGTGCTGGCGGCGGCCAACCGTGATCCTGCGGTGTATGCCGATCCGGGGGTGTTCGACATCACGCGGGCGCAGGCCGCGGAGCATTTCGCGTTCTCCAGCGGGGTGCACTACTGCCTGGGGGCGCAGCTGGCGCGGATCGAGGGGGAGATCGCCTTCCGGGTGCTGGCCGAGCGGTTGCCGGGGTTGCGGGCGGCGGGGGCGGGGCGGTTGCGGCCCTCGGTGACGATCCGCGGGTTCTCGCAGCTGCCGGTGGCCGCCTAGTCCTCGGTGCGGGGGCCGCTCCCCCGCCGGGTGACGCGCAGGGCGCAGGCCGTACCGGCCAGGAGCAGGACGGTGAGGGCGGCGGTGACGTGAGGGTCAGGGTGAGGACGAAGACGGTGTAGGCGCCCATGACGAGCCAGCAGGCGGCCAGGCCGGGTTTGACGCCTGCGGGGCGCAGGGCGGCGGGGTCGAGGAGCGGGTGGCGGGCGCGGGTCTCGTGGCGGGCGAAGAGGGCCAGCAGGGCGGCGCCGGCGGCCAGGGTGATCCAGGCCCAGGCGGGCCAGCCGTGGCCGGGGCCGAAGATGAGCGGCAGGGTGAGCGCGGTCATGGCCAGGGTGAGGACGGCGACGCCGGCCGGGTCGAGGCGGGCGCGGGTGTCGGGGCGGGCGCGGGGCAGCAGGCGGGGTCCGGCGATCAGTACGGCGACGCCGATCGGGACGTTGAGCAGGAAGACCGGGCGCCAGGACAGGCCGAACAGGTCGGTGCTGACGATGAGGCCGCCGAGGACCTGGCCGAGGGCGACGCCGAGGGCCAGGACCATGCTGTAGAGGCCGATGGCGGTGCGGCGGGCGGTGGCGTCCCAGTGCTGCTGGATGAGGGCGAAGATCTGCGGGGTGAGCAGGGCGGCGCCGACGGCCTGGGCGATGCGGGCCAGGACGAGGGTGGTGGCGTCGGGGGCCAGGCCGCACAGCAGGGAGGCGGTGGTGAACCAGCCGAGGCCGAGCAGGAAGGCGCGGCGCTGGCCGAGCAGGTCGCCGAGGCGGGCGCAGGAGACCAGCAGGACGCCGGTGGTGAGCAGGTAGCCGGAGACGATGAGCTGGATGGCGCTGCCGTCGGCGTCGAGGTCTTCGCGCAGGGTCTGGGCGGCCACCGAGACGATGGAGCCGTCCATGGAGGCCATGGCCTGGCCGGTGAGCAGGACGGCGAGCATCGGGCCGCGCCGGACGGCCGGCGCGCAGTCGGCTGGCGCGGAGTCGGGTGGTGCCGGGGCGGGTGGTGCGGTCATGGCAGCCAGGATCGGCCGGGCGGGGGCCGGGGGTCTTGAAGATTCTTGCGAGGCCCCCCGGGCGCTATTTGAGGAGGATCTTCTCCATGCGGTGGGCGGCGATCTTCATGCCGATCGCGAGCATCGCCACCAGGTAGAGAGCGTGCAGGGCCAGGCCCGGGGTGGGGGTGAGCATGGTGGCGGCGCGGACGAGTTCGACCGAGTGGTAGAGCGGGGTGGCGTAGACGAGCCACTGCAGGGCCGTGGGGTAGGTGTCGACGGGGGCGAAGGTGCCGGAGAACAGGAAGAGGGAGAACTGGGCGGCGGTGAGCAGGTCGAAGTCCTGCCAGCCGCGCATGAAGGTGGAGGCGACCATGCCGATGGCGCCGAAGGCGAAGCTGACCAGGAGGGTGATCGGCAGGGCGAGCAGGGCTCCGGCGGGGGTGGTCAGGCCGAAGGCGACCATGACCAGGAGGAAGGCGAGGGTGTAGACGGTGCCGCGGATGACGGCCCAGATGAGCTCGCCCAGGGCGGCTTCGATGGGGCGCACGGGGGTGGCCAGGACGGCTTCGAGCGTTTTGGCGTAGCGGAGCTTGAAGAAGAAGTTGAAGGTGGTCTCCGACAGGGCGCCGGACATGGCGGAGACGGTGAGCATGGCGGGGGCCACGAAGGTGGCGTAGGGGATCTCGCCGTGGTGGGCGGTGGGGATGGTGCCGACCAGGGCGCCGACGCCGACGCCGATGGACAGCAGGTAGAGCAGGGGCTCGAAGAAGCCGGACAGCAGGACGAGCCAGTAGGCGGGGCCCGAGCGCAGGGCGCCGACGTTGCGGCCCACGACGGCGCCGATCCGGCCGGCGTGGATCCGGTTGGTTGCGGCCATGGTGAGCATGCGGCTGGGTGTCCTTCGGGCGGTCGGCGGGGTGGGCGGGTGTGAGCCTACGGGGGCGGTCCGACAGTTTCCGGGCCGGCCCACGGGCCGGCCGGGAACAAACAGCCGGAATCAGAAGCAGACGGGCTCGGGAAACGGCAGGGGAGGCGGGTCAGGTGGTGGGCGGGTAGAAGGTGATGGTGGTGACGGCGGTGCGGGGCAGCGGGCCGTACAGGTGCGGGAAGCCGCCCTCGACGCGCACGTCCAGCCCGGCGGGGTCGATGTGCAGCACCAGCAGCGGTTCGGTGACGCCCGCGTAGAAGGCGGCGGCGACGCCGTCGAGCTGGTCGAGGTCGGCGCTGCAGTGGATGAAGCCCTCCTGGTCGAGGGTGCGTCCGAGGGTGGAGACGGTGTAGGTCTCCCCCGCCTGCCGCCAGTCGCGTTCCAGGGCCAGGTGCAGGATCATGCCAGGGCCTCCAGTGCCCGGTCGACGTCGTCGGTGGTGTTGTACAGGTGGAAGGAGGCGCGCAGGTTCCCCGCCCGTACGGCGGCGCGGACGCCGGCGGCCTGGAGCTTGGCGGCGTCGGCGCCGGGGGTGGTGACGATGGCGCTGTCGCCGGGCGGCTGGCCGAGGCCGGCGCGGAAGCGGTTGGCCAGGGCGAGGTTGTGGGCGTGGATGGCGGGCACGCCGATCTCGTTGATGAGGTCGAGGGCGGGTGCGGCGCCGACGTAGCAGAACCAGGCCGGTGACAGGTCGAAGGCGGCGGCGTCGGGTGAGAGGGTCATGGGCAGGCCGTAGTAGCCGGCGTGGCCGGGCGTGCCGTACCAGTTGGCGGCCAGGGGGCGCATGCGTTCGCGCAGGCGGGGCGAGGTGTAGGCGAAGGCGGCGCCGCGTGGCGCCATGAGCCATTTGTAGGCCGAGCAGACGACGGCGTCCAGGCCGTCGGTGGTGAAGGGGAGCCAGCCGGCGGCCTGGCTGGCGTCGGTGACGACGAGCAGGTCGTGGGCGCGGGCTGCGGTGATGATGTCGGTGAGGGCGGCGACCTGGCCGGTGGCGGACTGCACGAGGCTGAAGGCGACGGCGTCCAGGCCGGGGTGGATGGCGTCGGCCAGGCGGTCGGGCGGGGCGGTCTCGACGGTGGCGGCTTGGGCCCAGGGGAACAGGTTGCTGGTGAACTCGATGTCGGGGACCAGGACGCGGGCGCCGGGTGGCAGGGCGGTGGCGATGCTGGAGACGAGCTGGGCGCCGGTGGAGCTGATGGTGACGTGGTCGGGGGTGGTGTCCAGCAGGCGGGCGAAGCCGGCGCGGGCGCGGTCGGTGGCGGCGTCCCAGGTGCTCCAGTCGGTGCTGCCGCGCCGCCACTGTGCCAGGGCGGTGTCGAGGGCCTGGCTGGCGGCGCGGGGCGGCAGGCCGTAGCTGGCGGTGTTGAGGAAGCCGGGGTCGGCCTCGAACAGGTCCTTGGCGTCGATCAGGGCGTTCACTGCTGGGCACGCCATTCGGTGGCGAGGATGGCGTAGACGGCCTCGTCGACCCATTCGCCCTTGACGAACTCGTTCTCGATCAGGTGGGCTTCGCGGCGCATGCCGAGTTTTTCCAGGACGCGGGCGGAGGCGGTGTTGCGGGCGTCGAGGCGGCCGGTGATGCGGTGCAGGTGGAGGTCTTCGAAGCCGAGGCGGAGCAGTTCGCGGGCGGCTTCGGGGGCGTAGCCGCGGCCGTGGTGGCCGGGGTGCAGGATGTAGCCGATCTCGCCCTGCTGGTGGGCCTGGCTGGTCCAGATGAGCAGGACACTGCCGATGAGTTCGCCGCTGTCGCGCAGGGTGACGGCCAGTTCGAGGACGTCGCCTTCGGCGTTGAGCGCGGTGCGGTTGAGGTTCCTGTCGAGGGCGGCCTGGGCGGCGGGCAGGTCGCGCGGTTCCCAGTACAGGTAGCGGGCGACGTCGGGGCGTGAGCTGTAGGCGTACAGGGCGTCGAGGTCGCCGGGGGTGAAGGCGCGCAGCACGAGGCGTTCGGTGGTGAGGGGAAGGGTCGGCTTCAGCACGTGGTGCAGTCTACGAGCGGCGTTCGGGCGGGTGCGAGCGGGTTTCGACCTGGGATTTCAGCGTGGGTCGGCGCCGTTCAGTGGCCGCCGGCGAGGTTGAGGACGACGACGCCGGCGATGATGAGCGCGATGCCGGCGATCTTGGCGGCGGACAGGGTCTCGCCGAGGAAGACGGCGCCGATGACGGCGATGGCGGCGGTGCCTGCGCCGGACCAGACGGCGTAGGCGGTGCCGATGCCGAGCTGGAGTTTCAGCACCTGGGCCAGCAGGACGAAGGAGGCGAGGTAGCCGGCGGCGACGGCGGCGCTCCACCAGTTGGTCAGCCCGTCGCTGAGTTTGAGTGCGGTGGTGGCCAGGACTTCGGTGGTGATGGCGAGGGCGAGCAGGAGCCAGGCCATGGCAGGGGCGGATCCTTCGGAGCTGGGTGCGGGGGTCGGGCGTCACTTTAGTGGAGTGCCTTGCGAGCTGGGTCGAATGCGTGTTCCATTGTTTGTCGTGGGCTGGGACGTGCTTTCGCTCGTGGATGCGGTGGATGAGCGGCCGCTGATCGAACGCCGGTCGGTGGCGCGGGCGGGGCTGCTGGAGACGCAGGCTCGCACGGTGATCGAGCGGGTGCCGGCGTGGGCGGGGATCCCGCAGCGGTGGGGGGTTTCGCCGTATCGCGGGTGCGTGCACGCCTGCCGGGGGTGCGGGGCGCGTGGGGCGCACCGGCGGCTGGGGCTGGACGCGGGGCGGGATTTCGACGCGCGGATCGTGGTGAAGGCGAACGCGGCGGTGCGGCTGGAGCGGGAGCTGGTGGCGTGGGGTGGTGAGGAGCTGGCGGTGGGGGTGGCCGGTGACTGCTACCAGGAGGCCGAGGCGCGTTATCGGCTGATGCCGGCGATCGTGGCGGCGGCCGGGCGGGCGGGGGTGCCGCTGACGGTGTACACGAAGAGCCCGCTGGTGGTGCGGGATGCGGGGCTGCTGGCGCGGGCGGGGGTGCGGGTGGCGGTGTCGATCGGGTTCGTGGACGAGCGGATCCGGCGGGAGGTGGAGCCGGGGGCGGTCAGCGCGCAGGCGCGGCTGGAGCTGGTGGCGGCGTTGGCGGAGGCGGGGGTGGCGGTGCATGTGCTGATGGGGCCGGTGCTGCCGTTGCTGAGCGATGGCGCCGACCAGTTGGAGGCGACGGTGCGGCGGATCGCGGCGGCGGGGGCCGGCGGGGTGTGGCCGGTGGTGTTGCGGTTGCCGGCGGCGACGCGGGCGGGGTTCACCGCGTGGCTGGCCGAGCGGCATCCGGGGCTGGTGGAGCGGTATGAGCAGGTGTACGACCGGCCGGGGATGCCGGCGGCGGGGTATGAGGCGCGGATCGTGGCGCAGATCGAGGCGCTGGCGGCGGCGTGCGGGATGGCCCCGGTGGGCGGGGTACGGCAGGGCAAGACCGAACCCGGTCAGCTCGCCCTGATCTGAGGCGGGCCGTAGACCGAACAGCGGGGAAACAGACGACGGGTCAGGTGGTGTCGCGGGCCAGTTCGGTGGCGTCGTGGGCGCTGAAGACGCGTACCTGGGCCGGCAGGCGGCGTAGCTGTTCGAGGCTGTCCAGGCGGCGTTCGTGCTCGACGGCGGCCAGGCGCTGCAGGAGCCGGTGCGCGGGCGGGCAGTAGGGCGGGTCGGCGATCTCGCCGTGGAAGAAGTAGGCGTCCCCGGCGTGCAGGAGCCAGCCGTCGCCGGTGCGGACGGCGACGCCGCTGTGGCCGCGGGTGTGCCCGGGCAGCGGGACGAGCGCGAACCCGTCGAGCTTGTCGAGCGGCTGGGCGCGCAGGCCGTACCACAGGTCGCCCTCGTCGGTGTAGGGCCGCCACAGCGGCCCGTGGGCCCAGGTGGCGGGCTGGTAGCGGCGGCGTTCTGCGGCGGTGGCGGGGCGGCGGGCGGCGTCGAGTTCGCGCCCGTGCAGGTGGACGCGGGCGTCGGGGAAGGCGTGCAGGCTGCCGGCGTGGTCGAGGTCGAGGTGGGTGAGGACGATGTCGCGCACGTCGGAGGGGGCGTAGCCGAGGCGGCGTAGCTGGGCGGGCATGGTTTCGGCGGGGTCGAGGTCGGGGTTGAAGGTCCAGCGGAAGGCCAGGCCGAGCCCGCGGCCGAGGCCGGTGTCGACGAGGGCCAGGCCGTGGGCGGTCTCGACGACCAGGCAGTGGCAGACGACGGGGGGCGCGCCGGCGGGCCGCATGGTGCCGCAGTTGAGATGAAGGACCGTCATCTGTCCCAGTATGGTCGCCTGATGAAGATTCGACAGGGTGGGGTGGCCGACGTCGGCGCGGTGCTGGCGATGTTCGACAGCGCGGTGGCGTGGCTGGCCTCGCAGGGCCGGACCGGGCAGTGGGGGTCGGAGCCGTTCACCGGCAACGGCAAGCGCGAGGCGCAGGTGCGCGCCTGGGCGGAGTCGGGCGGGATGCGCATCGCCGAGGTGGACGGGGTGCCGGCCGGGACGGTGACGGTGGGTGCGGTGCCGCCGGCCTACGTCGAGCCGGCCAAGGTGGCCGAGCTGTATGTGCAGGCGCTGGTGACCGACCGCCGTTTCGCGGGCCTGGGGGTGGGGCGGGCGCTGCTGGAGTGGTCCTACGGCGAGGCGGCCCGGCTGGGCGTGGCGGTGCTGCGGGTGGACTGCTACGCCGGTGACGACGGCCGGTTGGTGGCCTTCTACGAGAGTTGCGGGTTTCGGCGGGCCGAGCCGTTCACGGTGGGGACGTGGCCGGGGATGGTGCTGGAGCGCGAGCTGACCGGGGCGTGAAAGGCGAAAAGGGGGGTGGCCGGAGCAACCGGCCACCCCCCTTTCGCTTG
Organism: Nonomuraea sp. NPDC050310; assembly: GCF_040655795.1. Lineage (NCBI taxonomy): Bacteria > Bacillati > Actinomycetota > Actinomycetes > Streptosporangiales > Streptosporangiaceae > Nonomuraea > Nonomuraea sp. NPDC050310. The sequence continues at coordinate 378,694 of NZ_JBFAKP010000005.1, read as the reverse complement.
GCGCGGTGGGGTTACTTCAGGGCGCTGCCCTTCTTCCACTCCTTGAACGACAGCTGCCAGAATCCCCAGCCGTTGTTCCACTCCAGCTTGCGGCTGGTGCCGGTGATGTCGACGATGTCGCCGCGCTGGTTGTGCTCGTAGAACCAGCGCGCCTGGTCGGGGCGGGCGTTGATGCAGCCGTGGCTGACGTTGCGCACGCCCTGGGCCCAGACGTTGTCCTTGGCGTGGACGTACTCGCCGGAGTTGGAGATGCGGGTGGCGTGGTTGATGAGCACCTTGTAGTAGCCGGGGTCGCCCTTCTTGCGGCCGGGCGACTCCATCCAGACCGGGTTGACCGCCTCCATGGTGAGGTGGATGCCGGAGGTGGTGGTGTACTCGCGGGTGGTGCCCATGCCGGAGCTGACCTTCATGGTCTGCACGAGCTTGCCGTCGTGGCGGACGTACATGACCTTCTTGCGGACGTCGAGGGTGGCGATCTGCCGGGCGCCGATCTCGATCTTCTTGGTCAGGTCGGCGACGCCGTACAGGCCGTCGCCGCCGCGCACGCCGGTGATGGCGGCGGTGAAGGTGACGGTCTGGTGGGCGGGCCAGTACTTGGCGGTGCGGTAGATGACCTGGTCGTCGCCGACCCAGCGCCAGGCGCCGTCGACCGGCTTTTCCGCGTTGACCTGCAGGGCCTGCTCGACGGCCTTCTTGTCGGTGACGGCGGTGTTGAAGCGGACGATGATCGGCGCCCCCACGCCGACCTTCTCGCCCTTGACCGCCGGGGTGACGTCGATGACCTTCAGTTCGCGTTCCGGCTTCTGCGTGGTGAAGGTGGAGCTCTGGGTGGTCTGGCCGGCCTTGGCGGAGACGGTGTAGCCGGTGGACGGCTTGAGCGGCTCCTTGGAGATCCAGCGGGTGCGGTCGGCGTTGAACGCGCCGCGCACTTCCTGGCCGCCGGCCTGGACGCTCACCTCGTCAAGGGTGCCGCCACTGGCCGCCACGACAACTCTTTTGTCAGGCTTGACCTTGGTATTACCCGTGGCGGGGCTGATCTGGATCTTCGGAGCCGGTGGCGCCTGGGTGGCGGGCGGTGCGGCCTCGCCCCCGTTGTTGCCGCCGGTGCCGCCCCCGGCGGTCTGGCCGCCCGAGCAGGCGGCCGAAAGCGTCGCCACCAGCGCCAAGACCAAGCCGGCGACCGGCTTCCTCCAAGGCGGCGCAATCCTCACGGCAATCCTCTCCCCCATACGTGCAACATAGTGACAAAACCTTAATGGTCCTATTTATGTGACGCTGCATGCTTCCGCAGAGTTCGGTCACATTTCGATCACTCATCGCAGTCAACCGCGAGGTCAAGCGGGGTCAAGCGGGGTGCGGAGAGATGGCTCACCCCTCCCCCGGAGTCGCCTCGAAGCGGTCTGCGGGGGTACGGCGGAGCCGGGGCGAACAGCGGGCGGGCGCTTTACGGCCGGGTTTGCAGCCGGTGGGTGAGGCCGGTGTGGCGGCGGCCGGCGCCGCGGGTGCGCACCGCCTGGGCCAGGGCGCGGCGCGAGCCGACGATGACGACGAGTTTCTTGGCCCGGGTGATGGCGGTGTAGAGCAGGTTGCGCTGGAGCATCATCCAGGCGCTGGTGGCCAGCGGGATGACGACGGCGGGGTACTCGCTGCCCTGGGAGCGGTGGATGGAGACGGCGTAGGCGTGGGCGAGCTCGTCGAGCTCGTCGAAGGAGTAGTCGACGTGCTCGTCCTCGTCGGTGAGGACGGTCAGTTTCGACTCCTCGCCGCGCAGGTCGGTGACGACGCCGACGGTGCCGTTGAAGACGCCGGCGGCGCCCTTGTCGTAGTTGTTGCGCAGCTGGGTGACCTTGTCGCCGATGCGGAAGACGCGCCCGCCGTAGCGGCGTTCTGGGCGGTCCTCGCGGGCGGGGGTGAGGGCTTCCTGCAGGGCGAGGTTGAGCGCTCCGGCCCCGGCGGCGCCGCGGTGCATGGGGGCCAGGACCTGGACGTCGCGGCGGGGGTCGAGGCCGAACTTGCGCGGGATGCGGCGGGCGACGACGTCGACGGTGAGCGCGGCGATCTCCTCCGGCTCCTCGCACGGGAACAGGAAGAAGTCCTTCATGCCCTCCAGGACGGGGTGGCGGCCGTCGTTGACGCGGTGGGCGTTGGTCACCACGCCGGACTCGGCCGCCTGGCGGAAGACCTGCGTCAGCCGTACGCGCGGGATGTCGGGGGCGGCCAGCAGGTCTTTGAGCACCTCGCCGGCGCCGACGGAGGGAAGCTGGTCGACGTCGCCGACGAACAGCAGGTGGGCGCCGGGCGCGACGGCCTTGACGAGCTTGTTGGCCAGCAGCAGGTCGAGCATGGAGGCCTCGTCGACGACGACGAGGTCGGCCTGCAGGGGGTTGTCGCGGTCGAAGGTGGCCTCGCCGCCGGGGCGCAGCTGCAGCAGCCGGTGGACGGTGGTGGCCTCGTGGCCGGTGAGCTCGGCCAGGCGTTTGGCGGCGCGGCCGGTGGGGGCGGCCAGGATGACCTTGGCCTTGCGGGCGCGGGCCATGAGCACGATGGAGCGCACGGTGAAGCTCTTGCCGCAGCCGGGGCCGCCGGTCAGGACGGCGACCTTGTGGGTGAGGGCCAGCCGTACCGCCTGGCGTTGCTCGGCGGCCAGTTCGGCGCCGGTCTGGGCGTGCAGCCAGGCCTCGGCCTTGGCCCAGTCGACGTCGTGGAAGGCCTTGAGGCGGTCGTGGCCGTTGTGCAGCAGGGTGAGCAGGCCGGAGGCCAGGGACAGCTCGGCGCGGTGGAAGGGCACCAGGTAGACGGCCGGGACGCTCGCCTCGCCGGCGGGGACGTCCTCGCGCACGACCTCCTCGGCGGCGGCCGATTCGGCCAGGCAGGCGGTGACCAGGTCGGCGGGCACGTCGAGGATCTTGACGGCGTCGGCGACGAGGTTGGGGGCGGGCAGGTAGCAGTGGCCGTCGTCGGCGGCCTGCGACAGGGTGTAGCGCAGGCCGGCCTTGACGCGTTCGGGGCTGTCGTGCGGGATGCCGACGGCCTGGGCGATGGTGTCGGCGGTCTTGAAGCCGATGCCCCACACGTCGTCGGCCAGCCGGTAGGGGTGGGTCTTGACGACGGTGATGGCGGCTTCGCCGTACTCCTTGAAGATGCGCACGGCGATGCTGGTGGAGACGCCGACCCCCTGCAGGAAGATCATCACCTCTTTGATGATCTTCTGTTCGGCCCAGGCCAGGCCGATCAGCTTGGTCCGTTTGGGGCCGAGGCCGGGCACCTCGACCAGGCGGTGCGGGGCCTGTTCGATGACGTCGAGGGTGTCGAGGCCGAAGTGGGCGACGATGCGTTCGGCCATCTTGGGCCCGATGCCCTTGATCAGGCCGGAGCCGAGGTAGCGCTGGATGCCCTGGATGGTGGCCGGCAGCACGGTGGCGTAGGAGTGGACCTCGAACTGGCGGCCGTAGCGCGGGTGGGAGCCCCAGCGGCCGCTCAGCCGCAGCGATTCGCCGACCTGGGCGCCGAGCAGCGGCCCGACGACGGTGAGCAGGTCGTCGCCGGAGCGTTCGGTGGCCAGGCGGGCGATGGTGTAGCCGGTGTCCTCGGCCTGGAAGGTGATGCGTTCGAGCACGCCCGTCAAGGTGACGGGGGTGACGCCGGATCCACCTGCTGCCACGGGCCTCTCCTCGTTACGCCGCCGCGGGTCAGCCTAGAACACCGCCGGGCCCGGCGAGGAAGCCGCTGACGCGGCCGGTCCAGGAGGCCAGCTCGGCGCGGGTGGTGGCCACGTGCAGGTCGGCGGCGGGCAGCAGGGCGGCCAGGCGTTCGGCGGTGGAGACGGGGTGGCCGGGGTCGCCGGCCCAGGCCAGGATCAGCGTCGGGACGCCCATCTTGGCCAGGTCCTCGGGGTCGGGCAGGTCGGAGGCGCCGGCGCCGCGCAGGACCGAGGGCAGCAGCTCTTCGGGTACGGCAGGCGGCAGGACCGGCAGGGGGTCGTCGGCGAACAGCGGCGGTTGCGGCGACGGCCCGGCGGCGGCCAGCCAGGCGCGCAGGCCCGCCTGCTCCAGGGCTTTGGCGCTCTGGGCCAGGACGGCGGCCTGGGCGGTGCGGGTCTGCCAGGCGGTGGGCGGGATGCGCAGCACCAGCCGGTCGAAGCGGCCGGGTTCGCGTACGGCGGCCCACAGCAGGGTGGCGGCGCCCATGGAGGCGCCGATGCCGGCCACCGGCGCATGCGGCTGCAGCAGGTCGGCCAGGGCGAGCAGGTCGCCGGCCAGGGCGGGCCAGCGGTAGTCGTCCGGGACGGGGCGGCCCTGCGAGCGGCCGTGGCCGCGGGCGTCGTAGCGGGCGACGGTACGGCCGGCGGCTGCGGCGATGTGGTCGTGGTCGAGGAGGGCGGAGGCGTCCTCGGCGGCGCGGCTGGAGGTCAGGCCGTGCGCGCACAGCACCAGCGGGCCCTGGCCGCGCACGTCGTAGGCCAGGCGGACGCCGTTGACGTCGGCGAGGCGGTCGGCGGGGCGGCCGGCGGGGCCGGTGGGGTGCGCGGGTGCGGCGGGGTTCGGCACGCCCGCCAGGGTAACGTGCGCCACTCCGGGACGCGGGGGTGGGGGTTCAGGGGCGGGGGCGCCAGTCGGAGCGGCGGGGGCGGATGGCGCCGCGGGCGTACAGGGCGGCGGCGGCGCGGCGGGCCAGCAGGGCGACCTGGCTGTCCAGCAGCGAGACCGGCGTGTCGGCCAGCTCGGTCCGCAGCAGCGTCTCGACGTAGTCGCGGGTGGACTCCTCGTCGGGGTCGGTGAGCTGCGAGGGCGCCAGCTCCCCGGCGTGCAGCGACCGGTCCCGCGGGTTGATCTTGACGCCGCACACCCAGCAGGTGTCGGGGTCCTCGACCTCGTCGTCGTGGGCGGCCTGGGGCCAGACCTTGGGCCGGTGGTTGAAGGCCGGCTCGGCGGACATGGGACACCACCTCCCTGCTGTCCAGGGTAAACACGCGCGGCTCAGCCGCCCACCCCCCGCCCGGCCAGGCGCAGCAGCCGGCGCAGCGACAGCAGCACCAGCCGGCGCATGAGCGGCCGCACCAGCGGCCAGGCCAGCCGGCCCAGCGGGCCGAAGGGCAGGTCGAGCTCCTCGGCCCAGACGATCCGGCTGCCGCCCCCGCCCCACGGGCGCACCCGGATGGCGCCGCGGCCGCGCACGACGCGCCCGGTGTGCCGCATGATCACCAGGTGCGGCGGCTCCCAGGTGGTGATCTCCATGGTGTCGAGGAAGCCGATCGGCCCCAGGCCGCTGAAGGCGGCGATGACGCTGCCGGGGCCGCGGCCGTCGCCGCGGCGGACCTCGGCGCGGGTCAGGACCATCCATTCGGCGTGCCGTGGCCAGTCGGTGAGCACGGCGAAGACCTGCGCGGGCGGGGCGGCGGATTCGAGGGCTGCGCCCAGATGCACGGGTTTCACACCTTCCACGCTCTCACACGTGCGCGCACACGCCGCGGCCGCACGGTGGGTCTGTCGGAAGAGCGAAGAAGGGGGAGGTCCATGGACGAGGGGCGTCTGATGGAGTTCGTCGGCCGGTTCGTCGGCGATCTGGGCGCGACGATGGGGGCCGGCGGCGTGGTGGTCGGTGACCGGCTGGGGCTGTACAAGGCGCTGGCCGGGGGCCGGTTGCGGCCGCACGAGCTGGCCGAGCGCACCGGTACGGCGGTGCGGTACGTGGAGGAGTGGCTGCGCGGCCAGGCGGCCGGCGGGTACGTGGAGTACGACGCGGCCTCGGGGTCGTACTGGCTGACCGAGGAGCAGGCGTTCGCGCTGACCGACCCGGACGGGCCGATCTTCGTGCCGGGCGCCTTCCAGCTCGCGCTGGGCGCGCTGAAGGCCGACGAGGAGATCACCAAGGCGTTCCGGACCGGCGACGGGATGGGCTGGCACGAGCACGACGGGGAGGTGTTCGCCGGGTGCGAGCGCTTCTTCCGTCCCGGCTACAGCGCCAACCTGGTCGGCGCGTGGCTGCCGGCGCTGGAGGGCGTGGTGGAGCGGCTGCGGGCCGGCATCCGGGTGGCCGACGTCGGGTGCGGGCACGGGGCCTCGACGCTGCTGATGGCGCGGGCCTTCCCGAACTCGACGTTCACCGGGTCGGACTACCATGCCGGGTCGATCGAGGCGGCGCGCAAGCAGGCCGGGGAGGCGGCCGGGCGGGTGCGGTTCGAGGTGGCCTCGGCGCAGGACTTCGGCGGCGGGCCGTACGACCTGGTCACCACGTTCGACGCGCTGCACGACATGGGCGATCCGCTGGGCGCGGCGCGGCACGTGCGTGAGCGGCTGGCGCCGGACGGGACGTGGATGATCGTCGAGCCGGCGGCCGGGGAGAGCGTGGCCGACAACCTCAATCCGGTGGGGCGGGTGTACTACGCGTTCTCGGCGTTCCTGTGCGTGCCGAACGCGTTGTCGCAGGAGGGCGGGTACGCCCTCGGCGCCCAGGCCGGGGAGGAGCCGGTGCGGCGCCTGACGGCCGAGGCCGGGTTCAGCCGGTTCCGGCGGGTGGCCGAGACGCCGTTCAACCTGGTGTACGAGGCTCGGCCCTAGGAGCGTTTGCGTTCCTTGTGGCGTTCGGCCAGCCGTACGCCGGCGAAGGTCAGGAAGGCGAGCACGATCAGCCCGATGACGATGTTGGTGCCGATGCCGACGTAGCCCTCCACCAGGGCCCAGTTGTCGCCCAGCAGGTAGCCGGCCAGGATGAAGACGGTGTTCCACAGGGCGCTGCCGAGCGTGGTGAGCAGGGTGAAGCGGCCCAGGGGCATGCGTTCGACGCCGGCCGGGATGGAGATGAGGCTGCGGAAGACGGGCACCATGCGGCCGAAGAAGACGGCCTTGCCGCCGTGGCGCTGGAAGAAGGCCTCGGTGCGTTCGATGTCGGAGACCTTGATCAGCGGCATGCGGCGGGCGATGGCCAGCAGGCGGTCGCGGCCGAGGGCGGCGCCCAGCCAGTACAGGGCCAGGGCGCCGACGACGGAGCCGACGGTGGTCCAGATCAGCGCCTCGGCCAGGCCCATGCCGCCGCGGCCGGCGGTGAAGCCGGCCAGGGGCAGGATGACCTCGCTGGGCAGCGGCGGGAAGAGGTTTTCGAGCGCGATGGCCAGCCCGGCGCCTGGGGCGCCGAGGGTCTGCATCAGGTTGGTCGCCCAGTCGGCGATGGTGTCACTCATCGGCAAGGAGGGACTCTACCTCGTCGATGGCGGGGCAAACGCGCGCCGGACAAGACGCATTTTCCGGGCGGGTGCCTCGGTCAGCGTCCCAGGCCGAGCAGGACGGCCTGTTCGAGCGGGGTATGCGGGCCGTGTTCGAGGTCGAGCGGGCCGGTGGACAGCAGCGGCGGCTGGGCCATGAAGCGGGGCCGGGTGCCGTGGTGCGGCTGGGCGGCGTGGATGAGGAAGGGGTGGCACAGGTAGACGTCGCCGGCGCGGCCGGTGGCCAGGGCGACGGGGCGTTCGGGGGCGTCGAGGCGGCCGGCGGCGTCCATGGTGCGGCACAGCTCGAACATCTCGACGCCGTCCTCGCCGTGCGGGGCCAGGAAGGGCGGCACGTCCAGGTGGGAGCCGACCTTGATGCGGGTGGGCGCGTCGTGCTCGCCGACGTCGGAGAACAGGAACAGCATCAGCAGGGCCCGGCCGCGCGAGCGCAGGTTGAGCCAGTAGCTGCGGCCGTCGTCGGGGCTGTAGCCGGCGTCCATGTGCCAGCCGGCGTCGCCGGGGTCGTCGGGGTGGGGGAAGCGGATGGGGAAGGTGCCCAGGCCCTGGCGCGGGTGCCAGCGGCCCTGGCCGGCGAGCTGGTCGAAGGCGGCGTGCAGGCGCGGGGTGGTGGCGGCGGCCTGGAAGGGCGGCTGGCCGTAGCCCAGGAGGCGGACGACGGGCTGGGTCCAGGTGGCGGGGTCGTCGGGGTGGAGGCCGGTCTCGCGCCACAGGAAGGCCCGGCACTCCTCGGCCAGGTGCCGGGGGAAGGCCTCTTCGAGCAGGACGAAGCCGTCGGTGACGAACCGGTCGAGGTCGTGGGGCGTCAGGGCCATGGTCTCGATGGTGGGCCATGCGGGCCGGCGGCCCAACCGGTTTTCTCCGCCCCCGACTTGAAGTTCGTGTCCCGAACCAATATGGTTCGGGACACGAACTCTACGGGTTGGAGACCGCTATGACCACCACTGACGTCCTGTTCGGCTTCGGCGCCCCGTCGGACCTGGAGCAGTTGCCCGCCCTGCTCGCCCTGGTACGGCAGGCCGACCGTGACGGGCTCGACCACTTCTCGCTGTCCGATCACCCCTACCTGGGCGGGCGGGTGGACGCCTACGCCGCCCTGGGCTTCTTGCTGGGCCGTACCGAGCGCATCGCCGGGCTGGCCAACGTGACCAACCTGCCGACCCGGCCCGCTCCCCTGCTGGCCCGCACGATCACCTCGCTGTCGGCGTTGTCGGGCGGCCGGGTGGTGCTGGGCATGGGCGCGGGCGGATTGTGGGGCCGCATCGCCGACCTCGGCGTGCCGGCCCTGACGCCGGGGCAGGCGGTGGCGGCCTTCGAGGAGGCGATCGTGCTGATCAGGAAGCTGTCGGGCGGCGGCGCGCCGGTCACCTTCCACGGCGAGCACTACCGCGTGGACGGCATCGAGCCGGCCCCGGTGGCCGCTCCCCCGGTGTGGACCGGCTCGGTCGGGCCGAGCTCGCTGGCCGCCACCGGCCGCGTCGCCGACGGCTGGATCCCCGGGCACGCCGCCGACTGGCTGAGCGAGCGCTACCGCGCCTCCCGGCCGATCATCGACGAGGCCGCCCGCGCCGCCGGGCGCGACCCGCGGCAGATCCGCACCGTGTTCAACCTGCCCGGCCGCATCACCGACCGGCCGCTGGCGGCCACCCGCGACCGCGAGGGCCGCTGGCTGGGCGGGTCGGCCGAGCAGTGGGTCGAGGAGCTGACCGGGGCCGTGCTGGAGCACGGCGCGGCCGGGTTCACCCTGTTCAGTGCCGAGCACGGCACGCAGGACGAGCGCGCGCTCCGCCGCTGGGCGCAGGAGATCGCCCCCGCCGTACGGCAGGCGGTGGCGGTTGAGGTGGCCTGAGTCGGCCCCCGCGTGCGCGTCCTTGTGCGGGTGCCTGGAGGATCGTCCCCATGACCTACCGGACCCGCCGGCCGCTGCTGACCGGAGCCAACCCGTTCGCGACCCTGTACGACGAGGGCGGCTCCCCCACCGGGTACGCCTCGCTGTGGCGCATCGACTGGTCCACCCGCGGCAGCGGCCAGGCCCTGGTGGTGTGGACGCCCGCCGGGCTGCGGGTGGCCGGCGGCGACGTGGCGCTGGCGGCGTGGATCGAGGAGTACTTCGTGCGCCGCTTCGACGAGGCCCGGGCGCTGCCGTCGTGGCCGGCGCCGCGGGTGGAGCAGGCGCAGGTCCGGCTGCGCGTCGACCCCGGCGAGGGCGCCTTCGCCGAGGCGGCCGGCCTGGCGGTCACGATCACCGGCCCGCTGGACGCCCGGCCGTTCGCGCAGCCCGACTTCCCGCTGGGCGGCGTCAGCCACGGGCTGTCGATGCAGGTGATCCCGTGCGAGCACGCCTCGATCAGCGTCGACGGCCACGCCGTGCCCGGCCGGCCGCTCGTCACCCGCACCGGCGGCCGGCCCGCCTCCTCGGCGGTCACCGCGGTGCACGAGGCGTGGAGCGCGTGAGACCGCCTCAGCTCGCCTGGTAGCGCTGCAGGAACAGCTCGACCCCGTCGCGCAGCAGCCGGTCGGCCAGGTCCGCGGGCAGCGCGCCGCCGATGGAGGCGGCGATCAGATGCGGGTAGAGCGTCAGGCTGAAGAACTGCACGACGGCGACCTCCACGTCCGCGATGTCCAGCCGGCCGCGCGCGCACAGCTCGGTCAGGACCTCGCCCAGGGCGGCGGCCGAGCGGGCCGGGCCGCTGTGCTGGTAGGCCCGGCCGAGTTCGGGGAAGCGGCGCAGCTCGCCGGTGACCAGGTTGCGCAGCGCCAGCCGGGCCGGGTCGGTGCCCGCCTCCACCAGGGCGCGGGCGGTGTCCAGCAGCACCTCGCGCACGTCGTCGGCGCCGGCCAGGCGGGCGGCGAGCTCGGCCATCGTGGTGTGCGCCTCGCCCATCGCCTGCCCGACGACCTCGGTGAACAGCTCCTCCTTGCTGCCGAAGTGGTTGTACACGGTCACCTTGGACACCCCCGCCTCGGCGGCGATCTGGTCCATGCCGGCCTCGAAGCCCTCGCGCGTGAACAGCTCGCGCGCCGCGGCGACGATCGCCTGCCGGTTGCGTTCGGCCCGCCGGCCCGAGGGCGGCGCTGGTCTGGTGCTGCTGTCTTTGCCCACGTCCGCATCCTAACGCCAACTGAACTCTTGAGTACAGAAACAACTTTCCTGTACGGTACAGTTCAGTTAGCGAGGACGAGGAGCCGACGATGAACGAGATCTGGACCGTGGTCCACGCCGAACGGCACGCGCTGATCGACGACCTGCGGCAGGTGCCGGCCGAACGGTTCGCCACGCCGTCCCTGTGCCCCGGCTGGGACGTGCACGACGTGCTGGCCCACCTGGCCGACGACGCCAAGACCACCAAGCTGGGCTTCCTGGCGCGCCTGGCCGCCGCCCGCTTCGACTTCGACCGCTACAACGCCGCCGCGGTGGCCCGCGAGCGCGCCGCCGACCCGCAGGCCACCCTGGACGCCTTCCGCGCCGCCGCCTCCCGCACCAGCAGCGCTCCGGCTCCGCCGGCCACGCGCCTGGTGGAGGCCTTCGTGCACGGCGAGGACATCCGCCGCCCGCTCGGGCTGTCGCGGCAGTACCCCGCCGAGCACGTCGCCGCCGCGCTGGCCCACCAGCTCAAGACCGGGGTCGGCATGGGCGGCGGCAAGGAGCGGGCCCGGGGCCTGCGCCTGGTCGCCACCGACGTCCGATTCGGCTCCGGGGGCGGGGCGGAGGTGCGCGGCAGCGCCCTGGCCCTCCTGCTCGCCGTCTCCGGCCGCCCCGTGCGGCCGGGCGAGCTCACCGGCCCCGGCGCCGCCGCGCTCCTGGGGGACAGCGGAGCCTGAGGCTCCCTTCGCCGCAGCGGTTCTTCAGCGGCTGCGCAGCAGCGGCAGGTACACCTCGTCCACGATCTCCGCCAGCACCTCGTCCGGCGCGCTCGGCACCCCGCGCACCACGAACTCGTTGCGCAGCAGCACGATCGCCACCGTCACCACCCGCGGATGCGGCATCTCGGCCGCGATCTCACCACGCGCGGCGGCACGCTCCAGGATCGCCAGCCACGGCGCGGCGAGCGCCTCGCCGGAATGCTCCCGCAGTTCGGCCAGCAGCTCGCCGCTCCCGCCCGCGGCCACCAGCAGCTCGCGCAGCACCCCGCCGAGCGGCGAGCTCCAGTGCCGGTTGGCCTGGCGCAGCAGTTCGAGGGCGTCGCCGCGCAGGGTGCCGGTGTCGGGCGGCGCGATGTCGCGGGCCAGGCGGCGGTAGGCGGCCACGCCCAGGGCCAGGCGGTTGGGCCAGCGGCGGTACAGGGCGTTCTTGTTGGTGCCGGCCCGGGCGGCGACGCGGTCCATGGTCAGCCCCGCGTAGCCGGATTCGGCCAGTTCCTCGGCGGCGGCCCGCAGGATGGCCTCCTCCAGGGCGGCCCCGCGCCGCCTCGTCTGCCCACTCACGGGAGCGATCGTAGCCCGCGCACCGGGGTTGCCTGGCTTGCCGTACGCCATTTAAGGTACGTCACGTACCTTAAATTCTGTCTGGGAGTACGGCATGCGCATCAAAGGCGTCAGCTACGACACCGGCTTCGTCCTCAACGGCAGGGTGGGCCGGGCGGCGCAGTTCGACCGCGACCTCGTCGAGCACGAGCTGCGCGTCATCCGCGACGAGCTGCACTGCACCGCGGTCCGCGTCATGGGCGGCGACCCCGACCGCATCGAACTGGCCGCGACCATCGCCGCCGGACTCGGGCTGGAGGTGTGGTTCTCGCCCTACCCGCTGGAGCAGAGCCAGGCGCAGATGCTGGAGCTGTTCGCCGACTGCGCCGAACGCGCCGAACGGCTGCGCCGCACCGGCGCGAGCGTCGTCTTCGTCACCGGCGCCGAGCACAGCCTGATGAACCCGGGCTTCGTCGCCGGCCGCGACACCGACGAGCGGCTGCGCCGCCTGCTGGACCCGGCCACCGTGCGCGAGCAGGTCGGCCCGCTCGCCGAGCGGCTCAACGCCTTCCTGCGCCAGGCCGTCGCCGTCGTGCGCGAGCGCTTCGCCGGCCCGGTCACCTACGCCGCCATCCAGCTCGAGCGGGTGGACTGGAGCCTGTTCGACGTGCTGTCGATGGACCTGTACCGCTCGGCCGACAGCGCCGGGCGCTTCGCCGACGGCGTGGCCCAGCTCGTCGCGCTCGGCAAGCCGGTGGCGATCACCGAGTTCGGCTGCGCCACCTACCGGGGCGCGGCGGGCGACGGGGCGCGCGGCCTGGAGGTGATCGAGGTGGACGCCGACCGGGTCCCGGTGCGCGTCAACGGCGTGCGTGAGCGTGACGAGGCCGGTCAGGCGCGCGAGGTGCGCGAGCTGCTGGAGCTGTTCGAGGCGGCCGGCGTCGAGGCCGCCTTCGTCTTCACCTTCGCCCTCTACGACTACCCGCACCGCCCCGGCGACCCCGCCGCCGACCTGGACCTGGGCAGCTACGGCCTGGTCAGGGTGCTGGAGGGGCGGCCGTGGGAGCCGAAGGAGGCCTTCGAGGCGGTCGCGCGCTTCTACCGCGGCTAGCCGTTGGACAGGGTGAGCCGGATCTCGGAGACGAGGTAGCCGGCGCGGTGGAAGGCCGCCGCCATCGGGGCGTTGGCCAGGTCGGTGGTCGCGGTGATGCGCTCGGCGCCGCCGGCGGCGTGGAAGCGGGTGATCTCGCCGAGCAGCTCGTCGACGAAGCCGCGCCCGCGCATTTCGGGCACCACGCCGAGATAGCCGACGTTCACGTGGTACGGCGTCGCCGACGGGATCGCCATGCCGGCGACCTCGCCCTCGGGGGTGTAGGCCAGGCGCCACCACTCGCGCTTGCCCGGCGCCGACAGGTAGAAGTCCATCTCCTCGCGGGCGGCGGCCTCCAGGCCGATCGCGGCCACGCTCGCCCGGGTCCGAGCGTCGAGGCTGCCGGCGGCGATGCGCTCGAAGACGGCCAGGAACTGGGCGTCGTCGGCCTGGGCGAAGCGCAGCGCCCCGGAGGCCTCGGGGACCGGCGCGCCCTGGCGCCACTCGAACTGCAGGCGCTCGACCTCGTGGGCCAGGCCGGCGGCGTGGGCGGCGGCGCGGCGCCACTCGACCGCGGCGGCCAGGTCGGGGCGCTCGCGCCAGCCGCCGGCCACCTTGATCGCGTACTGGACGGGTTTGGTGAAACCGGCGAGCGCCGCCTGGACGAGCGCGGCGGCGACAGCCGTACGGTCGGGGACCGAGGGGTGCACGTCGAGGCAGTCGAGGGCGACCGGGTGGTCGCTGTGGCGCGGACCCCACCACAGCGCCCGGCCCACCGGGCGGCCGTCACGGACGGCCAGCCAGCTCCACTCCGGCCGGTACATGCCCTCGGCCAGGTCGTCGAGGTAGCGGCCGGCCGGGATCCAGCCGACGGGCTCCTCGACGGTCCAGGAGGTGAGGTGGGCCAGGTCGGCCTCGGTGGTGGGGCGGAAGGAAATCACCACCGAAGATTAGACCTAGTTCAGACTGTTCGCGCTGATCAGGGGCGAGGGGGCGATCGGGAAGCGGCGCGCCAGGCCGGTCACGTGCAGCAGCCGGAGCATGAACGGCGGCACCGAGGCGAGCGTGAGCGCGACCCCTTGCGCCTTGGCGCGGGCCTGCACGCCGAGCAGGACGCCGAGGCCGCCGGCGCTGCAGAAGGTGACCTGGGCCAGGTCGAGCTGGAGGGCGCCGGTGCTGGAGTCGAGCGCGTTGAGCAGCCGCCGGCGAAGCTGGGCGGTGGTGAAGATGTCGATGTCACCCGACAGGTGGACGATGGTGGCCGGCGGGCTGAGCGTACGGACGGTCATGACGGGCTCCGATCGGAGTGGAAGAAGAAGGCGAGACCGCGCCGCCCGCTGGTCGGGCGGGGCGAATGTCAGGCGCGAAGCTGAAGACGAGGATCGAGAAGGGTCAGGCGTCGGGCGAATGCGGGTGGCGGCACGGGTGCCGCCTGTCCAGGCCCTGCGGACGGGCCGGTTGAGTGTGGTTCGCCGGGGTGTCGCCGACCAGGTGCCAACGCTCTGTGTGTCCTCGGTGCTTCGATTTTACCGTACGCCTCACATTCGCGCCTCCCGCCCCGTCACAACAGGTGAGCACCGATGCCGTGAGCGAAGGAGAATCCCCGTGCCGAACACCGGTTTCACCCGTTTCCACGAGGCGATCAACAGCGGCGACGCCGACGTCGTCGCCCAGGCGATCGACGAGGTCGTCACCCCCGGGCTGATCTTCCACGCGCCCGTCCCGATGGGGTTGAGCGGGCCGCAGGCGCTGAAGCTGGTGTGGTCGACGCTGCTGCGCGCCTTCCCCGACATCCGGGTGAGCACCGAAGACGTGATCACCGAGGGGGACAAGGTCGTGATGCGCAACACCGTCACCGGCACCCACCTGGGGGAATACCGCGGCATGCCGCCGACAGGGCGGCAGGTCCGTTACAACGAGATCTTCGTGCTGCGCTTCGAGGGCGAGCGGATCGCGGAGGTGTGGGGCGTGGTCGACCTCTACAGCCAGTTGCGCCAGCTCGGCGCCCTGCCCGACTAGCTCGGGGCTTGGTGGCCGTGCAGGAAGGTCCGCACGCCCGCGGCGACGGTGGCGGCGCTGCGCTCCGGCTGCGGGGCGTGCGGGTCGCGCTCGGGCAGGTCGGCCGAGACCAGCAGCATCAGGTGCAACGCCGCCCGCTCCGGGTCCTCGGCGCGGATCGCGCCGCGCTCGGCCAGGTGGCGGAGCCGGGCGGCGAGTTCGGCCCGCACCCGCTGCGGCCCGGTGCGCCGCCAGGTCTCGATCGCCTCCGGCGGGATGTGGCCCTCCTCGGCGCCGACCTGCTTGACCAGGGCGAAGTGGGCGGCCAGGTCCGGCATGGGGGCGGTCCAGTCCAGGCCGAAGGCGATCAGGTCGGCCTCCAGGTCGGTGACCTTGCGCAGGTGCCGCTCGATGATGGCGATCTGGGCCTCGGCGGCGCGGGCGGCGCTGTCGTGGATGACGCTCAGGAACAGCTCGGCCTTGTCGGCGAAGTGGTTGTAGACGGTGCGCGTGGAGACGCCGGCCTCGGCGGAGATGGCGTCGATGCTGGCGCGGGTGTAGCCGTCGCGGGCGAAGACGGCCAGCGCGCCGGCCAGGATCGCCTGCCGCTTGTCCGACCGTCCGCGGCGGGGCTGCTCGGTCATGGATCTCCTTAATTGCAGGGAGCGTTTTACTTTTTGCCATGTGCGTTGTACTTTACCGGACATCGCCCCGCTGAAGGAGAACGCCATGATCAAGATTGCCGTCGTCGTCGGCAGCATCCGCCCGCGCCGCCGCACCGCGGTGGTGGCCCGCTGGGTCGCCGAGGTCGCCGCCCGCCACCCGGCCGTCACCGCCGGCCAGGCCGCCTTCGAGGTCGTCGACCTGGCCGAGTACGGCCTGTCGGTGCTGGACGAGCCGGTGCCGGCGCTGTTCGGCGACTACCGCCACGCCCACACCGCCCGCTGGGCCGAGACGATCGCCGCCTTCGACGGCTTCGTGTTCGTCACCCCGGAGTACAACCACTCCGTGCCGGCCGGGCTGAAGAACGCGATCGACTTCCTGTACGCCGAGTGGAACAACAAGGCGGCCGGCTTCGTCAGCCACGGCGTGCACGGCGGCGTGCGGGCGGTCGAGCATCTGCGGCTGACCATGACCGAGCTGCAGGTGGCCAGCGTGCGCACCCAGGTGGCGCTGTCGGCCTTCACCGACTTCGAGCTCGCCGACCCCACCGAGCCCGGCATCCTCACCCCCGGCCCCCACCAGGAGCCGACCCTCAACGAGCTGCTGGAGGAGGTCGTGGCCTGGGCCGGCGCACTCAAGAGCCTGCGCGTGCCGCAGGTGGCGGCCTGACCACGCGGCTCCTCCCCCGGTGATCCACCTGGATGGCCCCGCGTGGAGCCGGGATCTACCGTGGTGGCTCTCGCCGGACAGACGATCTGGGCGGAGGCCGTCGCCGCGCCCGCCTGGGCCGGCCCGCCGGTGTGGCTGCACGGGGACCTGCACCCGGGCCAACGTCCCGACCCGGGGCAGGGCGATCGACTTCGGCGACCTACGCGCCGGGGGATCCGGCGTGGGCGGGCGGTGAGCGCGCTCCTCACGCCGAGGCCGGGCGGCGGGGCCGTCCCGGCGGGCAACCCACCTGGGGTCCGCCCGCCCAGGCCGCCCTGCGCCGGATCGCCGCCTTCTGAGCGCCCGGTTCTCGGGGTACGGCGGGCGCGCCCTACGATCGGGCCATGCCACGCTTCGAGGTCGACACCCTCATCCACGCCCCGGTGGAGCTGGTCTTCGACACCTCGCTGTCGGTGGAGACCCACACCGCCTCGATGCGCGCCTCACGGGAACGCGCGGTCGCCGGCGTCACCTCGGGCCGCCTGGCCCTGGGCGACCAGGTCACCTGGCAGGCCCGGCACTTCGGCCTCCCCTGGCGGCTGACCTCGACGATCAGCGCCTACGTCAGACCGTCGTTCTTCGTGGACGAGCAGGTGGCCGGCCCGTTTCGCCGCTGGCACCACGAGCACCACTTCCAGGCGAGCGCCCAGGGCACCGTGATGCGAGACGTGATCGACTTCGCCGCCCCCTACGGCCCGCTCGGCGCCTTCGCCGAACGCCTGGTCCTGCGCCGGTACATGACCCGGCTCATCCGCCTGCGCAACCAGCACATCAAGGACCTCACCGAGACGGCGGCCCGCAACACCGGCTGACAGGCGGCTCAGTGCGGCTCCCGCCCGCGGCGGTAGGTGGCGAGCATCTGCTCCCCCACCTCGACATACCCGGCGAACAGCCCGATCACGTCCTGGAGCCGGTCGCGGGCCGGGCCGGCGCCGACCAGGTCCTCGCCCTCCCGGAGGGCGGCGATCAGCGTCTTGGCCCGGGCGTGGCTCGCCTCCAGCAGGGAGGCGAGGCCGCCGGCGGCTTCCACCAGCAGCCGGCGGCTGCCGGGCTGGGGAATGACCCTGGCCAGCCCCCAGGAGTCGAGCTGACGCACCGCCGTACTCACCGAGCCCTTGCTCAGCGTGAGTTCGGCGGCGATGGCGTCCAGGGACTGTGGCTCCTCGCTGACCAGGAGCAGCCCGTAGACGCGGCCGGTGGCGTGCGGCAGGTTCCAGGAGGCGAGCAGGTCGCCCACCGAGCCGATGAACGCGCTGCGCCGCTCGCCGCTCATCGCTGCTCCTGGCGGGTCAGCGTGCGCAGGAACGACTCGATCGCGGCGTTGACGGCCTGCGGGTTGTCCTGCGTGCTGAGGTGGCCGGCGTCGGGGATGACGATCTCCTCGACGCCTTCGGCGCGAGCCCAGCGGGGCATGGCGGAGGCGATGGTGCCGGTGCGGTCGTACTGGCCGCGGATCAGGCACAGCGGTATGGGCGTCCGATATCCCGGATCCGGGGCGACGAGCTCCACGGCGGCCTTCCACACCTGGACGAACTCCTTCTTCGACAACTGCGAGAAGGCGCGGCGCGCATCGGCCCGGGCGGCCGGGGTGTGCGCGGAGGCGGCGGCCATCAGCTCGGGAAGCCGGCCGGCCGGAAGCGCCAGCAGCATCGGCGCGGCCAGCTTGAGCAGCAGGCGCTCGCTCCACGACAGCGGCCCGGCGTTCCAGGCCGCGTCGATGACGATCAGCGCCCGGGCCAGGTTCGCCTCCCGCCGGACGAGGGCCTGGCTGAGGTTGCCGCCCAGGGACTGGCCGGCCAGGACGGGCCGCTCCAGCGCCAGGTGGCCGATGAGCGCGCGCAGGTCGGCCAGCGCCCGTTCGGCGGTGAACGGGCGTCCGGCCGGCTGGGAGCGGCCGTGGCCGCGCAGGTCCCAGACCACGACGCGGAAGCCTCGGGCGCGCAGGTGGTCGGCCTGGGCGTCGAACATCACGTGGTCGGCCCCGGCGCCGTGCGTGAAGACCACCGGCATCCCTTCGCCGCCGCTGTCCGAGTAGCGCAGGTCGCAGCCGTCGAGCGAGAGCACACCGGTCATATTTAGCATGTACTGAATATAGCGAACATGCGGCGCACGTCGTGGACAGCTCCCCCGAAGGGCGGGGAAAGAGATCGTCTGCCCTGTTCAACCCCCGCCGACCTGGGGAAGGCCTCCCTGCGCGGGGCGGGCACGCTGATCGCATCCATCACCACCCACCGTCGAAGGAGATCGTTGTCATGCGTGGAGTAGTTCTGCACGGCCCCCGCGACATCCGCGTCGAGGACCGCCCCGACCCGCACCTCGCCGACCCCACCGACGCGATCATCCGCGTCACCGCCGCCTGCGTCTGCGGCTCGGACCTGTGGCCCTACCGCGGCATCGACCAGGGCGCGGGACCGGCCCCGATGGGCCACGAGTACGTCGGCGTCGTCGAGCAGGTCGGCGACGCGGTCGAGACGATCGAGGTCGGGGACTTCGTCGTCGGCTCGTTCTTCGCCTCCGACAACACCTGCGAGATCTGCCGGGCCGGCTACCAGTCGCGGTGCGTGCATGCCGTACCCATGGGCGCCTTCGGCACCCAGGCGCAGTACGCGCTCGTCCCGCTGGCCGACGGCACCCTGGTCGCCACCCCGGGCATGCCCGACCCCGGCCTGGTCCCGTCGCTGCTGACCGCCTCCGACGTGCTCGGCACCGGCTGGTTCGCCGCCGTCGCCGCCGAGGCCGGCCCCGGCAAGACGGTCGCCGTGGTGGGCGACGGCGCGGTCGGCCTGCTCGGCGTCCTAGCCGCCAGGCAGCTCGGCGCCGAGCGCATCATCGTCTTCAGCCGCCACGCCGACCGGCAGAAGCTCGCCACCGAGTTCGGCGCCACCGACATCCTCACCGAACGCGGCGACCAGGGCGTCGCGGCGCTCAAGGAGCTGACCGGCGGCCTGGGCGCGCACAGCGTGATCGAGGCGGTCGGCACCCAGGAGTCGATGATGCAGGCCATCCGCGCCACCCGCCCCGGCGGCCACGTCGGATACGTCGGCGTGAGCCACGACGTCGCGCTGCCCGGCGAGGAGCTGTTCTTCTCCGGCGTGCACCTGCACGGCGGCCCGGCCCCGGTCCGCCGCTTCCTGCCCGAGCTCATCGGCCTCATCTGGGACCGGCGGATCGACCCCGGCAGGGTCTTCGACCTCGACCTGCCCCTGGAGGAGGCCGCCGAGGGCTACCGGGCGATGGACGAGCGCCGCGCCGTCAAGACGCTGCTGCGCCCGTGAGTGTGAGCCAGATCACGGTTGAGGTTGACCTCGGGTCAAGGTGGAAGCTCGGCGCAGCGGCGACAGGCCGACCGAGAAGAAGGGCAACCACCATGACCCAGCAGGACGGCTTCGACCGCCCCGAGCTGCGCAAGGCGATCGAGGAGATCGTCGAGTCCGGGTTCCTCGGAGTGACGCTGCGCGTGCGCGACGAGCGGGGCGAATGGACCGGCAGCGCCGGAGTGGCCGAGCTGGACGGCACCGCCACACCGCCCGTCGACGGGCACGCCCGGATCGGCAGCAACACCAAGACCTTCACCGCGGCCCTGGTGCTGCACCTGGTGGCCGAGGGCAGGATCGAGCTGGACGCCCCGGTGGCCGGCTACCTGCCCGCGTTCGACCTGGACGGGCGGATCACCGTGCGGATGCTGCTGCAGCACACCAGCGGGCTGTTCAACTTCACCGGCGAGGTCTACGACGACGGCTCCACCGTGCACGGCGTCCCCGTCCCCTACCGCGCCACCGGCCGGCAGTGGCTGGACGACCGTTTCCACACCTACCGGCCCGAGGAGCTGGTACGGCTGGCGCTGTCCAAGCCGGCCCGGTTCGAGCCGGGCACCGGCTGGAGCTACGCCAACACCAACTACGTGCTGGCCCGGCTGCTGGTCGAGCAGGTCACCGGCCGTTCGCTGGCCGAGGAGATGCGCGAGCGGATCCTGGAACCGCTCGGGCTGTCGGGCACCGTGCTGCCGGACGCCTCGCCGGAGATCCCGCGGCCGCACGCCCGCATCTACTACCGCTACGAGCAGGACGGCCGGCAGGAGACGGCCGACATCACCCGCTACAACCCCTCCTGGGTCTCCACCGGCGGCGACATGATCTCGACCACCCAGGACCTGGCCACCTTCATCTCCGCACTGCTGGCCGGCAAGATTTTGCCCGCCCCGCTGCTGGCCGAGATGTGCACGCCGTACGCCACGGGCCTCCCGGGCATGGACTACGGGCTGGGCGTGTTCGTCCAGAAAACCGACTGCGGCGACACCCTCATCACCCACAACGGCGGCAACGTCGGCTCCGTGAGCCTGATGTACGGCACGCCCGACGGCGGCAGGACGCTGACCGCCGTGCTGAACTGGGTGGACGACGCCGGCATGTCCATCGCGGCCGCCTTCCCGGAAGCCCAGCGCAAGCTCGTCCACGAGGTGTTCTGCGGCCGGCGGGCCGCCTGACGATGGCCTCCGCTCCCCGGCCCGCCTGGTCACCGGGCCCGGACACCAGCAGAATGCGGCGGATGAACGGGGTAACGATCGGGCAGGCGGCGGCCTTCGTCGGCGTCACGGTGAAGACGGTGCGGCACTACCACAAGCTCGGCCTGGTCAAGGAGCCGGAGCGCGACGGCTCCGGCTACCGCAGGTACGGCTCGGCCGAGCTGCTGCGCCTGGTGCAGGTCCGGACACTGGCCACCGCCGGGGTGCCGCTGACCGAGATCGGGCCCCTGCTGGAGGCCGACGGCTCGCTGTTCGCCACCGCGCTGGCCGACGTCGACCGGCAGCTCACCGAGCGGATCGAGGAGCTGGTCGCGCGCCGCGACCTGCTGCGCCGGCTCGCCGACGGGGACCGGGCCCTGCTGCCCGACCGCGCCGTGGCGCTCCTGCAGCGTTTGTCCCACCTGGGCTTCGGCGCGGAGCAGGTGGCGGCCACCCGGGAGGGCTGGGTGCTGGCCAGGGCCCTGGTCCCGGAGGGCTTCGACGACTTCCTCGCCCATGTCGAGCACGCCCTCGACGACCCGGCCTTCGTCGCGTTGAGCAGGCGCGCGAGCGAGGCCGCCGCCTGGGAGCCGGACGACCCGCGCGTGGCCGAGCTCGCCACCGCCATGGCCGAGCACTTCCTCGCCAACCCCGCGCACCTCAAGATCGTGACCGGCCTGCAGGCCCGCACCGACACCGCCGCCCGCTACCACCTGCTCGCCCACCACGGCGAACAGCAGGGAACGGCCACCGAGCACGGCATCGCCCTCGTCGAGGCCAAGCTCCGCGCCGCCGGCATCCACATCCCCCGACCGGGCACCCACTGACCAGACCCATCGCCGAAGCTCGTGCGGTACAGGTCCAGGTCGAACTGGGCGACACGGTCCTCAGGTTGTTCGACGCCAAGCCCGGCTGGCCGGCGGCTCCCGCTCACCGGCGGGTGTACGTCGAGGACATCGCGGCGACCGTCGGGCGGGCCGTGGCTGCCGGGCTCGCGTGGTGACCCGCCCGACACCGCTGGCGGCAGCCAGGGCCGCCCATCGCTATTCGCCGCTGGTCTGCCTGCCATCCGGGGGGAAGACTCAGCGTGGAGTGAAGGGGCGCGAAGACGTGGATGTGTACGAAGCCGTGGACAGTCGCCGGGCCGTGCGGGCGTTCAGCGATGAGCCTGTACCCAAGGAACTGCTCGAACGCGTGCTGGCGGCGGCGACGCGGGCGCCGTCGAGCGGGAATCTCCAGCCGTGGCGCGTGTACGTCGTGGGCGGTGAGCCCTTGGCCGAACTCAAAAGGCGCGCCACGGCCAGGGCTCGGGCGGCAGACCCGGGTGATGAGCGCGAGTATCCGATGTACCCGGCCGAACTGACCTCGCCGTATCTGGACCGCTTCTCCGCCGCAGCCGCCCAGCGCTACCAAGCCCTGGGCATCGAGCGTGACGACCCCGACCGGCCCAGGAAGATCGCCGCCTTGAACTCGCAGGCGTTCGGGGCGCCGGTCGTCCTGTTCTGCTACCTCGACCGGACGATGGGGCCCGGGCAGTGGGGCGACGCGGGGATGTACTTACAGACGGTCATGCTGTTGCTGAGAGCGGAAGGGCTGCACAGCTGCCCCCAGGTGATGTGGACGATGTGCCGCGAGACGGTCAGCCGGCTGGTCGGAGCCGATGACGGGCTCGTGCTGTTCTGCGGGGTCTCGGTGGGGTTCGAGAAGGAAGGCGTGCCACGGCTGCGCACGGGGCGGGCGGACCTGAGGGAGACGGTGAGCTTCATCGGGGTGTGAGCGCGGCGGGGACAACCGGCCGCCGGGCGGCGAAGTGCATACTGATCCCCATGAGCGACGATCAGGTGACCGCCGCGGTCCATCGCGTGATCGACCGGTACGACCCCGAAGGGCTGCTGGCCATGGGGGCGCCGCAGGACGAGTACCGGCCCGAGGTGGAGGATCTGGCCGCGCTGGTCCGCGGTGCGGAGCCGATCACCCCCGAACGGGTCGCGGCGGTGTGGAGCCGGTGGTTCAACGGGATGGCCGACTGGTCCACGCGGCGTCCCGAGCAGGTGGCCGAGGTCGCCGCGACGCTGGAGGGACTGCGCCGCACCCGCTGAACCGCGAGTGGGTCCTCACCGGCGCAGGCGGATGTTGAGCCGGGCGGCCTGGCGGGTGAGGTGGTCGCGTTCGGGGCGGCTGGTGGCGGCCCGGGCGGCTTCGCCGTACAGTCTGGCCGCGGTGACCAGGTCGCCGTCACGCTCGTACAGGTAGGCCGCGACCGCCGCATACCGGGGCAGAGCGGGGTCGAGTTCGGCCAGGGCGGCCAGCCCGGCCCGGGGACCGTCGGCCTCGGCGACCGCGACCGCCCGGTTGAGCCGGGCCACCGGGTTGCCGGTCAGGCGCACCAGCTCGTCGTACCACTCGACGATCTGCACCCAGTCGGTCTCCCCGGCCGTAAGGGCGTCGGCGTGCAGGGCGGCGATGGCGGCCTGCGCCTGGTACTCGCCGAGCCGGTCGCGGGCCAGCGCCGCCTGCAGGATGTCGACGCCTTCGGCGATCATGCGGGTGTCCCACCGGCCGCGGTCCTGCTCGGCCAGCGGGACCAGCGCGCCGTCCGGGGTGGTGCGTGCCGCACGGCGGGCATGGTGCAACAGCATGAGCGCGAGCAGGCCCGCGACCTCCTCGTGCTTGGTCAGTACGGCAAGCTGGCGGGTGAGCCGGATCGCCTCGGCGGCCAGGTCGACGTCGCCGGAGTAGCCCTCGTTGAAGACCAGGTACAGCACCCGCAGCACGGTGGCGACCTCGCCCGGCCGGGTGAAGCGCACCCCCGCGACGGTGCGCTTGGCCCGGCTGATGCGCTGGGCCATCGTCGCCTCGGGCACCAGGTAGGCCTCGGCGATCTGCCTGGTGGTCAGGCCGCCGACCGCGCGCAGGGTGAGCGCGACGGCCGAGGCCGGGCTCAGCGACGGGTGCGCGCACAGGAAGTACAGCCGCAGCGTGTCGTCGAAGGCCTGGCCGGGGCCCGGTTCGGGCTCGCTGTCGACGCGCAGCTCCCGCAGCCGCCGGGAGGTCTCGGCGCGGGCGGCGTCGAGGAACTTGCGCCAGGCCACGGTGACCAGCCAGCCCTTGGCGTCGCGCGGCGGCTCCTGCGGCCACCCGCGCACGGCCTCGACCAGGGCGTCCTGGACGGCGTCCTCGGCCGCCGCGAAGTCGGCTCCGCGCCGGACCAGGACGCCGATCACCTCGGGCACCAGCTTCCGCAGCAGTGCCTCGTTCACTCGATCACCGGGAAGTGCTCGGTCATGAAGGGGCGCACCTCGAGCCACTCGTGGATCGGCCGGCCGCCCGCGCCCGGCGCCGCCGACAACTGCGCGGCCAGCTCCAGCGCCCGCTCGTAGGAGTCGACGTCGATCACCATCCAGCCGGCGATCAGGTCCTTGGTCTCGGCGAACGGGCCGTCGGTGAGCGGCGGCCGGCCCTCACCGTCGTATCGGACGAAGGTGCCCTCCGGGGTGAGCCCCTGCGTGTCGACGAACTCGCCGGTGTCCCGCAGGCGGGTGGCGAAGTCGACCATGTACTGCACGTGGGCCGACAGCTCCTCCGGCGTCCACTGCTCCATCGGCACGTCGTTGACCGCCGCCGGGGCGCCCCGGTAGTGCTTCAGCAGCAGGTACTTGGCCATGACGGTGCTCCTTCGCTCCCCGGCCCATTGTGGCCGTGTTCACTCCGGGGACGGAGCGGCGGGCGGGTTCTCGACATCATCGTTCGTGCTTTCGGCGCGTCGCCGCAGCAGTTCCTCGACCGGGCTCGGCAGGGTCGTCTCGAAGTCGATCAGCTTGGCCCAGGTCGGGGTCACCACGATCCGGACCATCCCGTCGCGGTAGAGCGAGCGCACCTCCGCCTCCCACTCCACCCGCTGCTCGGGCGTCATCTGGTAGGTGGTGGTCTGCTGCAGGAACTCCGCGGGGATGCCGTCCACGTGGTCCAGCTCGGCCCGGCCCCGGATGAGCAGGATCTTGGGCGGGTGCGACTCGGTGTCGACGGTCAGGGCGACCATCGGGTTCGCGCGCAGGGCGTGCAGCTTGGGGGCGTTCTTCGGGGTGCACATCACCACCTCGGAGCCGTTCCAGGCGAAGACGATCGGGATGTTGCGCGGGGTGCCGTCCTTGGCGACGTAGGCCAGGCGGGTCAGGTCGCGGGCCAGCAGCTCCTGGCTGAGCGGGCGGTTCAGGACCTCGGCGATCTCGTGCGGTTGCATGGGCCGCTCCTCTCGGTGGATGTCAGGCGGTCAGTTCTGTCGCTCGGCCGGCCCGCCGAGTTGTTGGGCCAGAGCCACCACCAGGCCCTCGGGGCCACGGACGTAGCAGAGCCGGTAGGAGTCCTCGTACTGCGCCACCTCGCCGACCAGCTCGGCCCCGTGGGTGCGCAGCCGGGCGAGGACGTCGTCGATGTCGTCGACCGCGAACATGATCCGCCGGATGCCCAGCGTGTTGGCCGGCGCGTTCTCCGGCACGCCCGCGACCGCCTCGGGCAGGTGGTACTTCGCCAGCTCCACCCTGCCGTGCCCGTCGGGGCAGCGCAGCATCGCCACCTCGACCCGCTGGTCCTCCAGCCCGACCACCCGGGCCGCCCAGGGGCCCTCGATGGGCGCCCTGCCCTCCACCTCCATGCCGATCTCCACGAAGAACGCGATGACCGTGTCGAGGTCTTCTACGACGATGCCGATGTTGTCCATCCGCTGCAGTGCCATGGTGTCTCTCCTGTTCGGTGGGTCTTTGCTGGAGCGGGGACGGAGCCGGACCCGCGTTCTCGACATCCTGACGGCACCGATTTTCGCCCGCGCTTCTCTCCCACCCGGAGAACCTCGGACAAGCGGGTCGCGCCGGATTCAGAGCCCTGTGTCCTGCGGTTCAGCCGGGCTTGGGGCCCTCTGCCCGGAGTTCGGCCAGGACCGCCCGCTCGCGCAACTGGGCCGCCTCGGCCCGGACGGCCTCCAGCTCGGCCCGCAGGTCGGCCACCCGCGCCCGCTCGAGCTGCAGCTCCCCCCGCACCCGGTCCCGCTCCTCGGCCGTGGCCGCGCCGCGCTCCCGCTCGGCCGCCGCCCGCTCCTCGGCCACCGTGGCCCTCGCCTCGGCCGCCGCCCGCTCCTTGCGCGCCTCCTCCACCGCCGCCGACACCTCCCGTTCCCGCCGCGAGGCCTCGTCCCGTGCTTGCTCGGCGCGCTCGCGTTCCCGCTCGGCCACCTGCGCCCGCGCCGCCGCGACCGCCAGCTCGCGCTCGGCCTCGGCCCGCGCCACCCGCGCCGCCTCGGCCTCCTCCCGGGCCCTGCCCAGGCGCTCCTTGGCCTTCCTGACCGCTTCCTCGCTGGCGGCCCGTACCCGTTCGGCCTCCTCCCTCTCCCGCCGCACGGCTTCCTGGGCGTCCTCCCGTGCCCGCCGTACGGTCTCCTCCGCGGCCTCCCGTACGGCTTGCGCCTCCCGTTCGGCGTGGTCCACCTTGGCCTCGGCGGCATCCACCCGCTCGGCCAGCTCCTTGACGGCCTGGTCGCGGGCCTTCTCGGCCGCCTCGGCCCGCCGTACCGCCTCCTGCACCGCCTGTACGGCCTGCCGCTCGGTCGCCGAGGCCTCCCGCAACGCCGCCAGGGCCTGTTCCCTGGCCGTCTCCCCCTCGGCGACGGCCACGTCCCGCTCCTCGTGCGCCCGTTCGACCGCCTCCCGCATGGCCTCCGTCTCGGCCTTGGCCCGCTCGACCGCCTCCCGCGCCAGCCGTACCTGCTCCAGCGCCTGCTCCCGCTCCGTCCGCGCGATCGCCACCCGCGTGTGCGCCTCGGCCTGCACCGCGCTCAGCTTCGCCTCGACCCCGGCGGGACTCAGCTCCTCGGCCAGCGCGTGCGCCAGCGGCTCCAGCACGGCGCTCAGCCCCGCCTCCATGCGGTCGTAGAACTGCTCCGCCCTGGCCAGCGCCCCCTCCAGACCTGGGGTGGCGCGCCTCAGCTCCCGCTCCCGTTTGGCCGCCGCCTGGCAGTCCCCCTCGCGGCAGTAGGCGCGTGGCCGCCCCTTGCCGCCTCGCTGCTCGATCGGGGCTCCGCAGTGCTTACACGGGGTCATCACACCGGCTTCTGCTGTCACGGTCTCACGGTAGCATTTTTTGTTTTCTAGAAAATGGAAATCGAAAAATAAGATCCGTTGCGTCCGAATGACTTGCGAGAATGCAGAATTCCCGCAAGTAACGCTGCGTCGGATAGGGTCGGCCATACTGTGAGCGTGGAGTACGTCTCCAGAGCGCCGCTGCGACTGGTCACTTCGTTGACCTCTCCGTTAGTCGGAGGTGTCATGGGTTTTGGTCACCGTTGTCAGGGTTGAATGGCTGGCGCCTCCCTGCAGGCTGCATCGGCTCGCGTCAGCGCTTCAGGTCCTGGGCTCGGCCATCAGGACGTTTCGGCAGGTCATGGCTCTAATGAAGCGGCACCGGTTGCGATCCGAGCGGACAAGTGATGGTCCTGAGTCGCCTCGCCGTTGTCGCCCACCTGCTGCGCCAGGCGCCCCCGGCACATCCGCTCAGCCGCCGTACGGAGGCTTACAGCGGCCTGCGCCGCCTGCCATCACCGCGTGACAAGTCATGACCACATGGCCTGACACCATGACGACCAACCAGTTGTTGAACTGGGCAGTGGTCATGTGATGTCGTCCCACGGCGGTCGGTTGGTCAGGGGTTGTCATCGCTGGCTGCGTGTCGTGTGCGCTGACCTGTCGCCCTTGCGTGCGGGGGCCCAAGGCGACGCCGCTTGCCAGGTCGGTATCACTGTGAGCTGCCGTAGCGGCGTGATCAACGCTCCTTCGCGCTGGTCAGAGTCCTACGTTGCGCATGGCGTTGTCGCGCCAGCGGTCGACGGCGCGGATGTAGCGGAGCACGACGGGTGAGCTCGGCGCCCAGCGGCCGTGCTTGGCGATGACGGCGACGGGGACGCCGGCGGCGTAGGCGACGGTGGCGCCGCCGGCCCGCAGGCTGTGTGCGGTGACCGTGTGCGCGGAGGGAACTCCGGCGCGGACGGCGAGGTCGCGGACGATGGCGTTGACGGCGTCGGCGCCCAGGCTGGGGCCGATGCCGCTGTGGCGGTTGACGCGGCGCAGCAGCCGCCCTGCGGAGCATTCCGCCTGGTCGAGAGCGTGGAGCCAGTCGCGCCAGGCGGTGACGGGGTCGGTGAGCGGGTGGGTGCCGCGGGGGATGGCGATGGTCTCCCCGCGTGATTCCTTGTCGGTCTTGGAGGTGCGGATGGTGACCTCCAAGCCGTCGGCGGCTTCGCGGACGTCGTCGCGGTTGAGGGCGACGAGTTCGCTGCGTCGGCCCATGAGGGCCAGGCCCAGGACGAGGAGCAGCCGGTCGCGGAGCCCGATCGTGGTGCTCAGGTCGCAGGCCGAGACCATGGCGCGCAGGGCGTCGATGGTGATGGGTGGGGCTTCGCGCTGGGCGCGGCCGCCGCTTTCGGCGCGGCGGCGTTTGTAGGCTCGGAGGGCCAGCCGGGCGGCTTCGGTGGCGGGCTGGCCGGTGTGGCCGGACAGGCGGTGCATGGTGCGCACGGCCGCGAGGGCTTGTTCGATGCTGGCCGGCGCCTGGCCGCGGGCGCACAGGTGGGCGGTGTATTCGGCGAGGGTCTGGCCGGTGGCGGGCAGGCTGTGGCGCTGGTGGCCGGCGCACCAGGCGGTGAAGGCGGCCCACTGGCGGGTGTAGGCGCGTCGGGTGTTGGCCGGCACGCCGTCGGCGATCAGGCGCCGGGTGTCGGCGCTGAGGGCGTAGTCGCGGCCGGTGTGGGCGTGCTCGGCGGCCGGTTGGGTCGCCTGGGCCCACTCCCCCGCCGCCGGTGTCAGGCCGCGCTCGTCCATGTCCGTTTCGTCCCCCTCTTCGGCGCGTGCCGACCATCGCTTTCAACCCGCGATAAGGAAGGTTATCACGGGTCAGGATGAATCATCGCTGCGTTCGCGTTCGCACGTAACAGCTCCGTTCGTACGAAGCGAACGCTAAGATGCGATCGTGAGAGAAGATCGCACGACCCCTCAGGCCAACGCCGTTTCCGGAGCCGTCGTCGCGGAAGCGCCGGACACCGCGAAGGAGGCTGCTCCGGCAGCGCACCAGCCGCCGCAGCCGCCTGCGCTACCATGCGGGGGGCCGGGCTGCGCCAACGACCTGCCTGGCCGCAGCAGCCGCGCGAAATACTGCAGCGACGCCTGCCGGGCCGCCGCCTACCGGGCACGCACCACCGCGCACGCCGCTCCCGTCGCCAACGCCCTGCTGCGGGCGCAGGATCTGCTCACCCCCCTGCTGGCTGCCGGCGAGCGCTGGCAGAGTGCCCAGGACGCCCTGCGTACCCAGCTCGACGCGCTGAGCAACGGAGCGCTGGCCCAGGTGGAGGCGGCCGAACACGCCGCCGACGAAGCCCGCGCCGCCGCCGCGGCCGCCGACCAGCGCGCCACCGCCGCGCTCAACACCGCCGCCACCCGCATCGCCGCCGCCGAACAGGCGCTCCGGCAAGCCGAAACCGAACGCGCCCGGGCGGGAGAACGCGAGCAGGACGCCTGGCGTCAGGTCGGCGAGCACCGCAACGCCCGCGCTCTGGCCGAACAAACGGCCGCCGAAGAGGTAACCCGCCGCCAACACGCCGAGACCGAACGCGACACCGCCCGGCAGCACGCTGCAGCCCTCGGCGAGGCGAACATCGCCGCCACCGCCCGCATCGCCGAACTGGAACAACAGATGGAGCAACGACTTGGCGAGCTGACGGACGTGCGCCAACGGCTGCAAGAGCACGAACACCGCATCCGCGAGACCGAACGGGAACGCGACCAGGCCGTCGGCGCCGTCACCGCCACCGCCCGCGAAGCCGACCGGCTGCGTCTGGACCTAGCTGGCGAACAGCAACGCCGCGAGCAGGCGGCCACCGCGGCAGCCTTGGCCGAGCAGCAACGCGAGCACGCACAAGCCGCCGCCCAAACCCATGCCCAGGACAACGAACGCCTCCGCCTCGCGCTGGAAGAGGAAAGACGGCAACGCGAAGCGGCGTCGAGCGCCGCCGCAGCGGCCGACCATGCCCGGACCAACGCCGAGCACGCCCGCACGGTGGCCGCCGACGAGGCGGATCGGCTGCGCGCCGAGCTCGCCCGGCTCACCACGGCGTAGCCCGGGGCAACTGCGCGGCGCCATGCCGGCGTCGAGGCTGATCACGCGCGAGTCGTACGAGTCGGGTTCAGGCGGCGTCGCAGCCAGGTGCGCGAACAACCCGGCCGACAACTCGATGGCCCTGATCGCGTTCAGCTTGCGGATCTTCGCCAGCACGGTGTTGTCGGCGGCCACCAGGGTGAGCACCCGGGCCACCGTCACAGCATCCAGCCGCGCCGCGATCCGGTGAAACCATGTCCCGCTGCCCCGAGAGCCGCCGGATACACCCTGCTCACGCTCGTGATCGTTGGGGTCGACCGTCGGGAGGCCCACCGTACCCGGGTGGCGTCAACGAACGCGTCACCGGCTCCAACCGCGGATGATCATGACCGATGAGGAGACTGCAATGCCTGCGCGGCCCCAGCGGATCTTCTGGCATGGAGCGCGCGCCGCTAGGCATCGACGACCTGGTCACTCGAGGACGAGATGGTCGTCATCTCCGGCAAACGCGGTGCGACACGGCTGGGGTTCGCGCGCTTGCTGAAGTTCTACACAGCACGGCCGCTTCCCGTGCGGCCGGGCCGAGCTGCCGGACGAGGCCGTCGAGCGTGTCGCCCGCCAGATGAAGTTCCCGCCGGAGATGTCGCTCGTGTGGAGCTGGTGACACGTCCGTCAACGGCACCCCATCGCAGATAAGCACCCTGAGTCACCGCCGCCGGCGCGGGGTGTTTCCCCAGGACGGCCTTTTGCCTCATCGGCGATAGAGGCGAGCGGGCGATCTCCTCCTGACGTTGTGCGAAACCGGGGACGATCCGACAACGGCAAGCCGCAGCGAAGCTACCGCCCCTTGCTGTTGGCCGTCCTGCTCAGTACCGACGACGTGCTCCGCGGTGGAGAAAGAGTCCGATGGCGAACCGTCCGGCTTCGACGCCCTCCTGGACAGCATCATTCGTCAAGCCTCGGAGGATTTGAACTCTTCTCTTCATTCAGGGGTGCCTTGGAGTTGAGTCGCTCAGCGAGGCTGCCTACATCCACCAGCCTGCTGATCCGTTCCACCGTGCTCTCTGCACCCGTCAGCCCACTGAGCTGTTGTGCCAGGCCGCCGACGTTCACTGCCTTGCTGAGCTGCGTATAGACGTCGTCCGACAGGATCGAGTCCTTGAACGTCCCCTCTTGTCCTGCGAGTCTCATTGCGAGAGCAATCGAGTTGACTGTCTGATCTGCCTGAAGGGACGGCGTTCGAGGAAGAAGCGTCCACTCCGTTGCGTCTATGCGGCTTTCGATGATCTTGCTGTAGACATCGGTCTTGACGACGCCGCTCACGAGCACATCCCCGTCGGTCAACACGCCGTTGATTCGAGTGGCGCCGGCGAGGTTAACCGTGAAGGGCCACTCGCGGCTGTCGCTAGAGGGTTGCTCGACAGCAACTTCGGAGGGTTTAGGGGCAACCAGGACGTCGATCGGGCTGAAGTGCTCGTAGTCGAGCACCATGGAGATGGCTTCCTCGGCTACATGCAGTTGAATCGACTGGACCATCAGGGCGAGGTGGGCGGCTTCGGCGTCGCTGCCGAGTTCGCTCTTGTGTAGAAGATCCATAACCAGCGCGTTCAACGTCGGCCACAGAGACAATCGATCTGCGACTCCGGCTGCCTGGGCCTCGCTCAGCAGCTCCGCGTGGAAGGTTCTTTCGGAAGCCGCGAAGTCGCGGTCTGCCGAGATCCAAGCCACCTCTTGGTCTGGATGGTTGGCTGCGTAGTCCAGAACGGTCAGCCAGTTAAGAGTGTCGCGATATCCGTCACCAGTCGCCTCCTTACAAGGCCGAACCCGCTGCACCTGCCGTCTCACGATCTGCAGGTGATCAACCGGCACTGGATCCACGAGCGTGGCGCCGATGGCCTGCAGGCCCTCCATCCGATTCGCGCGTACGACCTGACGTCGTGCGCGAAGGTCGTCTATCGCTTGCTGAAACCCAGACGTGTTCCCCGCCTTACGAGCGATCGACTTTAGGTCCTCGATCAGCTTGTCCTCGGCCCGCTCTGCGTGGCCCACCATCTCCTCAAACGACACCTTCGGGATAAGGATCTGAACGTCCCATGCCTTGTTGCCAAGGGCGAGGATTTTCCACCAGACGTTGTGAAAGGACGTGGCGGTCAAGGCGTTGGCATCGAACATGAGGATCACATCAACGATTGTCCTCCTGCCTCTGGTTACGAGCGACCGTTTCTCCTCAGAGCCACACCACCAACAGAACCTCCGTAGCGCGGCTTGTCATATCTCAGCCCTGGCGACCGCAAAGCCCCCGCACTTGCCGCCGCAGAAGCGATCATGGACTCCGCTCCGGGTTCACGAGGCCAGCGCGACCCCACCCCAGCACGAGCTGCCGGGAAACCAGCATGGAGTCGAGGTCGTCGTCGGTGAGGGGCTGCGCCGGTCAATGGAACCGGTTACCGATGTGGCGGGTCACCGGTCGGCCGTCCTCACGCACCCCCGAGGCGCGGCGGGCTCGAGGCTGATGCGGCCGGCGACGACGGTGAGGAGGCAGCATGGGGCGAGCTCATCCCGCTCGGCGCGCTCCCGGTCGAGCTGCCGCCCAAGGGCACCTCTCCCCCGGCGCGCACCGCCACCGAGCTCGCCGCACTGCTGCGCACCGCCGGCGCGGGCGAGCGGCTGCTGCAGGCGAGGGGCGGCTGGCTGATGTCGGAGCGGCGTGCCTCGCCTGCCACGCAGCAGGCCTACATCCAGGACGTGTCCTGGTGGCTGTGGTGGGTGCAGACCCGCGGGCTGATCATCGCCGACGTCGACTTCCTGGAGACCGACCTGTACGCCGCGGCGATGCGGCACGCCGACTGGGCCAGCGCCACCCGGGCGCGCCGGTTGTCGGCGGTGCGCAGCTGGTACGGCTACCTGATGCGCGCCGAGGCCGCGCAGCGCAACCCGTTCGACGGGATGGAGCTGCCCAAGGTCCGCTCGAAGGTCACCCGGCATCTGACCGGCGGCCAGCTGCTGGCGGCAGCTCCCGCCAGTCTTCGGAGCTTCCTGGCAGACGGTGCACCGCCGTTTCGCCGAATGGAGCAGCGCCCGAGTGTGGGCCAAGCTGTACCGGATCCTGCTGGATGAACTCGGCGCCCGAGGTGAGCTGGACTGGTCTCGGTGTGCGATCGATTCGGTTAGCGTGCGGGCTGCCAAAGGGGGGAGCTGACAGGCCCGAATCCTGTCGATCGCGGCAAGAGTGGGTCGAAGATCCACCTCATCACCGAGCGAACCGGTCTGCCCCTCGCTGTCGCGATCAGCCCCGCCAACACCTACCAGGACCGGCGCGCCGAGCTGAACGCGGTGACCGGCGAGCTGACCCAGGACCTGGGCCGATCGCCGACCGTGGCCGAACTGGCGCAGCGCATGAACATCTCCGAAGAGGACGTCCTGCTGACCATGGACGCCTCAGCGGCCTACCGGACCCTGTCCCTGGACGTTCCCACGGGCATGGACGACGACAGCACGGTGCTGGCCGATCTGATCGCCGCCGACGACAACTCCGTCGACATGGTCATCGACAAACACGCCCTACGCCCCCTGGTGCGCGCCCTGCCCGAGCGAGAGCGGACCATCCTGAAGCTGTGCTTCTTCGACGACCGCACGCAGAAGGAGATCGCCGACGAACTGGGCATCTCACAGATGCACGTCTCCCGCATCCTCAGCAAAACCTTCGCGCACCTGCGCACCGAACTCCTGGCTCCGTGCTGAACCACTGGGCTGGAGGAGAGGCCGGGAACGGACCGCTCTGGAGGACTCCCCTATGTCCGGGGTGCCGGTCGCCGGTGAGCTATTCCGGCTGGGTGGGGATCACCGCGTATCCCAACAGCGTCACGCCGCACCCGGTCAGTTCGTCCAGCGTCTGGCCGTGCTCGCGGCCAGCTTCGGTGGCGACCAGCCCTTGCAGACAGTGCAGCTGGGCGCGGGGGACGAGCCCGAAGTACATGCGGAAGGTCAGACCTCGGGCCCCGGAGTAGCCGCCGTAGGCTCGGCGCGGTTGTGCCCAGCATCCATTGGCGTCGGGGAAGATCTGCCGGGAGTGACCCCACAGGTAGCGTCCACTTCCGGGATTGTGCTCGGGGGTGCTGTCGCGTGAACCCGGATCGGCCCAGCCGAACGGGTAGAGCATCTGCCCGGGCGGGATGGGCTCGGAGAGCTGCCCGGTCGGCTCCAGTTCCATAGTGCCGTCGGCTCCGTAGAAGAGGCTGTAGGCAAAGGAGGTGACCGCCAGGCTGGGGTGGGCAGCCACACGGGTTGACCGGACCGGCGCCTGCGTGACCGGGTCCGACGGTCCCGGGCACGCCTCCGCCTCCGATCCGGCGGCCGCGGGAACAACGGCCTTGACCAGTGCGGTCGAACCGATGACGACCGCCAGCCCAGCGGCCAGCGCGATCTTGTGGCTTCTCTGTAGCACCGGCCGGGAACGTCCGCCATCATCTCCGCCGCCGACGCCCGTGCCGGCTCCGCTGGAACTGCCGCCGAATGCGGCGACCATGGCGAGCACCAGGCTGCCACCCGCGGCGATCCAGCTCATCTTCTCCAGACCGACCACCCAGGTGACGCCGGCCAGTCCGAAACCCGTGAGCACCACGGCCACGATCGCCCAGCCTCGCCCAACACTGCTGTCTGCCATACCGCGACGCTCCTCACACCGCCGCGAGGGGAGCACGTGCGACGGTCCGCTCGCAGCAGTCGCGTTCACAGGATCGCGAACGGTTACGCGACCCATACCTGTACGGCAGCCCGCCTGTTAGGCAGCCGCCTTCTACCCACGGTCACGCAATCAAACTGGGGAGGCTAAACAAGCAGATCAAACTCTGGATCGCGTTGCTACGCATGAGCCGGACGACACCGCGGCACCGGATACGCCGCCGTAGCGGAACACTCGAGGGATCACCTATCGCCCAACACCGTCCACGTAGGTCGCCGTACCCTGGTGGGCATCAAGTCACGGGTCGCGCAGCGGACCTTCGTCACGGTTTCGTCAGTGCACGGGAGCTTCTTCGGCCGCTGAGGTGACATGGAGCCTCGAGAACAATCTGGGCGATCATCAGGAGGCGGCTCCGGGAGCAGCGTGGGCAACGTGACTACCCATCCCTTCTCGCGGCGAAGCGGCGGCGTCCTTCCTCGCGTCTCTGTTGGACCGCGCCATCCACCGTTCGGTGGATCAGACGATCAGCCACATCCACGGTCAACGGTAGCTGCCGGGACGATCCGCCGCCCGGGGCCGCGCGGCGAGGTTTGTGCCATGGCAGTCATCGAAGCCGCAGGCCCGGCGAAGAGGCACGGGAACGCCCCGGTCAAAGCCGGAAAGCTCTTCGGCGCCCACGGCCGGAACGGCGCTGAGCTGCGCCGGCAGCGTCCCGGGTCTGTCTCGATGAGCGCCATGCCTGAACACATCGATCTCGAAAGGCAGCAGAACATGCTCCGCGGACTCACCACATCGCAGCTCACGGAAGCGAATGCCCCCATCACCCCGGCTTCGCCGCTGGCGCGGGGGCTTCACCTCAGTACCGGACCGACGCTACAGGGTGGCAGGCATGAACAACGGGGACCATCGATGACGGGCCGCATCGTCTCCGGCACATGCCTCGGCCAGGCCCTTCACCCCTGCGGTGACGGAGCCCGCTGGGGTATCGGCCGATCGGACATGTCAGCAGTGACGGCTGAGGCCTACCGGTTGGTCACCCACCAGATCACGAAGGTGACCAGGCTGCTTCCCAGGGCAGCGGCGAGGCCGCGGACCCCGGCGTACAGTGCGGCGTCGGCGAGTCGACGCGCGCGACGGCGAGTCTTGAGCGGCTGGCGATCGTTGTCTCGGGTCATGAGACCAGCCTGCCGATCCGCCGTGTCCGATCGGTCCGATCGGACACGGCAAACGTCGGACACCTTGTCGGACCGTTCCGGGGTATCGTTTCGGCCAGGAAATCCGATGTGATGGGACTCCCTTGATCGACCTTATGCCGGGGTTGCGCCGGGCACTTCTCGATCTCTTGGCTGACGTCGGAGCGAGTCCGCGGCAGATCAGTCAACGAGCTGAGGACCTGGGCTACACCGTGGGTCACACGTGGATCTCGGACCTCAATCGCGGGCGCCGGCTGCAGCAGGCGAAGGTCGAAGCGTTTCTCATCGGTCTCAAGGCCGTCTACGACGAATCGGCCTCTACGCGGGGGAACCCGATCGATGAGGACCGCTTCAACTTCGACAGACTGGTGGGCCGGTTCCCGGACGAGGCGGCACAGCTCGGGGGCGCGGCGCGGGAAGTGATCGGTCGCCGGGCCGTTCCGAAACGGTTTGCCGCCCTCCTGCAAGACATCGCCCCGCCCCGGCTGAAGGACCGTGGTCAGGAGATCGGTTCGCTGACCCGCTTCAGTACTGGCGCGCAAGGCTACCTGTGGTGGAAGGCGCCACCCTGGGCGGGTAAGACAGCGCTCAGTTCCTGGTTCGTTCTGCACCCGCCGGCCGGGACCCGGATCGTCTTCTTCATTTCGAGCACCTATCCCGCGCGCCGGGTGGACAGCGGGGATTTCATCCTGGCGATGGCGGAACAGCTGGCCGTACTCACGGGTGCACGACTTCCGACTGGTCTGAGCTTCGACGCCCTGGACCAGGAATTTCGACGCCTGTTGCAGGAGGCGGCAGCACAGCTGGGGAACGGTAATGAGCACCTCGTGATTGTCGTGGACGGCTTGGACGAGGATTCAGCGGCGCAGCCGGGAAGCGGCAGACCAAGCATCGCGTCGCTGTTGCCGGCACGTCCCCCGGCCAACGTTCACGTCGTGGTGACCAGCCGCGATCTACCGGCGTTGCCGACCGACGTCGCGCCCGATCACCCACTGCGCACCGCGCCGTCCCGACATCTGAGCCCATGGCCGCACGCCGCCGCGATCCGGGCC
The DNA here is from genome assembly GCF_040655795.1 of Nonomuraea sp. NPDC050310. NCBI lineage: Bacteria > Bacillati > Actinomycetota > Actinomycetes > Streptosporangiales > Streptosporangiaceae > Nonomuraea > Nonomuraea sp. NPDC050310. Next base: position 342,053 of record NZ_JBFAKP010000005.1, on the reverse strand, counting down.
CGCGCCGAACACGAGGTCCTCGATCATCTCTCGACAGCCGACACCGACGTGGCGGGAGTAGTCGGCTTCATGGTGGCCGCCGGTGGCGGACTGTCGGCGTCGGATCTGGCCGTTCTCCTCGATCGTACCGAGGCGGATCTCAAGATCCTGCTGCGACGACGGTTCGCGCGGGTCCTGGCCGAACTGCCGATGAACCTGGCGTCGGGAACAGTACAGACCTACGCCTTCGCCCACCCCGAGCTGCATGTCGTCGCCAGAGAGACCCTAGGCAGTGACGTGACCCGCTTCGCCGAACAGATCGAAGCCTGGGCCGAACGCACCCAGGATCAGGGATGGCCCGAAACGACCTCGCCCTACCTGCTGCGACCCTACAGCCGGATGCTCGCGGCAAGCCACCGGGCCGAGCGGATGACAGCCCTGGCCACCGACATCAGGCGACACGACCGGATGCTGCTGGTCACCGGCGCTGACCGCGATGGCATCGCTGAGATCGAGGAAGCTCGAAACGTTTACCGGGCGGACCCGGAGGTCGGTCTGGCGACACTGGCTGCTCTCGCCCTCTGTCGCACCCGCCTGCGGAACCGGAATAACAACCTGCCCGTCGCGCTGCCCTCGGTCCTGGCGCATCTGGGCAGGATCACTCAGGCGGAGGCAGCGGCGCTCACGATGCAGAAACCCGGTGCACGGGCCGCCGCACTGGCCGACCTGGCCGATGTCCTCACAGCGTCCAGCGTGGAGGACGCTGGCCGCGTGGCCCGCGTCGCGGAGCGCGAACTGGCAGCAGAGACCTGGCCCAGGCGCGACCGGACGACGACGGGACGGCTGATCACGGTGTTCGTCCGCCTCGGGATGTTCGGTGATGCCCGTCGCGTGATCGATGCCCCCGGCTTCGGCTTCGACTTCGAGCGCGTCGAGCAGCTCTGCCGTCTCGCGGTCTGCGCACGGAACCATGACCCCGAACTGTCCCGGCAGCTCATGAACGAGGTGTCGGAGACGCTCCGCGACCGGTTGCCGGACGGAGTTTGGGCGGTGCGCATGCTGACTGCAGCCGCCTCGGCAGCGCTTCCGGGGGACGGTCCGCAAGTGAGCCGGCTGCTGAGGAAGGCGACCGCCATCGCCAATGAGCTTCCGGACTCGAAATATCATCACGGCGGATTCCACGGTACGCCGTCTTACTCGTATCCCCGGCGCAACGCACGCGAGTACATCGCTCGAGCATGGCTGTCGATCGGGAACTACGGTGAAGCCGAGCGGGTGATCGACGAACTGGACGCTGCCGAATCTTGGCAGAGCCATTTCAGTGAGCTGATCAACACGGTGGCCCGCAACGACAGCGCATTGGCGCGTGAAATCTTGGAACGTACGTGGCGGACCGCGCAGGAAAAACGCCCGGACTCGTGCCTCCCGACTTTTGTGCGGCTCATGATCCATCTCGGTGACGCAGTGCAGGCCGCGCGGACTGCTAAAGCCATTGATGCCATGTACCTCGCGAAGTCCGCGCGACATACATGGCTGCTGCTCGACCTCGCCGAGGCGGTTGTGATGTTCGACCACGACCATGCTCGCCGGCTCATACAGGAGGTCGAGGAGTCGATATCTGCTCCGACGAGGTCCGAGCTCGGACTGCTCCCCTACGATTTCGGCAGTACGCCGCGGCCTTCGGCTTATGACGCGTCGCTACAACGGCTGAGTGTCCTATGGTGGCAGGTAGGAGACACCGATCGTGCCCTGGACACGGCCCTCGGGGTTTCGAAACCGGCCTGGGCTATCGTGCCGCTCTCCCGAATCGGTGAGGCGGGATGCGACGCCGGTGATCGATCGACCGCTGAGCGGGTCGCCGCCGCGCTCATCGACATTCTCGGCCATCAAGGTGACCACGATGTCGGTTCATGGATGTTGGACTCATGGATGTCCGACTCCGACTGGGCACACCTGACCAGAGAGACCTTCGGATTCCTCGGCAAGCTGGTCGACACGGAACTGGTCGACACCGGCCGCCGATTGGCCAACGCAGTCACCCACATTGAAACTCGCGCGGAGGCCCTGCTCACCATGGCCCGCTCGCTCGCCAGTAGCGATACAAGCCTCGGGTTGGAGCTGGCCGCTCAGGCCGCGACGCTGTCACGATCGCTTACCGACCCGGAGTGGACCATGTGGATTCCGGCACGGATTGCCGCCGAGTTCGCTCACCTGGGTCGATTCGAGACGGCTGGGATGCTGGCCTCCACCGTGGCAGACGAGAGTCAACGAGCCGCCGCGCTCCTGGACGTCGCCAATGCTCTGCACGCGGCTGGCCGCGCCTCAGACGCGTCGGCGATTCTCGATGAGGTCGTCCACGGTCCGGAGCCGACGAGGTCACTCCGCGAGGTGTATGTCGTTCGCCGGTTGGGGGTTGCCCTGGCCCGTGCCGGAAGGTTCGATGAGGCGATTAAGACGACGACTCTTCTGCACCACGGCAGCGGAATCGCGCAGATACGAAGCGAAATCTTTGCCGAGGTTGCTCGAGCCGCGGCCGAGTTCGGCAACCTTGACCGGGCCTGGCTGACTGCACACGATCTCGTCGGCACCGTCGAGGCGCCGGTTCTAGCAATCCTCGATGTCTGCCTGCGCCGCGGCACCACACCACCGCAGGGTTGGTTGGGCGCGCTGGGCCCGCACGCCCACCGTCGGTCCGTCATCCAGCGACTGATCTCGGGGCTCGTCGAACGACGAGATGTCCGAGATGCCGAAGAGGTGACTCTTGCGCTGACCGGTCTGGCCCAGGCCTTCGCCATGGGCGCTCTGGCCCATAGCCTTGCCCACATCGATCCCGCCCAAGCCCGTGCGTGGCTGGAACGGGCCATCGCCGCTGCGGCCGCTGTTCGGAGCAACTGGCACCGTATCGATCTGTTACGAGCGTTGCTGACGGCTTCGACGGCGCTGCCTGGATCGCCAGTCGAATCACTGAAGCTTGAAATGGCCGAGGCGATCAGTGCGCTGCCAACTCCGTGGCAACGATGGCGCCAGACGTCGGCATCTGTAACGGCCCTCGCGGGTTGCAGGGAGTTCGGCGAGGCGGAGCGTGCGGTGCAGCTACTACCCGATCGGCTCCACCGCTTCGATGCCCTATCCCGGCTCGCGACGCATTCGGCAGTGCCGGCGGCGGTCCGCTCGAAACTCTTCGACGCTACCGATACACCCGGCGCACCGCCGGACGATTCACAAGGCTTGCTGCGCCTCGGGCGGGTATCTATGGAAGACGCGTCATTTGCGCGGTTCGCGCTCGCACTTGCAGCCGACGGCGACTTCCACCGCGCTCGAACGGCTGTACGCCGTATCGGGGACCCGGGCGATCGGGCCACCGGACTGATCCGCGTCGCCAAAGTATTCGCCGGATCCCGGCCCGACCGCGCGCTCAACCTGGCCAGAGAAGCCGCTGCCCTGGCGCTGGATAAAGACTGGGCTACGCATTCGGTGATCACCGAACTCCTCTCGGACGGCGGCCCAGTGAGCGCCCTCGAGAAGTTCACCCGAAGCCTGTTTGCCGACCTACTAGCGGGCGACAAGTGGAGCGACTATCTCACAGCACTTCGCATGGTCGATGCGGCGGCACTCGACCGATTCCAGGCGACCGCTTGCACCGTCTACCTCGCCTCGGCAGCACCATCAGAAGGAACCAACCGCGGGTCTACTGGTCCGCCTCTCCGTCCGGCCGGGCGCATAACGCTCTAGTTTCACCGGTTGCCCCTGCCCAACCACAGACGGTTTGTCTCTCACTCTGCTCCTTCGAGCAGCCAGACCACTTCGCAGACCCGGGTGCTGACCAGCCAGAGGACAAACTCGTCGCCTACGAATTCGTACACTCCGCCAGGAGATTCTGTCTGGTACCGACCTTGGAGGGGCCAGATGCGCTTCGCCCCTACCAGCCCCCTCCGCTCGTAGAGATCACGCACCGGGCCGAACCGCTCCCGCTACCCAGACCCGGACCGTGCCGTCGCCACTGGCACTGGCCAGCAGGTGGCTGTCAGGGCTCCACGCCACCGCGTGCACCTCGCCGTCGTGGCCGGTGAGCGGCTGGCCGGCTTGCTGGCCGGTGTTCGGATCCCATAACCGCAGCGTGCGATCGCGGCCAGCACTGGCCAGCAGGTGGCCGTCGGGACTCCACGCCACCGCCCACACCGCGCCGTCGTGGCCGGTGAGCGGCCGACCGGCCTGTTGGCCGGTGTTCGGATCCCATAACCGCAGCGTGCGATCGCGGCCAGCACTGGCCAGCAGGTGGCCGTCGGGACTCCACGCCACCGCCCACACCGGGCCGGCGTGGCCGGTGAGCCGACCGGCCTGCTGGCCGGTGGCCGGACTCCACAACCGGATCACTTGGTCGACGCAGGCGCTGGCCAGCAGGTGGCCGTCGGGACTCCATGCCACCGCCCACACCTCGCCGTCGTAGCCGGTGAGCGGCTGGCCGATCTGCTCGCCGGTGTCCAGGTCCCACAACCGCACCGTGCAATCGCGGCCAGCACTGGCCAGCAGGTGGCCGTCGGGACTCCACGCCACCGCGTTCGCCAGGTCGTCGTGGCCGGTGAGCGGCCGGCCGATCTGCTCGCCGGTGAGCGAGTCCCACAACCGCACCGTGCGATCGCGGCCGGCGCTGGCCAGCAGGTGGCCCACGGGGCTCCACGCCACCGCGAGCACCGCGCCGTCGTGGCCGGTGAGCGGCCGGCCGATCTGCTCGCCGGTGGTCGGATCCCACAACCGCACCGTCTCGTCGACACCGGCGGAGGCCAGGCGGTGGCCATTGGGGCTCCACGTCACCGTGAGCACCGCGCCGTCGTGGCCGGTGAACGGCCCATCGGTATGCCAGCCGATCGGGACGCTCAATGTGTCGGCACGTTGCCGCGGTTCTAGCAGAGCTCGGGATTGCTGGGCCTGCAGGGCGAGCTCATCCCGCTCGCGGCAGACTGCGGCGTACGCCTGGCGCAGATGGGCCAACTCCTGGGACACAAGAGCGAGCTGCGCCTCGGCATCAAAGGCGGCGTCCCACAGGCGCACCGTTGTGTCGGCGCTGGCGGTGGCCAGGCGGTGGCCGTCGGGGCTCCAGGCAACGGCGAACACCTGACCGTTGTGGCCGGTGAGCGGCTGGCCGATCTGCTGGCCGGTGGCCGAATCCCACACCCGCACCGTGCGATCGAAGCCGGCTGTGGCCAGACGGTGGCCGTCGGGGCTCCACACCACCGTGAACACCGCCTCGTCGTGGCCGGTGCGCAACTGGCCGATCTGACGGCCGGTGGCCGGATCCCACATCCGCACCGTGCGATCGTCGCCGGCGGTGGCCAGGCGGTGGCCCCCCGGGCTCCACGCAGCGGCGAACACCTGACCGTCGTGGCCGGTGAGCGGCTGGCCGATCTGCCGGCCGGTGGCCGAATCCCACACCCGCACCGTGCGATCGAAGCCGGCTGTGGCCAGACGGTGGCCCTCGAGACTCCACGCAGCGGCGAACACCTGACCGTCGTGGCCGGTGAGCGGCCGGCCACTCTGCTCCCCGGTGGCCAGATCCCACTCTCGGAGCGTCTGGTCGGCGCCGGCGGTGGCCAGGCGGTGGCCGTCGGGGCTCCACACCATCGCCAGCACTGGGCCGGCGTGGCCGGTGAGCGGCTGGCCGATCTGCTGGCCGGTGGCCGGGTCCCACACCCGCACCGTGTGATCGCGGTCGGCGCTGGCCAGGCGGTGGCCGTCCGGGCTCCACACCACCGCCAGCACTGGGCCGGCGTGGCCGGTGAGCGGCTGGCCGATCTGCTGGCCGGTGGCCGGGTCCCACACCCGCACCGTGTGATCGTCGCCGGCGCTGGCCAGGCGGTGGCCGTCCGGGCTCCACACCACCGCGAACACCCGGTCGTCGTGGCCGGTGAGCGAGCGGCCGATCTGCCTGTGATGCGGGGGCGTCGCCTCGGGGGGCGGAGCAGGGGGCGATGCTGGCTGTGGCCGGGCGGCGAGCCAGAGCTGGTGGAATTCCTCGACGTTGCCGTCCCAGGCGGCCACGACCATCCGCAGGTACGGCCAGGCGGGGCGGCGCTCGCACCTTCGCACGGCGTTGACCGTGGTGTGGCTGATGCTCTCGCCCTTGTTCAGCAGGCCCCGTTCGGCGATGATCCGCACGGTCACACGAACGCTGGGCTCGCCGGCGTGGGCGTGCAATTCCTGAATCCGGTGCCGTAACGCGGTCAGCGGGTCACCGGCCGTGCCGCCCGTGCCGGCCTCTCCGTCCTTGATCTCGCTCATGGTGTCCACGAGCATGCCACGCTGTAAGCGGCTGTAAAGACCGAACGCGGAGAGCTGTCAGCAGCTGTCCAGCGGCGTATGTGGTTGTCGTCGGCTGTCACGCCGTGGATGACCTTGTCAGCCTCTGTTCCGCCTTGTTCGCGGGTGCTGCGTTGACATCCGGGCGGCCCCATCGTGAGGGGTGCGCCGCCCGATCGGGCGGCCGGAACACGAAAGGGACCCCGCCATGATGCTCTCCTTCGCCGACCAGCTTCCCCTGTGGCTTCCGCTGGCGGCGGCCGTGGTGGAGCTTGCCACCGCCCTGGTCAACTACCGTGCCGCCCGGCGCGCCTCTCCCCCCGAGAGCAAGACGGGTGATGACGACGACGAGCGTTAGCCGGGGCCGGAGCGTGTCGACCAGGATTCACGGAAGACTCAGAGACGGTCGGCACCGGCACCGGCACCGACGCCGACCCGGGATCTCTAGGAGAGTGCGCGACGGTTCTGCTCGGCGATGCCCCGGCTCCAGCTCGGCGGCAGATCGGGGATCAGGGGCGGCCTCGCCTCTGCCGGCAGTATGTCGTGCGGCTGCCTGGCGGGTTCGGCAGGACTCCGCCGAGGGGGGTAGGCGGCTACGGCGGTGAGGGCCCTGCGGTTGACGATGTGGATGCGGGAGTTGCCCGTCTCGATCATGCGACGCTCGCGCCAGCACGCCAGGGTGCGAGCCACCATTGAGGGGCTGGCGGTGATCCAGGCCGCGAGGTCGGCCTGAGTCAGCGGCGCGGCCAGGGCCGTCCCGTACGGGGTGTGCCGCTCACCGAAGCGCCGCTGCAACTGCAGCAGCAGCCTGGCCAGACGTGCCGGGATGTCCAGGTGGCTGCTGACGTGCCGGTGCGCAAGGGCGTGCTGCTGCTCGCCGGCGAGCGAGACCAGCAGATCATGCAGTCCCTCGGCTTGCCGGACACCGGGGATCACCTCACCCGGGATCTGCAGGACGCGACCCTTGGCCAGCACATGGACCCTGACCTGGTCGGCGGATCCGAGCCACCGGGGCGGGTCCGGGACCATGACGTGCATGGGGCTGACGATGTCACCGGGCCCGGCGACATCCAGCACGCTGTAGCCACCGCCGGGCTGTCCCACCCGCAGGCACACCCAGCCCTCCTCCAGCACGATGGTCAGGTGCTCGTGCAGCGACCAGGAGTGATCGGTGTGGACCCAGCGCACCTCCCCGAGTCTGGTCAGCGCCTGACGGCCGTCAGGTGGCAAGAGGTCCCAAAACCCGGGCTGCCCTTTCCGCGGCGGCCGGGCACCGCGCCGGCCACTGGCGCCGGCCGCCGTTTTCGTCGATGAGGTAGTCATCGGAATTCAGGCGGGCTGGAGCGCGATGAGGATCGCCGGGATGGCGCCCAGGATCACGGCGAGCGCCAGCAGCGCCCCCACCAGCACGCGGGGCGCGGTGGAGGCCAGGCGAATGGCGGCGTAGCCGGCCATGGCGGCGATGGCGATCACCACGACCGCGCCCGCGATGACCACGGCCAGATTGGTTTCGCTCATCAAGAAGATCCTTCACCGATAGCCAAGTTCGTCCCCGCCGCGCCCCAGGGGTCCTCCGCGGCTTCCGGCGGCCCCCGGCCGTGGACGCGCGCGGCCTCTTCGTCGAGCACTTCATATGCATACAAGGGAGGCAGAAACCCTTGCAGTGGGTGACGATAGGGGTAGGTCGGCAATAAAGGCCAACTTGATCTTATCGATACGAATTCACGCACAGACACCCGCTCCCACCTGGGGAGACGATGCCATTTATGGCATGCGACATAAAACGTGGAAGACGATTCTCTACCCTCGCGGAGGGCTATTCCCAACCGCAGTGACAGGATATTCATCCATTGGCGCAAGATCCGAGCAGGAAATGCCCCGAAACGGCGTTAATAGATGCGCTGATGTCGTCGCCTCTTCGTCGAGCCGCTGACTAGTCAGCACTCCCGGGGTGCGGGGGCCGGGATTGGCAGCCCAGCCCCCGCACTCCACCAGCTGACGTCCCTGGTTCCCCGGGGAAGACCCGCGGCCGGCACCACCAGCCCTTGCCGAGCAGGATTCGCCCGGTACGGCGGTGCCGGCGTCTCCTCCTGGCACAGATGGAGCTGGCGGCCAGCTGGAGGAGAAGCTCGCAGGACGTCCCCTCGATGACGTCACGGATCTGGCTTTCGACGGCTGGGACGCTCGTGCGGCGCCATGCCGAACTTCGCCGATGACCAGCACGAACGGGCGGCGGTTTGAGATCGTCTGCTTGCCTCCCGCCCGCAGATGACCAGCCATGAGGCCTGGCCGGGACATGGGGACAGAAGGAGCCGCTCATGCGCCCGGCGCACCTCGCCCTCTCCACCGCCGCCGTCGTGCTCGTCGTCCCGCTCGGCGCGGGCCCGGCCGCCGCAGCAGCCGGGCCGCCGGGCATCCCGACCGTGGTCACGGCCAGCGCGCAGCTCGCCGGCCTGACCGTGGCCCCCGAAAGCAACGCCAGCTCCTACGACCGGGACCTGTTCCCGCACTGGGCCGCCGTGGCCGGCACCTGCAACGTGCGCGAGACCGTCCTGCAGCGCGACGGCCAGGACGTCATCACCAACGCCTCCTGCACCGCAACCTCCGGCACGTGGCGAAGCCCCTACGACGGCGCCGTCTGGCACCAAGCCAGCGACATCGACATCGATCACATGGTGCCGCTGGCCGAAGCCTGGCGATCAGGAGCCTCGCGGTGGACGCCGGCCAAACGCCGCCAGTTCGCCAACTCCCTGGCCGACTCCCAGCTGTGGGCCGTCACCGATGACGTCAACCAGCACAAAGGCGACCGCGACCCCAGCGCCTGGAAGCCGCCGCTGACCAGCTTCTGGTGCACCTACGCGCTGAGCTGGGTGAGCGTGAAACACAACTGGCAACTCACCCTCCAGCCCAGCGAGAAGACAGCCCTGCAGGAGATGCTCACCACCTGCTGAACCGGTTGAACCCGGTGAACCGGCTGGGGCCAGGTCACTGTTTGACGAACAGGCCTGCCGAGGCGCCTGGTCCGCGCCGATGATGGCGGTATGACGGTCACAGGCGGTTCGAGCTGGATGCGCTGGCTCTGGCTAGCGCTGGGCGTGGTGGCGCCGGTCGCGGTGGCGGTGGCCAGCAACCAGATCCTCACCGAGGCCGGGTGGAGCTGGCCCTGGACGGCCGCCGCAGTGATGCTCGCCGCCGTGGGGGCGGTGGTCGCTCACCGGCTCACCCGCGCACAAGCCCCTGCCCCGGCTTCCGGTCCCGCTCCGACAACGTCGGCAGCCCCCGCGGAGGCCGCAACCGGTGCGACCGAAGCTGCGGCCTCCATCGATGATGGTGGCGCCGGGCCCGCTCCGGCTCCGGCTCCGGCTGCGGCTGGTGACAGCTACACCGCGCAGGGCCCGCGCTCGGTCGTGGTGCGGGACAACTCCGGTGTCATCCAGACCGGAGACAACTCCACCACCCAGCGGTGACCCGGGTGAGCGGACACGGCCCGAGTCGTAGCGACGGCGGTCCACCGACAGAGGGACTGTTGCCAGGCCCTCGGGGAGCGGCGCTGGATGTCAACCGGGGCATCGTGCAGACCGGTGACGGCGCGCACGCCATCCTGCAAGCGCCGCGCCCGCCGCTGCCGAAAGCCGCCTCGGTGCAGGCGCCGCCGGGCCTGATCCACCTGCCGCGCCGCAGCGCGGTGCAGTTCGTCGGCCGCGATCACGCGCTGGAGCAGGTGCGCGCCCACCTGGCGGCTGGGCCGGCAACCGGGGTCATCACACAGGCCGTGGTCGGGCTGGGCGGGATCGGCAAGAGCGAACTCGCTCTGCAGCACGCCCGCCGGCACCAGCAGGACTACCTGCTGGTGTGGTGGATCGACGCCGACAGCCCCGAGCAGATCCAGGCCGGGCTGGCCGCCTTGGGCCGGGCGCTGGCGACCCCCGTCGACTCGGTCGCCGCCGCGCAGGCCACCGCGGAGGAGGCCGCCGCCTGGACGCTGGCCTGGCTGGCCCACCATCCCGGCTGGCTGATCGTCTTCGACAACGTCGAGGAGATCGCGCACGTCGAGCCATACCTGGCCGACCTGTCACGTGGCTTCCTGCTCATCACCACCCGCCGCGACGCCGGCTGGGAGCGCCTGCAGGCCGCGCCGATCCGGCTGGAACTGCTGCCGCGCGCCGACTCGGTGCACCTGCTGGCCGAGTTGATCAGCCCTGCAGCCGTCGGCGACGCCGAAGGGCTGGAGACACTGGCCGAGCAGATGGGCGACCTGCCGCTGGCGCTCACCCAGGCCGGCGCCTACATCGCCCGCACCCCGCGCGTCACCCTGCGCCGCTACCTGAAACTCCTGGCGGACATGCCGGAGCGGATGTATCAGGCGGCGCCGATGGACGGCGACGCCGAACGCGTGATCGCCAAAGTGTGGGCGCTCAGCCAGGCCCGCATCCAAAAGGTCAGCCCGCTGGCGGCCGACCTGCTGAACCTGCTGGCCTTCTTCGCTCCCGACAACCTACCGTGCCAGGTCCTGGCCGGATCCAGCGACATCGACGAGCTGCAGGTCGATGAGGCGTTGGCCCTGCTGGCCTCCTACAGCCTCATCACCGTGACCACCCAAGACCTCCCGGACACTCGCGAATCCGCCGACGATGAGCCGGCGGCGGAAAGCTACGACGTGATCAGCGTGCACCGCCTGGTCCAAGCCGTCACCCGCCACCAACTCGACCCCAGCCAGTGCACCCGCCTGAAAGACCAAGCCGCCGACCTGCTGCTGAAGGCGCTCCCGGCCGAGCCCGAAGACCCCGCGACCTGGCCGCTCTACCAGCACCTGCTCCCCCACGCCCGCACCGTGCTGCCGCTGGACTCACCCGGGCTGAGCCAGATCCTCACCTACCTGCTGCAGATCGACGATCGCTCCCAGGCCCGGCAACTGGCAGAACAGGTCACCGCTCATCTCCGCGACGACACCCACCCCTGCGCCCTGCACGCCCGACATGTCCTCGCTCACTGCACAGGCGCAGACGGCAACGCGGCCGCGGCTCGCGATCAGCTCGCCGAACTGCTGCCGGTGCGGGAACGGGTCCTGGGTGCGGAGCACCCCAGTGTCCTGACCACCCGGCACAACCTGGCCTACTGGACGGGCCGGGCGGGGGATGCGGCCGCGGCCCGCGATCTGTTCGCCGACCTGCTGCCAGTAGAAGAACGTGTCCGAGGTGCGGAGCACTCTAGTGTCCTGACCACCCGGCACATCCTGGCCTACTGGACGGGCCAGGCGGGAGATGCCGCCGCGGCCCTCAACCAGCTCGCCGACCTGCTGCCGGTACAGGAGCGGGTCCTGGGTGCCGAGCACCCCGACGTCCTGGCCACCCGGCACAACCTGGCCTACGGGACGGGCCAGGCGGGGGATGCGGCCGCGGCCCGCGACCAGCTCGCCGAGCTGCTGCCGGTACTGGAGCGGGTTCGAGGTGCCGAGCACCCCCACGTCCTGACCACCCGGCACAACCTGGCCTACTGGACGGGCCAGGCGGGGGATGCCGCCGCGGCCCTCAACCAGCTCGCCGAGCTGCTGCCGGTACAGGAGCGGGTCCTGGGTGCCGAGCACCCCCACGTCCTGGCCACCCGGCACGACCTGGCCTACGGGACGGGCCAGGCGGGGGATGCCGCCGCAGCTCGCGACCAGTTCGCCGAGCTGCTGCCCATGCGGGAACGGGTCCTGGGTGCCGAGCACCCCGACGTCCTGACCACCCGGCACATCCTGGCCTACTGGACGGGCCAGGCGGGAGATGCCGCCGCGGCCCGCGACCAGCTCGCCGACCTGCTGCCGGTACAGGAGCGGGTCCTGGGTGCCGAGCACCCCCACGTCCTGGCCACCCGGCACAACCTGGCCTACGGGACAGGCCAGGCGGGGGATGCCGCCGCGGCCCTCAACCAGCTCGCCGACCTGCTGCCGGTACAGGAGCGGGTCCTGGGTGCCGAGCACCCCCACGTCCTGGCCACCCGGCACAGCCTGGCCTACTGGACAGGCCAGGCGGGGGATGCCGCCGCGGCCCGCGACCAGTTCGCCGACCTGCTGCCGGTGCGGGAGCGGGTCCTGGGTGCCGAGCACCCCGACGTCCTGGCCACCCGGCACAACCTGGCCCGCTGGACGGAGCGGCTTGCGTAGGCCTTGGGGACCTCAACGACCGTGTTACCAGTTCCCTCTCGCGAGCCCGTGCCCTCTATGTGAGAGTCGGCTGCTGTCCTGAGCGGAGTTCTTGAAGGTCGGGAATGTGGTTGTAGAGCGTGCCGACGCTGACGCCCAGCAGCTTGGCGATCGAAGTGACGGAGCGTCCAGGGTCGGGCAGCAGGTCGCGGGCGGCCTTGAGGAGTTCGGTGTTGACGACGGTGGGGCGGCCGCCGGTGCGGCCGCGGGCCCGCGCGGCGGCCAGGCCTTCGTGGGTGCCGGCGATGATGAGTTCGCGGATGAACTCGGCCAGGGCGGCGAAGACGTGGAAGACCAGCCGGCCGCCGGGGGTGGTGGTGTCGAGTTGTTCGTGCAGGCTGGTGAAGCCGATCTCGCGGCGGCGCAGGTCGCCGACCATGGTGATGAGGTCGTGCAGGGAGCGGCCGTAGCGGGCGAGCTCGGGCACGACGAGGGTGTCGCCGGCGGACAGGAACGCGTGACAGGCCTCGAGCTCGGGGCGCTGGGCGGTTTTGCCGGACTTCTTGTCGGCGAAGATCTTGCGGCAGCCGGCGGCGCTCAGCGCGTCGATCTGGCGGTCGAGGCTTTGGCCGCGGGTGGAGACGCGGGCGTAGCCGATGCGGATCTCGGACCGTACGGCGGGGAAGGCGGCGAGGACGTCCTCGGGCAGCTCCATCGGTGTGATCGTCACCCGCTGATTCTCTCAACAAACGGTCTCCAAAGTTATTGAAGTCGCCCGGTTGTTGAAGCGAGTTTTTGAAGACCGTTCGCCCTGGTCGGCCCCTCCGGTCCGAGAGCCTTCAAAAAACGATCGTTTAATGAAGGGCGCCCACTTTACTGGCCCACCTGGAGCACACCTTCGTCGCTTCGCTGGCCGCATCGCCCGGATCCCGTCTGAGGCGCTGATCCGCTGGCAGGAAAAGCCGCGCCCTTGCCGCCCTGCGAAACTGACCTGGGTCACTATGTCCTCCCCCAGATCAATCCAGGTCGTCCCAATCCCACGGATCAGCAGCGCGTCCATCGGGTTCTCGTCCGAACCGGTACTTGTGCCGATGGTCACCGAACTCGAGAAATTGATCAAACAGCCCGGCGGCAGGAAACCGTTCGGCCAGTGCCGCGACCTGCTTCACCGCCCCAGTGCCCCTCAACACCTGCAGCAGGCGGGCCACCCCGCGCGGGCCGTCGAGGGCGACGTGCACGACGACGCGTCCAGCTAGCTTCGCGACCTGCTCCACCGCTCCGATCCCCCGTAACACCTCCAACAGGTAGGCCACAGCGTCTGGGTCATCGAGAGCGACGTGCCTGGCGGGATCACGCTCCAAGAGCGCCGCGACCTGATCAGCCGCCCCATCCCACCGCAGCACCTGCAGCAGGCTGGCCACATCGTCCGGGTCATCGAGAGCGACGTGCCTGGCGGGATCACGCTCCAGGAGCGCCGCGACCTGATCAGCCGCCCCGACCCACCGCAATGCCTCCAGCAGGCTGGCCACATCGTCCGGGTCATCGAGAGCGACGTGCCTGGCGGGATCACGCTCCAGGAGCGCCGCGACCTGATCAGCCGCCCCGTTCCACCGCAATGCCTCCAGCAGGCTGGCCACATCGTCCGGATCATTGAGGGCAACGTGTGCGACCGCGTGTCCGGCAAGCGCCGCTGCCTGCTCCACCGCCCCCACTTCTCGCAATGCTTCCAGCAGGCCCGCCACGGGGCCCGGGTCGTCGAGATCGACGTGCACGAGGGGATCTCGCTCCAAGAGCGCCGCGACCTGGTCAACCGCGCCCGCCTCCCACAACGCCTCCAGCAGGCTGGCCACCGCATCCGGGTCGTCGAGGGGGACGTGTGTGACGGGATCACGCTCCAAGAGCGCCGCGACCTGCTCAACCGCGCCCGCCTCCCACAACGCCTCCAGCAGGCTGGCCACCGCGTACAGGTCGTCAAGGGCAACGTGCGCGACCGCCCGTCCGGCAAGCGCGGTGAACTGCTCCACCGCCCCCACCTGCCGCAGCACCACCAGCAGACGGGCCACCGCGTACAGGTCGTCAAGGGCAACGTGCGCGACCGCCCGTCCGGCAAGCGCCGCGATCTGCTCCACCGCCCCGACCCCCCGCAACACCTCCAGCAGACGAGCCACCCCGTACGGGTCGTCTAGGGCGACGTGCATGGCGGGCTCACGCTCCAGCAGCGCCGCGATCTGCTCCACCGCCCCGACCCCCCGCAACACCTCCAGCAGACGAGCCACCTCGCGGGGGTTGTCTAGGGCGACATGCACGACGGAGCGTTCGGCCAGCCCCGCGATCTGCTCTACCGCACCCGCCTCCCAGAACGCCTCGAGCAGACGAACCACCGCGTACGGGGTGTCGAGGGGGAGATGCGCGGCGGCTATGCGGGCGGGGCGGTTGTCGGTCGGGTGTGTGAAGTGCATGAGCCGTAGGAGGAGGGCGGCGGCGCCGGGGTAGCCGTGGGTAGTGGCGTGTTTGAGGAGTTGGGCGGCGTCGCGATACAGACCGCGGTCGCGGGCCTCCTGGCCGAGCGCGGTCAGGTCGGCCGGGTGGGCGTGGCGAGCGGCGGCGGTCCAGAAGTCGATGGGCGGGATGTGGCCGGCGCGGTGGTGGCGGCCGTACTGGTCGAGGTAGTCGGCCAGCCGATAGAGCACCCCGTTTGCAGGCGGGGCGGGAGCGGCGGCGGGTGGGGTGGCGCGGCGGTTGCGCCGGTTGCGGGGAGTTCCGGTCTTGATAGGGGCCAGGATGCCGGGGATGCCGTTGCACGGGGTGGCAGCGTAGTCCAGGGCCTGCTGCAGCCAGTCCTGGCCGGTCTGTTGCCATTGGGTGTCGGTGAGGTAGCCGGGCGCGGCTTCGGAGAGCCACACCAGCGGCAGGTGCGGGCCGGCACCCAAGCGGCGGGCGTCCATGGCGGCGGTGATCAGCGCTTTGGTGACGGGCGAGGCCTGGGTGTAGCGGTCCAGCAGGACCGGCGCCCCGGCCAGGTACTGGGTGATCTGGCCGTCGGCCGCGTGCTCGCTGGCTTCGGCCAGGCGGGGATCACCTTTGGCGCGATCGGTCATGGCCTGCAGGTCGGGGCGGGTGAAGGCGTCCGGGACGGCGATCATGTGGCCGGTCAGCAGTTCCCGCGCCTGGGCGTGCGGATCGGGCGCTCCGGCTTCCGGACGGGTGGTCAGGGCGTCCCAGTACTGCGGCCACAGGGTGGCTAGGACCAGCACCGGGCCCCGCCTCGTATCGCGTAGCAGCTCGCGCAGGCCCGAGGCGACCTGCTCACCGAGCTGATCGGGAGCCAGGTAGAACTGCGCCTCGTTCAACCACACCACCGTGTAGGGGGCTACCTGGCGCAGCCGGGCCACGGCGGCGCCGGGACGGCCGGGATCGATGGGGTGCCACACCCGCCACGGCTCCGGACGATCGCGTAACACTTCAAGCGCCTGCCAGCAGGCGCGGGTCTTGCCGGTGGACGAGCCTCCCACCAGCACCGCGATTCGGCTGACACTCCCCTCGGCGGCGGCCAGCACCACATCGCGCAGACGTCGATCGTGTTCACGGGAGATGTAGGGCGGAAGCGGCGGCAGGCCCTCATGTGGCAGGTCGAAGGGCCGGTGGACCTCGAACTGGAACGGGTCCTGCACCTGGCTCAGCGGAACGCCCGGCGGGGCCTGATCCCCACTCGGTCCCGCCGGCGGCGCCGGGTAGTAATGGTGGTCGTGGTGATGGTTCTCCTGCTTACCGATCACCTGGTCGTGGAAGTCGCCGTCGGGCAGCTCGATATGGTCTCCGACGTAGCGTCGGGAATCCGCCTGTTGCTCGTGCTCATCGCCGCTGGTCCCACTCACGGCAGGTCTTCCTCGTTGGTGGGAGGAGGCGCAGGTGGGGAGGCCGGCTGGTTGACCTGCTTGCCGATCACCGGCCCGCTGAACGTATCCCCCCGGAACTCGATGTGGTCACCTCCATAGGAGCGAGGAGGACCATCGCTTTGCCGTTCCTGCTCAGCTGAGGCGGCGGGGAGCTGCGACGGGCCCGCCGGTTGCTGTGCCGGCGACGGGGCCGCCCCTGTTCCGATCCCGCCCTCCGGCTCGAGCGCACCTTCGGGGGCGGCCGAGCTCGTTGGGTCGGGCTGTTGTTCAGCCTTCTTCTGGGCTCGCAACGCCAGGACGGAAACCACGAGCGCCGCCAGGCCGATCCCTGTCCCGGCGAACATGCCCACCACACCGGCGCGCCAGCTCAGCAGCTCCAGCCATGCGCCGGAATCGGGCTGCGGGTCGGAGAAGAACCACACCAGCCCGAGTGTCACCGAGACCGTCAGGAACACCAGCCCGAGCGCAGCGACTCCGCGCCACCACCACGAGCCGCCCCTCCGCCCCGTCGTGCCATGCTCTCCCGTCATGCCGTCAAGCCTGATCCGGCCTGAGCCCAGCCGGTATCTGTGTGATTAAGGTGTTACCTACCGAAACCAGTGCGGGGCACGCATCTCACCGGCATAGACGCCGAAGGTAGGGCAGGCCAGGCAAGCAGGACGAGCGGAAGATCAAATAGTTAGCCGAGGGCACCCGCTAACGGGACTTTTCGTTCGGATGCTCGCCGTGCCCCGACGACAGCAGTTCGGAGTTGCTGTCGTCAAGGGCAGGCTGATCACCGACCCTGTCGGCTCGCCGCAGGCCAGTCCGGCTGCTCAGGGCTTTGCGGATCAACGTGCGGGCGAAATGGCCGATCTCCCGGATCTAGCGACACCCCTTCTGCCATGATTTGCACCGCAGGAGCCTGGTTGGAGGAGAGCCCCCACTCGTGGGGGAACGGGAAAGCTTCTTTCGCCGATCGCAGGGATGACGACGGCCAAGGCTCGGTCACCACATCAGGGTCAGCAGCTCGACCGCTGCCGACCCTGAGATCGAGTCGCTTCGTCATGCCCGCAATCAGGTATGGCGTGTGACCGATCTCAACTTCGTCCTAGATCGAAATGAGCTCGTTCGTGACGTCCACCAGGGTTCTTCTCGTTGTGATCGCCCTTCTGATCGGGTGCCTGATCGCGTTGGCGGCGGCCATGCTCGCCAGGGCTGCCGGCGCTTCGCCGACAAGTGCCGTTGGCAAGGCCGGAGTCGCGTTCGCCGGCGCGGTGACCATCACGTTGCTGGTCTTCACGAGCATGGGCGTGCTGTGACGTGAGCGGCCACCGTGCAGAACGGCGCTGCCAGGCGGATCAACATCGGGTCGCGGTCCAGCTCGACCTGGGCATGCCGCGAACGGCCCTCCGATGCTTCGTGCCGCTCGCTTGGGCCGTGCGACACGATTCGGGGTCCCGGTAAGAGTCGTGCAACCAGGTACACGCGATGGCGTCCGCCCAGTCAGTCCTGGTGCCCACGGACTATTAAGACGGTGACTCAATTGGCGAGTCGGCGGTAGCAAATGAGGGCTGCAGCGATGGCAACGAAGGACGCGAAGTGGTCGGCCCGGCGTTCGTAGCGCCGGTGTAAGCGACGGCAGCCGGCCAGCCACGAGACTGTCCTTTCCACGACCCAGCGGTGACGTCCCAGGCGCTGGCTGGACTCGATCCCCCGGCGGGCAAGACGCGGCACGATGCCCCTGCCGCGCAAGAAGGTCCGCAGGTGGGGATAGTCGTAGCCCTTGTCTCCGTGCAGCTTGGCGGCGCGGCGGCGTCGAGGCCCGCGGCGGGAACGGATGGGCGGGATGCTGCGCACCAGTGGTTCCAGGGCCAGGCTGTCATGGACGTTGGCGGCACTGATCGCGACAGAGACCGGCAGACCGGTGCGATCGGTGATGAGGTGGATCTTCGACCCTTTCTTGCCGCGATCGACAGGATTCGGGCCTGTCAGCTCCCCCCTTTCACAGCTCGCACACTGACCGAGTCGATCGCGCACCGCGACCAGTCCAGTTCGCCACGGGCGCCGAGCTCGTCCAGCAGGATCCGGTACAGCTTGGCCCACACGCGTGCGGTGCTCCACTCGGTGAAGCGACGGTGCACCGTCTGCCAGGAGGCACCAAACACCGGGGGCAACTGCCGCCAAGCGCACCCGGTGGTAGCCACGTACACGATCGCCGCCAGAATCACCCGATCGTCGACCCGCCGCGCCGCCACCCTGCGGACGCGATGGCGCCGCCGGGACCACCCGCAGGAACAACTCCCACAACTCATCCGGCACAAGCCGCCGAAGGAACGCGTCCACGAACGAACTAACGACCGATCCCCAAATGAGTCACGGTCTAAGGGATCTTTCTTTGATCGTCGGACGTACGTGGTCGATTCTTACCGGCAGGCCAAGAAGAGAGCCCGCAGCGCTTCCCCACGCGCGGGCTCTCTATCGAACACAGTACCGAAGGGTGCCGCATAGCATCCGGCTCGAAGGTCCGCAGTGTGGAGCGAGGCTGCTGCGGCCGGGGTTTGCGGCACCAGCCGGACACCGCAGGTGGTCAGCCAGCTCAGCGCACTTGGGCCCTTCTGCCGTAACGATCGTCACCGTGGCGGGCGACGTCTCCGTACTCGCCTGCGCGGGACCGCCTCTAGCTCACGCAGCCACGCGCCGTGCTGCCGCCTCCGCTCGTACAGGATCGCCAGCCCCGTTCGTCTCGCCTCCCCGCTCCGGCGGTAGCCGTCCTGCCGTCGGGCCAGCCGCTGCTGCTGGTAGGGCCTGCCCACCTGATCCCACGCGCGCAGCCACTGCTCGATCTGCTGCCTCGCGACAGCTGCGCGGGAGACCGCGCCGGTCTCTCCCTGCCAGGCATGGATGACGTCCTCCAGCAGCTGGCGGTGGAGGCTCCGTGTGCCACGCAGAGCGGCGCTGAGGGTGGAGGGGGGAACGCCGATCCGCTCGGCGAGCCTGGTCTGTGTGACCGCGCTCCGGGAGATGAGCCGCCGCACCGCACCGAGCAGGTCCTCGTAGGTCCTGATGTGCGGCGGCCAGCCAGAGAGCTCGGCAGTGCGCTGCTCCCGCCTATCGGTCCGACGTAGGTTCGCGGCCCTGCGCCACCGGCGGGCGGTGTCCTTAGGTGACTGCTTGAGGGCCTCGGAGATCGCCACGACCACCTCGCGCGAGGGCAGTACACGACCCGACAGGGCCCGCGAGATCGAGCTCGGCGAGTAGCTGGTCGCCCGCGCGAGCCACTCCTGGCTACGCCCCGACTCAGTGAGCCGCTCACGGAGCGGGTCACTGAGGTCCTCCACCGCCCGCCTCAGCTCGCGATCCGTACGCACGTCCTGCCAGACCATGATGATCATCCTCCTGGGATCTGTTCGCCAGCTCATCCGACAGGCGATACGACTCCGAGGATGCACCGGGCTACCGTGCCTGGCGACGCCTTGCACCCGCCGCGCTACAAACCTCCCTTTCTTTCGCGCGTTCACGGATAAGCCCAGGTCAGATGCCGAGCAGCGGTCACGGTATTGATCATCGCGAGTTATTGCGAGTTTTACGGGATGCCAGCGTGCGTGCCAGGGACGTAGGAGAGCGGCATGGCCTTCGAGGGCGCTCCGGCTGGCGGAGACGCTTTCGAGGCAGAGGAGGGCCTATATGGCGGCTGATGCCACGTTGGCCAACGGCACCCCGACAAGGACAAGGAAGCGTCCTCAAACTGATCACGGTTGACCGCTGAACGTACGCCTGCCTGCGGAAACGGGCTTCAAGATCAACTCACGGCCGGTTTCCCAGTATCTCGGCTGGACCCGCCGTCCGCCCCGAGCTCGAGCGGGCCGTCGCCCTGGCCCGCGAGCTCCGATCGGCCAGCGTGGCGGTCACCCTCGTGGTGCACGAGCACAAACGACTCGGCCGCGGCCTTGACCTGGCCACCCTGGCCGAGCAGCTGCGCGCCGCCGGGATCGCGCTGCAGTTCCTCACCGGCGAGCTGCAGGGCTCCCACAACCCGTCCGGGGTGGTGTTCACCGTGCTCGCCTCTCTGTCGGGCATGGAACGCGAATACATCCACGACCGCACCCTGGAGGGCTACGAGTCCGCCCGCAGCCGCGGCAAGACCATCGGCGGCGCCGCCGTCACCGACCCCGCCATGCTCTCCATGGCCCTGCACCTGCGCGCACAGGACCTCAGCCTCCGCGACATCGCCGCCCGCCTGGTCATCAGCAAGGGCAGGAAGAAGGGCCAACACCCCTCGCCCGCGACCGTCCTGCGCATGCTCCGCGATCACGATGAGACGGTCGGCTCCGACGCCTGACGGAGATCTACGCGCCACGTTCCGTCATCACGCTAACGATCAACGTTAGCGCCAAATCCTGCACTCATCCTCCTCGGATGCCAACAAGGGCCGGCATCTGTCGGTGGCCAGGGTCTCCGGGTCTTGGCCGGCGAGGCCGGTGAGATTCCAGCCGGGAGCCGACCGCCTTCTCCGGGCGATCATTGCGGAGGGCCGCTGACGGGGACCACGGCGATCGTCGCCTCGGCAGAGGCTCCGGGCACCAGGCGGATGGAGTCGCCCGGCTGGGCCGAGGCGAGCGCGTGGGGGTCGGCTGGGCGCGCGTGGTGATAGAGGACGCGACGTTGGACGTCGTCCAGGACGATCTGCTGCCCGGCAAGGTTCACCTGGACCGGGCTGGCACTCAAGACGCTGAACTCCGGGTCGGTGGGCGGCGGCCCGGCGGAGGCGCCCCGGGTCATGGTGATCTCGGACCAGGTGGTGCGGATTTCCTCACCGCGCAGGAGCGCGGCGAGCTGGATGAGTTCGCCTGCCTGCTCGGGGGTGACCTCATCCAGGCCGGGCACGGTCACGCGGTGGAAGGTGTGGGCCTGCACGGCGAGCAGTGCCTGCAGGAAGGTGACTGTCTGGCGGGCCATGTCCGGCAGGGGCGAGGCGCGCACTTCGGATTCCTCCGGCCGCCACAGCGAGGTGAGGGGGCGGCCGCCGCGCACCGCGACGACGATTCCTGGGGTGTCGGGCAGGGCGGCCAGTAGGTGCATCGCCGGCAGCACGTCGGCGGGGGTCTTGCCGGCGAGCGCGGACAGGCTCATGCGCACCCGGTCGCGGTCGGGCCCGTTCAGCAGGAACCGGAACTTCAGGACGCCCGAGCGGTCGGTGCCCGACAGCCACACGCCGGGCCCGTCCACGCCGCGGGAGAGCTGCACGTCGACCAGGTCCAGCGTGTGCGCCACCGTGTCGTCGGCGGCCAGGAGCCGGATCTCCAGGTCCGGCCGGCCCGCGCCGCCCTCGCTGGGGACCATGAAGCTGAACCGGCCCGGCCCGGCGGAGGCGAACAAGCCCGGCGGTCCGGTGACGCTGGTGACAGTGCCGGGCACATCGTGGAAGGGAGCGCCGTAGCGCAGCCAGTCCTCGACCGCCTGCTGCTCGGGAGAGCCGACCGGGACCTCCAACTGCACCGAGGTGGTGATCGGCCGCAGCCGCAGCGACTCGGCGCAGCGGGGCAGCAGCCGCATCAGCAGATACGACTCCTCATCCAGTTGCCGGTACTGCACCCAGGCCACCGGCACGGCGCTGTGCAGGTCGCTGTCCCACGCCTGATCGCGCACGCGGCCGGAGCGGATCTGCACCTCGTAGCGGTAGAAGGGGTCCACCTCGTTCAGCGCGGCGGCCAGGCCGCGCTGCCGGGCGATGACCGCCTGAAGCAGATCTTGGCCGGGCACCCCTTGGGGCACCTCGCGGCCGCCCTGTAGCGCGTCGGCCATCAGCCGGTGCAGGCGCTGCCCGCCGTCGCCGAAGAAGTACTCCACCAGGGCGGGATTCTCGGCGGCCATGCCGTCCAGTTTGCAGCCGCCCATCCAGTGCGTGTGGACGCCGTGGCCGGCGGTCAGCTGCCCCAGCCAGTCCAGTCGCTCGTTGCTCGGTTCCCACGGGGTCACAAGGGTCCACGAGCGCACCGGCACGGTGGGCAGCGTCTCGGCGACGAAGGTCTTCCAGGAGGCTTCCACCTTCTTGGCCTGACCGGGCTTCAGCGGGCCGCTGTAGCGCTTGACCTGGTAGATGTCATAGCCGTCTGGGTTCCAGACCCGTACGTCGACGCCTCGGTCGCCACGTGATGGGGTGGGCCGGTTGCCGTGCGGGTGCTTGAGCAGCAGCAGTGCCGCGACGAACTCTTCGACCTTCTCCCCGGGTTCGCGCTCCCAGTTCACCGTCGTCATGCGTCATAGCGAAGCAGAAGGCGGAGTCATTTCGCCCCTCATCCTCACGCGGTGGGATGGGCGGCGACCATGACGCCGTGCACGACAGCCGTGATGCGCTCAGCCACCCGGTCAAGGGGCGGGCTGGCCGGCGTCGAGCCAGGCGATGACGGCCTCCAGGGTAAAGGCAGGGATCAGGTTGGCGGCCCAGTCCAGCCACGGCCCCTCCGGGATAGCGCACGCCAGGTTGCGCCGGCCGACTTCACGGGAGGCGTCGGCGATGGAGTCGATCAGGTCGCGGAAGTCGGGCTCGCGGGCGGCGTAGCGGAACAGCAGCTTGCATCCGTCGGGGTCGGCCGTGGCGGCGTGCAGCAGGGAGGGGAAGGCTTCAGCACCGGCAAATGCCATACCGCCGACTGGCATCTCCGTCCTCACTCGGATCAGCACAAGGTCGGCATCATGCTCGGCAGCGGCATGGAGCAACTCCGTCGCCGGATGTCCGAGACGGAGATCAGTGTCGACGTGTTGTCCGCGGCGCCTTGCCTGCTCGCTCGCAGCGCGTCACGTGTGCGGGGGCCAGCGATGCTAGGTGCTATCCCCTTGACGTCGCTGCGCCCAGGACGTGGCTGATGTGCAGGAACACGAAGCGCTCAAGGTGTGCGACGGTGAACCCCGCCGCTTCGATGGCGGGGAGCGGGTTCCGGGTGGGGTGGCATCCGCCGCTGGCGGCGGACCAGATCGGCGTGACCAGTGCCTCGGTGAGCGCGAAGAGCGGGTTGGGCGATCGCACGTGCTCGTAGAAGCGCAGTTCTCCGCCCGGTCGTAGCACGCGTCTGGCTTCGGCGAGCGCGCTCTGGAGTGGTGCGCAGCAGAGCACGAGTGAGAACACCACTGCGTCGCATGACTGGTCTGGCACAGGTAGTCGCGTGAGGCTGCCATCGACGACGCGGCTTGGGATCACTGAGCCCGAGGCGATCTGTTCGGCGGCGCCGCGAAGGAAGGGGTCGGGTTCGACCAGGATGATTTCCTGCACGCTGCTGGGGTAGCACGAGAGTTTCACCCCGTCACCGGCACCGTATTCGACGACGAGGCCGGTCAGCCCGGCGAGCAGCCGCTTACGTTGCTCGGTCGGTTGGATGCTCGATCCACGGCCGACGCCTACCGGACGAGGGTGATGAAACTGCTCTATGCCCACCTTGGCTATCGGTGCGCCGCCAAAGGGCAGGTTCGAAACGTTCGTCATCGCTGCTCCCCTGCGTCGGCGGGATTGGATCGCCTGTGTGCTGGCCCTGGGGTACTTCGATTGTGGCGCTCCATGCCCGCCTTGCGAAGGGGTTGTCGGCTCCTGAACGGACGACGTGGTGACCCGAGAACACGCCTGTCAGCCAACGATGACACGCTCCTCCGGTAGCTCGTAGCGGCGTCCGCGGTCTTTCATGGCCAAGGCGGAGCCGAGGGTGAGGGGGCCGATTCTGCCGATGAACATCAAGGCGGTCAGCAGAAGGTGACCAGCCGGCGTGACGCCGGCGGTGATGCCCGTTGACAGGCCGACCGTGCTGAAGGCGGAGACCGCCTCGAAGAGCACCTGGTCCAGTGTGTGCGGCGTGAGCGCGAGCAGCACGTAGGTGGAGATGGCGACGAGGGCGATGCTGATCATGGTGACGGACACGACCTGGCGTTGTGCCGTCCCGGCGATCCGCCGATGCCCGACGATGACGCGAGGCTCGCCCCTGAGTTCGGCCCAGATCATGAACAGCAGGAGACCGAACGTCGTGACCTTGATGCCCCCGGCGGTGCCGCCGCTGCCACCGCCGATGAACATGAGCACGTCCGTGGCCAGCAGGCTCGTCGGGTACATCTGGCCTATATCGAGACTGTTGAAGCCAGCGGTGCGCGGCATGACGCCGGCGAAGAAGGCCGCCAGCACTTTGGCCGGCTCCTCCAGGCCGCCGAGTGTCTTCGGGTTGCGCCACTCTGTGGCCAGGAAGATCAGCGTTCCGGCGATCAGCAGCGTCAGGGTCATCCCGACTGTGACGCGGGTCAGGATCGACCACCGGCCAGGCCGCCGCCAGTTGCGGGCGAGCTCGAACACGACCGGGAAGCCGAGCCCGCCCACGATCACCGCCGCGGCGATGGTGAGGCAGATCCAGGGGTCGGCCACGAAGCGCATGAGGCTGTCAGGCCACAGTGCGAAGCCGGCGTTGTTGAAGGCGGAGATCGCATGAAAGCCGCCCAGGTAGATCGCCCGGCCGAACGGCTCGCCGTATCCGATCATGAAGCGTGCGGTGAGCACCGCCGCGGCTAGCGCTTCGCAGGCGACGCTGAAGATCACCACGTTGCGCACGACACGGCGGACGTCGGACATGCTCAGGGTCTTGGTCTCCGCCTGGGCGAACAGCCGGGCTCGCAGGCCCAGCCGACCTGCCACCAATACCGTGAACAAGGTGGCGAGGGTCATGATGCCGAGCCCGCCGACCTGGATGAGTCCCGCGATCACGATCTCGCCGAAGGATGACCAGTGACCTGCGGTGTCGACGATGACCAGGCCCGTCACGCAGACCGCGGAGGTGGCGGTGAACAGGGCGGTGAGCACGTCGGCTGACTCGCCGGTCGTGGTGGCAAGCGGAGAGGACAGCAGTGCGGTCCCGGCCAGGATCGCGCTGCCGAAGCCGGTCACGACGACCTGTGCGGGATGGTGGAATCGGCCGAGCAGGGCAGCGCGCCACCGCGCACGCCTCACTTGTCCGACTGTCCGTTCTTGCGGTCGCGGATGCGCCGGACGATCCCGAACCAGGCGGGCACGTCTCGTTCGTCGTCGAACCCGCGCGCCACCACGATGTCGGTGGAGGAGTGCAGCAGGATCGACAGCACGATGGTGACCGCGACGAGCTGGAAGACCTCCTGCCCGGCGGCGATGCCGGAGCTCAGGACGATGAGGCCGTAAACGACCGAGGCGAAGCCCTTGGGCCCGAACCAGGCCACCGCCGCCTGCTCGCGCATGGACAGGCCGGAGCCGAGGAAGGAGATCCAGATCGCCACCGGCCGGGCGGCCACCAGCGCCAGGACGGCGAACAGCCAGCCGGTCCAGCCGACCGAACCGAGCAGGGCGGGGGTGATGAGCGCGCCGAAGACCAGCAGCGCGGCCAGCTTGAACAACTCGGCGATGAGCTCGCCGAAGTGCTCGAAGGATTCACGCTGCCGCTCGCCGAAGGTGGCGACGGTGATGCCGGCGGAGAAGGCGGCCAGGAACAGGTTGCCGTGCGTGGCCTTGCCGAGGGCGAGGACGAGCAGGCCGATGGCCAGGGCGTTGAGCGGCTCGTACTGGGTGGAGGCGGAGAACCAGCGGGTCTGTTCCAGCTTGATCGCCAGCCACGGTACGGCGACGCCGATCAGCACGCCCAGGCCGAGTTCGAGGCCGAGGTCGCCGAGGTGGAGGTCGTCGGAGCCGGCGGCGACGGCGAGGAAGAGCATGACGAACGGCAGGGCGAGCCCGTCGTTGACGCCGGATTCGACGTTCAGCAGTTGCCGCAGCCGTGGCGGCACCTTCTCGTTGCCGACCAGGGCGGCGGCGAAGACGGGGTCGGTGGGGGCCAGGATGGCGCCGACGAGCAGCGATTCGATCCAGCCCAGCCCGACGATGTAGTGCGCGGCCAGGGCGGTGATGACGAGCGTGAGCGGCAGTCCCCAGCCGAGCGCGCGTCCCGGCAGGCGCCACGCCGTGCGCAGGTCCTTCCAGCCCACTCGCATACCGTCGGTGAACAGCACGGCGAACAGGGCCAGCTCGGCCAGCGTGCCGACCATGTCGTCGTCCGGGCTCAGCGAGATCAGGCCGAGGGCGCCGTCGCCGAGGACGAATCCGGCCACCAGGAACAGCGCGGCCGTGGACAGGATGGTGCGGTTGGCCAGGCTCGACAGCAGGACGGCGAGCAGCAGCAGTGCGGCGAAAGCCGTCAGCAAGGTGACCACGACATGCCTCTCGTCGGCCATGCGAATACGACATCGCCGACCAGGCTTCCCGGCACACCAGCACGAACCGTATCAGGAAGCGGAAAGCCCGAAGGGATCAGCGAGGGAACCCATGGATGCGCCGCCGGGTGAGCTCGCCGCGCACGCGGGCGAGCAGTCTTCCGGGATCTTGGAGATCGTTGATACGGTTCTGGCAGGTGTGCCGGGAAGTCTGGTCGGCGAGTTCTGTTGTCGATCATGAAGGGCGGCGCTGATGCGTGCGCGCGACCTGGCCACCCCGTTCCCCGTCCTCCCCCATGACCCGCCCTCTCCCGCCCCTCAGGCGCTGGCCGGCGGGCTCGCCGCGTGACCGTCACCGCCTGGCTGTCGGTCGCCGTCTTCCTGTTCGCCTATGTCCTGATCGCCACCGAGAAGATCCATCGGGTCGCGGCGGCGCTGGGCGGCGCCGGGATCATGCTGCTGATCCACGCCACCGACGCCGAGGCCGCCTTCTTCGCCGAGGCCACCGGCATCGACTGGAACGTCATCTTCCTGCTGCTCGGCATGATGATCATCGTCGGCGTGCTGAAGCAGACCGGCGTCTTCGAGTATCTGGCCATCTGGGCGGCCAAGCGGGCGCGCGGCAAGCCGTACCGGCTGATGGTGCTGCTGGTCGTCATCACCGCGATCGCCTCGGCGTTGCTGGACAACGTCACGACCGTGTTGCTGATCGCGCCGGTCACCTTCCTGGTCTGCGAACGGCTGGCGCTGCCCGTGGCGCCGTTCCTGATCGCCGAGGTGATGGCGTCCAACATCGGCGGCGCGGCCACGCTGGTGGGTGACCCGCCGAACATCATCATCGCTAGCCGGGGCGGGCTGAGCTTCAACGACTTCCTGGTGCACATGGCGCCGATGGTCATCGTGCTCATGATCGTCTACATCGGGTTGTGCCGGGTCCTGTTCCGCAGGTCCTTCCGCTACGACCCGGAGCGGGCGGCGGAGATCATGACACTCAACGAGCGCGAGGCGATCCGCGACTCGCGGCTGCTGTGGCAGTCCCTGGCCGTTCTGGCCCTGGTCATGGCGGCTTTCGTGCTGCACCCGGTGCTGCACTACGAGCCGTCCGTGGTCGCGTTGCTGGGCGCCGGGATCCTGGTCGCCGCCACCAAGGTCACCACCGAGGAGGCGATCAGCGAGATCGAGTGGCCGACGCTGACCTTCTTCGCCGGCCTGTTCGTCATGGTCGGCGCGCTGGTGCACACCGGCGTGATCGGCAGGGTCTCCGAAGCCGCCGCCGAGGCCACCCAGGGCCAGCTCGGGCTGACCACGATGGGGCTGCTGTGGGCCTCGGCGGGGGTGTCGGCCGTCGTGGACAACATCCCGTACGTCGCGACCATGAGCCCGATCGTGGAAGGGCTCGTGCAGGCCAACGGCGGCGACGGGCCGGGACAGGTGCTGTGGTGGGCGCTCGCCTTCGGCGCCGACCTGGGCGGCAACGCCACCGCCGTCGGGGCGGCGGCCAACGTGGTCGTCCTGGGCATCGCCGCGCGCAACGGCCATCCGATCAGTTTCTGGCAGTTCACCAAGTACGGGCTCGTGGTGACCGTGGTGACCATCGCGTTGTGCGTGCCGTACCTCTGGCTGCGCTACCTCATGTGATCAGGCCCGGCGGGATGGACCGCCGGGCCTCGGCGAGTTAAATTAGTTGCTAGCAGCGCAACTAGTGCGGGGTAGCACATGGACAGCCGGGAACATCTCCTCTCACTCCTCGCCTCCATGCAGCGCGATCTCATGCCGTCCCTGATGCGCATGCACGAGAGCGACGACCTGCGGATGCTCGACAGCGTCCTGCTCCAGGTCCTCGACCGCGGCGAGGCACCCACCGTCAAGGAACTCGCCGCCACCATCGGCCGATCGGTGTCGAGGACCAGCCGCCTCGTCGACGGGCTGGTGCGGCGCGGCCTCGCCGAACGGCACGAGGACCCCGCCGATCGCCGCGCCCGCAGGATCCACCTCAGCGACGAGGGCGCGGCGAAGCTCCGCAGGATCCGCGAAGTCCGCATCGCCGGGCAGATGGCGCTCTGGGACCGGTGCACCGAGGAGGAGCGGGAGATCATCCTGCGATCCATGGAGATCTACGCCAAGGCCGCGAGGAGGATTCGGGATGAAACTGATCCGGCTGGCTGACATCGACGCCTCGATGACCGAGCTGGTCGGCGGCAAGGCCGCCGGGCTCGGCGAACTGATCAACGCGGGCGAGAACGTCCCCGACGGATTCTGCCTCACCGTCGAGCCCTATCTCGCCGGGGAGATCCCGGCGAAGGACCTGCTGGCCGCCTACGAACGGCTCGGCGGCGGGCGGGTGGCCGTCCGCTCCAGCGCCACGGCGGAGGACCTGCCCGAAGCCAGCTTCGCGGGCCAGCAGGACACATACCTCGACGTCGAGGGCGAGCGGCCGCTCATCGACGCGGTCGGCCGGTGCTGGGAGTCCCTGCACACCGAGCGCGCCGTCGCCTACCGCGCGGCCGCGGGCGTCGACGAGGCCGCCATGGCCGTGGTCATCCAGCGCATGGTCGACCCCGTCGCGGCCGGAGTGCTGTTCACGGCCAACCCGATCACCGGCTGCCGCACCGAGATGGTGGTCGACGCCGCGCCCGGACTGGGCACGGCCATCGTCGACGGCACCGTCGTCCCCGACCACTACCTCCTCGATCACCGGACGCCGGCCGGACCGGCCACGACCGGGTGCCTGAACCGGACGCAGCTCGAAGCACTCCGCCAGGCGGGGCGGCGGCTGCAGGCGCACTTCGGCGCACCGCAGGACATCGAGTGGGCGATCGACGCCGCCGGAGAACTGTGGCTGCTGCAGTCACGGCCGATCACCACCCTGTTCCCGGCCCCGCCCGACACCGGCGACACCCGGCTCTACCTGGAGTTCGGGCACATCCAAGGATTGCTCAGGCCGACCACGCCGATGGGCGTCTCCCTGCTCAAGGTCGGCGCGAGCCTGTGGTTCAAGGCCGCCGGCGCCTCCGTCGATCCGCGTGACCCGCTGCCCCGGATGGTGCCCATCGGCGGGCGGCTCTACTTCGACCTCACCGACTTCGTACGCGCCAAGGCCATGCGCAAGCGGCTCGGCGCCTCCCTGGAGGTGTACGGCCCGCGCGTCCGCGACGCCGTCACCCACGTGCTGGACGATCCCCGGTTCGCGCCCCGGCGCGGCCTGCCGTTCCGCCCCGGCGCCGCTCTGAAGATGACGGTACGGCTGGCGCCTCCCGCGCTCTTCGGGCTCGCCCGCTGCCTGATCCGGCCCGAGGCCGCCCGGGCCCGGGCCCATCGCGGCGCGGCGGAGATCAGACGGCTGACCACCCCTCCCCCGCCGACGGCCGGCTCCGGCGAACGGCTGCGGTGGGTGATCGAGGACTCCCACAAGGCGATCATGAGCATCGACATGCAGGGCATCGTGTGGCCGCTGATGGCCGGCATCGTCGCGGGGACGGCTCCGGCGGGACTGCTCGACGGCATCGCCTCCGGCGAGGAGCTCGACACCGTGCTCGGCGGCATGCCGTACAACGTGACCACCGAGATGGACCTGGAGCTGTGGCGGATCGCGGTGCGGGCGCGCGAGCACGGCGACCTGTTCCGCACCACCACGCCGGAGGAGCTCGCCGCGCGCCAGCTCGCGGGCGCCCTGCCGGACATCGGGATGACCACTTTTCTCCGCCGGTACGGCATGCGAGCCGCCGCCGAGGTCGACGTCGGCGTACCCCGCTGGGCGGAGGATCCGGCGCCGCTGTTCGCCACGATCGCCAACTACCTGCGCGTGGACGATCCCGCCCAGGCCCCCGACCACCGATTCGAGCAGGCCGCCAGGAAGGCGGAGGCGATGGTCGAGACGCTGGCGCGGCGAGGCCGCCGCAGCAGGCCGGTGCGCGGCCGGTTGGCCGCGTTCCTGCTGCGGCGTTCGCGCGAGCTCACCGGGCTGCGGGAGCTCGGGAAGTTCGCCTGGTTGCCGGCGATCCAGGCGGCGCGGGAGCAGCTCCTGCTGATCGGCGAGGACCTGGCCGCCCGAGGCAGGCTGGCGAGCGCGGACGACGTCATGTTCCTCGATCTGCGGGAACTGCACGCCGCCGTGCACGACGGACGCGATCACCGGGACCTGATCGCCGCCCGCCGCGCCACGCACGAGCGGGAGCTGCGCCGGCACACCGTGCCCGGGGCGCTGTTGTCCGACGGGACCGATGTCGAGACGCTCCTGCCGGCCGGACCCGTGACGGACGGGACGCTGACCGGGATGGCCGGTGCCGCGGGGCGGGCGACCGGCCGGGCGCGGGTGATCCGCGACCCGAGTGACGCTCACATCGAGCCGGGCGAGATCCTCGTGGCTCCCACCACGGACCCCGGGTGGACTCCGCTGTTCCTGACCGCCGCGGGCCTGGTGACCGAGACGGGCTCGCCGGTCGCGCACGGGCCGACCGTCGCCCGGGAGTACGGCATTCCCGCCGTCATCTGCGTCCGCAACGCCACGCACGAGATCAGGACCGGGCAGGTGATCACGCTGGACGGGGCGGCCGGAACGGTGAGGATCGAAGCAGACGGCTGATCCCGTGATCAGACGAGCTTCTCCAGCACGTCGACGGCGGCGCCCACCCCGTTCTCCGACCGGACGGCTCTGCCGAGAGCTCTCGCCCGTCCGGTCATCTCCGGGTCGGTGACCGCCCGGTTGATGGCCGTGGCCAGCCCTTCAGCGGTGAGCCGCCGCCCGAGCGGTGCGGGTGCGACGCCCGCGACGTGCGCGCGGGCGGCCCAGAACGGCTGATCGCCCACGAAGGGCCGGACGACCTGGGGCACGCCCGCCCGCAGCGCCGCGGCGACCGTCCCGATCCCGCCGTGGTGGACCACCGCGGCCGTGCGCGGCAGCAGCCAGTCGTGGGGAGCCTCGTCGATCATCAGCACGCCGTCGGGTTCGTCGCCCGGTCGCAGGCCGCCCCACCCGGTGGCCAGGACCGCGCGCCGCCCGGTCCGGCGCACCGCGTCGATCACCAGGGCGGTCAGGGCCTGCGGATCCGGGCCCACCATGCTGCCGAAGCCGACGTAGACCGGCGGTTCACCGCTGTCCAGGAAGTGCGCGAGCCGTGCGGACGGCGTCCAGGCGGGGCCGGCCGGCAGGTTCCAGAAGCCTGTCGGCGTGGCCCGGTCCGGCCAGTCGCCGGGCGAGGGCAGCAGGTGCGGGCTCCACGCGTGCAGCACCGGGCCCTGCCGGACCAGCTCGGCCATCGCCGGGAAGGCGTCCCTCAGCCCGAGGGACTCCGCCCGCCACGCTCGGACCGCGCCGCGGTAAGGCAGCTCGACGGCCGAGGCCATCCGCCAGCTCGCCCGGTTGAGTGCCCGCGGCAGCCGTACCGGGAGGATCGGGGAGGCGAACGCGGCGGTCGGCACGTACAGCGGAAGCAGCAGCCCGGCGACCGCGGGCACGCCCGATCTCTCCGCCAGGTACGGCCCGGCGAGCGCCTTCGGGTGGTAGACGACCACGTCGGCGTCCTGTCGCAGGAGCTCGGACTGGGCCTCCAGCAGCCGGCGGATCATCGGCCGGACCGACCGCGCCGCGGTGATCGTGGCGCGGGCGCCATTGCCCTTGACCTTGTCCTGCAGGTCCAGCATCTCGTCCGGAAGCGGAGCGTAGGCGATGCCGTGCGGCGTGGCGAGCGGCTCAAAGCGGCGTGGCCCGGCCACCACCGGCTCGTGCCCGGCGGCGAGCAGGCCCCGGGCGAGGGCCAGATAGGGCTGGACGTCGCCCCGGCTGCCCATGGTGACCAGGAGCGCTCTCATCGGCTGTCCCATTCGTCGAGGAGGCGCGGGAAGCGCTCCATCATGAAGACGTACATGTCGCGCATCAGCTCCAGTCGCCGGCGGCGAGCGGGGTCGTCGCCGACCGCGCGCAGCCCTTCCTCGGCGAGCGCCCGGAACGCCGCGAACTCCGCCATCTTGGCCCGGAAGGCGCGAGCGAACACGTCCTCGGCCAGCCGGTAGCGATCACGCCTTTCACCGGGGCGGCGAAAGCGCTCGACCAGCCCGGCCTGGTCGAGCTGGCGCAGCGCGACGCTCATGCTGCTCTTGGCCACCATCAGCGCCTCGGCCAGCTCTGGGGCGTCGGCGCTGTCGCTCTCGGCCACCAGCAGCCAGCCCATCACGCGGCCGGCGGTCCGGCTCAGGCCCAGCCGCTCGTAGAACAGGCCGGCGTGCTCGACGAAATCCTCCACCGGCTCACTCTATCGGTTTGTTCGGATCGAACCGAACAAATGAAGCGCCAATGCGCTGGCCCGGCAGTCGCGCCACCGAGGTAACCCCTGGGAGTCTGGGAGGCCGCCGACGACCCGTCCTGTCAGCCAGGCTGGTCACGACGACCTCGTTGTGGGCTGAGACAGGAGCGCCCGGACGCGGCGGGCGACATCCCCTCCGGCCCAACGGGTCAGGCAGGTGCGGTGGTGAGCGCCGGCCTGCGGCGCGCCGATCGCATTCGTCGGCCGGCAGGCAGAGGCGCTCCTGTACTCAAGTGCACCAGCCATTCGCCGACCGCGACCTCAGCGCCGGGAATGACGACGACGCATGGTACCCGTGCCCCGAGAACGGGCGAGAACGACTTTCAAACGCAACGCAGCCCAGCCCTTCTCGGCTGCAAGTTAACCGATGCGCGACTTGAGGTCACGGGGACGATGAGGCTGCCCGCCCCCTTCACCGACGGAACGGGGAAGTCGACGGGCTGGACGCCCTGGCGATACATGGGCCTCCACACCTACGATCACAGCTCCGAGCAATAGATCCCCGCCGAATGAGATGGCCGCCCAGAGCGCCGACTGCGGGACCCATCCACCGCCACAACTGCCCCAAGGAGGCTAATATCAACAATCGGTCTCGACTCATCGCGCTCGCTTCGGCGATTGCCGCCCTGGGCGGCCTGGCTGCCTGGTCACCGCCATCGATCCGTCGGCTGGGCATCGAAGAGAATCCTGGCTACACCTGGGGCAACGCACTACAGGTGGCCTATCCCGAGTATCAGATTTACCATCGCGGCTCCGTCGACACCACTGAAGAGTTATTCAGCGCGACGACGGCAGTGGAACTCGACACGCACATGAACGCCCTTACGGTCAGTGGACCGCGTCAAACATTTTACATTTCCCAAAGCCTTCTTGGTGACGCAACTTTTCCGGCGCTTCCTAGATCCCACATGTCCAGTCACCTGAAGGACTTCAAAGGGGGGCTCGGCGAAAGCTCAGAAGAGAAGCGGGAAGCCATGCGTCAAGCCAAGCAGCTTCCTGCCGCGCAGCAAGTGCTCGTGTTGGTGGAGTTGACCAAGCCCCTGCCGGAAACCGCGCTTGATCGCATCCTCGCCTACCGCAACAGCGAGTGGAAGAGATTCTTTCTGTCCGGAACTCAAACGCTGTCCGAAAAGCCGCTATATTGGTGGCCCGGTTGGAACGGCTGTTCCGCCGTAGTTATTCGCAGCAACAATTGCGGGCATCGATCAGTGACAGCCGATTTTCGCGAATGGGTCAGCCAATTATCGGAGGAGGATGCCGAGAACCTTCAAAAGATCGGGCTCGATCTGCAGCAGATGAGAACAGCGGCGGAGGAAGGGTTGATCTACGGGTTCATCGACACTCGGTCCGGGAGCCGGGACCTCATGGAATTGCTCGAACGGCCCGAGATCCGCACGGTCAAGGTGCTGGAGAGGGTCCCGGAGCCGCAAAGCTGACCAGGAAATTTCCGGTAGTCCTTTCCAGCCCTCCATCCAGCGGTAGGGCCGCTTGGCAGTCCACGGCCACGACCACGGGGCGCAACGTGGCCGTGGCGGGCGTCACTCAGATGATCGCCGCGCCGAACGACCACGATGAGATCCGGCACGCCGAGCCCATAACGAACACGCTCGTCCATTCCGCTCATCGACTGGACTTGGCATGTCGAGCCGCCGGCTCGAGGCATTCCCAGCGTCAAGGGCAGCTAGAGAGAATCAAACACAACAGGTATGACCTGCGCTTCCTAGTCGAAGTTCGCGTGAACAGGACCGCCAATAGTGAGGGTGCCATGCAGATAAAGGAGACCAATGCCCGAGAAATGCTCATTGTGGGCTGGATCGGGATAGTGTGTGCAATAGCGTTCATGTGGGGGAGATGCTGATTGTAGCTACTTTGACCATGTTGGCTTCTGGCGCTTGCTTCACATTCGGTTGGGCATTGGCTCGCTTCCAGAAGGTCGAGCCCCATGAAGATGACATCGAGCCGTGAACCGAGCCTGGACAAGGCCGCGTCCTCATAGGACCTGGCTGGGCAAATCGAGGGGACGCTGGGTAAACGAGGCCGAGATCGAGGTGTTCCTGGCCGCCGGTCACACCCGCCGTCACGTGCTGGACATCGTGCTCGGCGTCGGCATGAAGACGCTGTCTGACTACACCAACCACCTCGCCTGCACCCCTGCTGGATGCGGCCTGGGCCGAGCAGGAGGAAAGCCGGGAACAGAAGGCGATCTAAGCCGTGCCCGGCAGGCCTGGCGTCGTCCCGGGAACCCCGGGCGGCGCCAGGGGGATGAAAGCGCGAGGGTCTGTCGCCCGTCCCTTGATCACCGGCGTCGGGGACCGTGACTCCAGGCGAAGCCGGAACTGACACTTCGAGAACACGATCAACCCGGTTTGGGGCTGCTGGCAAGGTTCTTGCCGGCACCCCTGCTACGTAGGGCTCGCGCGATCTCAAGCCGGCTTTTGCCGACAGCTTCCCACGATGACGTTCACGGCCAGCCGAGCGGGTGGGGGCCGTCGGCGGGCGGTTCGCCGGCCGCTTCGTTGAAGGCGGCCATGGCCTCGATCAGCGCTCTGCGGTGCTCGGGAGCCATCCGGGAGACGATCGAGTCGATCTCTTCGCGCCGCCGAGTGGTGACCTCGTCGACCAGGTGCCGCCCCGCGGCGGTGAGCCTCATCCGTGTTTCGCGGCGGTTGCCCGGGTTGACCTCACGCAGGATGAGCCCGGCGGCGGCGAGCCGGTCGGCCATCCGCATCGCGGTCGAGGAGTTCACATCGAGCAGTTCGGCCATGGTGACGAGCTTGGTCTCACCGTGGCCGGACAGCACCACCAGCATCCTGAACTGCGGCAGTGTCACCCTGTCCTCGACGGCCGCCAGGGACCGAGCAGCGACGCCGACCAGCACCCGCGAGCCGGTCAGCACTGCCGAGCTGACCTGATCAAGCTCTTGCATGGGCTCTTTCTACCTCATTTCACGAATGCAACCGCCTCGCGAGTCGTCGAAAAGACATAGAAGCGCTCCTCCAGCCCGGTGAGCTGCAACAACCGGCTCAGTCTTCCCGTGACCGCGCTCAGGGCCATGCACCCGCCGGTGGCCTCCGTCACCCTTTGCGCGCCGAGCAGCGCGGCCAGTCCGCTGGAGTCGCAGAAGGCGAGCTCGGCCACGTCGATGACAACGGCGGGTTTGCGGCTGACCTCCAGGACCGCGCCAAGGCAGTCATGAAGGGTTGGCGCGCTCATCATGTCAAGCTCTCCCCGAAGGCGCAGGAGGAAGACACCGTCGCGCCTGTCGATGTCGACGCTGAAACCGGCTTCCATAATGGCTGTTCCTCAATAGCTCTGTCGGCGCAGCAGCAGCATGGCCGCGTCGTCGGCCAGCGGCCCGCCGGCATGGTCGATCAGGTCTTCGCGAAGTGTGTCGAGCGCCTGCTGGGGGTCATGGTCGCGAAGAGGCGCCAGGCGTTCAGTCAGCGGATAGAACTCTCCGGACGGGTCGCGTGTTTCGATGACACCGTCGGTGTAGAAGAGGATCTGGTCGTGTTCGCCGAAGCCGAAACTGTGCGGCTTCGGTGCTGTGGCGGCCAGCGCGGCGAGTCCGAGGGGCAGGCTCTCTTCCGGGGGCACGATCACGGCCACATGCCCGTCGCGGCGTAGCAGCAGCGGGGCGGGGTGACCGCAGTTGAGTAAGGTGATCTCGCCTCCGGCGATTTCAGCGAGAATGGCTGTGACGAAGGATTCGGCCCCG
This sequence comes from Nonomuraea sp. NPDC050310, assembly GCF_040655795.1. Lineage (NCBI taxonomy): Bacteria > Bacillati > Actinomycetota > Actinomycetes > Streptosporangiales > Streptosporangiaceae > Nonomuraea > Nonomuraea sp. NPDC050310. Next base: position 305,561 of record NZ_JBFAKP010000005.1, on the reverse strand, counting down.
AGATGGCGTGTGAGGCTGGCTTCCAGGCGCTGGGCGACGGAGATCAGGTCGGGCTGGTCGTAGGCGGCCTCGCGGAAGGCTCCCAGTACCCATGCGGCGGTCTCAACAGCTTTGAGGCCCTTGCCCTGCACATCTCCGATGATCAGCCGGACCCCGGCCGGGGTGGTGACGACCTCGTACAGATCACCGCCGATCCGGGCCTCGGCGGCGGCCGAGGTGTAGGAGAGGGCCAGGCGCAGATCCCCTGCGCGTCGAGGCACCGGGCGCAGCAGCACCCGTTGGGCGGCCTCGGCCACCGCCTTGAGGTTGGCGAGTTCGCGTTCGCGCCGTAGCCGCAGGTAGCTGGCCAGCATGCTGGCACCCGTGACGCTCACGAGCGTGACAATGGTCAGATTGTTCTGCCACGTCAGCAGGGTGTTGTTGTAGGCGGCCACCGGCAGGCAGATGGCCAGTGCCAGAGCGCCGACCGCGGCGGTGCGGCGGACGGTGCCCGAGACGGAGGCGAAAGTCGGTCCCAAGGTGAGCAGCGGAAGGAATCCGAGGGAGGAGCCTGCGATCAGGTCGGAGGCCGCGACGAGGGCCATAGCGGCGAACGGCAACCCGCGCAGGATCTCTTGCGAACGCGCCTGGCCACGTCTGCGCCTTCCGGAGTTCGTCAAGATGATCAGTGCCTTCTCATCGCGACCAGTGCCTTCTCCACAGAGGAAGCCATCTCGAAGTCGGCCGATGGCGCGACACCCACACCGATCAGTTGCCCCCCGCTGGAGCGGGCGTGCCCAGCGGCTGACACGAGGAGTGAACCTCCCGCCCTGTCGATTGTGTGGATTTGCCTGCTGTCAAGGACGACCAGAGGAGGGATCCTGGACAGCGCCTTCGCCAGGGTCTCGCTCAGGGAGGTCAGGGTCGCCTCGGTCAGGTCTCCCGCGAGGGTCAGGACGGTGACGGGACCGAAGTTCCTGCTCTGCACGGTCAGGTGCGGGCGGCGTTTCAATCGCATGTTTCAGCCTGAAGGATCGGGGAGGGTCTGGGGGTGGTGGAGCATCATGGGGCCTCTCGTGGCAGGCACTGGCCACCTCCGCTGGCCAGGGTTCCGGCCCATCCGAAACCGAGCTAGCCGGCAGGTGCTTGATGCAAGAGGTGCGCGAGGGTACGGAGCGCGGGTACCGCTGGCGGGGGGCTTAGCCGCCCGGAGGTACATCTACCGGTGGAACCTGCCCACTCCTTCATCGACGAGTTCCCGCAATGCTTGTTCCAGGCTCGGCCGAACCTCGGAAACGGCGGGCGGTAAGCCTTGAGGGCCGACCAGGATGAACCTGCCCGACCTTGCCTCTATTCGCCTGCGGGCCTCGTCGAACAGGCCCAGGTCCGTCCCGCGCAGTTCGCTGAGACCCGACATCTCGACGATGATCCAGGGCGGGCTGCGGAAGGCGATCGCTTGCTCGAGACGCCGCTGCAGAACCGGCTCTGTGGTGACGGAGAGCTTCCCCGCCAGACGCAGGACGACGCAGGGCCCGTGCAATCCCATCCGCACCGTCAGGCCAGGGTGAGAGTCATGGTGCCGTCGGGGCGGTGTCATCGAATACCTCCGGGCTGCGGACATGTGAGTACTGCCGCCGACCAGACTTCCCGGCACACCTTCGTCCCACCGTAGCCGACTATTGCTCCATGCAACAGTTCGGCCCGCGAGCTGTCGCACCGGACCGGGATGGCCAAACGGCTCGCCGCCTACACATCACATCGGGACTCGGCGGTGCCGCCCCTTTGGGTGCACAGGCAGAGCGCGCATGACGGGCGGCAGTGCCAAGCTCACCGCCTCTTTGGTCCCGCTGTGAGCGATCACTCCGATGCGCGGGACGTGACCCAAGACCTCTCCGGAATGCGATGCGGCGCTCGCACCCGTCGCCTGGTTGTGCGGTGCGCTCGCTCTCATCGGTAGCGATCTCGCAGGACACAGCGCGACTGACCCGGCCTCACGCCCTTTCTACGCGTCTTGACGCCATCCCTACGTCCCTCAGACGGACTGGGTAGCCGCCGCTCTGGCGCGCGCGATCAGGCGCTGTTACCGTCACCTTCGGTGCGCCGGGAAGTCTGGTCGGCAACGTCCTGTCCGACCGGCTTCCGGAGACGCACATGCCTGGCAACCCCGCCGTGCTCATCAGCGGCCTCGTCAAATCCTTCGGCCCCGCCCGCGCCCTGGACGGCCTCGACCTGCACGTGGCCACGGGCGAGGTGCACGGCTTCCTAGGGCCCAACGGCGCAGGCAAGACCACCACGTTGCGCATCCTGCTCGGCCTGCTGCGCGCCGACTCGGGGCACGCCGAACTCCTCGGCGGCAACCCCTGGCGGGACGCGGTCGAGCTGCACCGGCGCCTCGCCTACGTACCCGGCGACGTCGTCCTGTGGCCCACCCTGTCCGGTGGCGAGGCCATCGATCTGCTCGCCCGGCTGCGTGGCGGGCTCGACCCGCGTTACCGGCAGGTCCTCATCGAGCGGTTCGCGCTCGACCCGGGCAAGAAGTGCCGGACCTACTCCAAAGGCAACCGGCAGAAGGTGGCGCTGATCGCCGCGCTCGCCTCCAGAGCCGAACTGCTGCTGCTGGACGAGCCGACCGCCGGACTCGACCCGCTGATGGAGGCCGTCTTCCGCGGCTGCGTCGAGGAGCAGCGCGACGAGGGCCGCACCGTCCTGCTGTCGAGCCACATCCTGTCCGAGGTCGAAGCCCTCTGCGACCGGGTCAGCATCATCCGCGCCGGCCAAGTCGTCGAGCACGGCACCCTGGGCGAGCTGCGCCACCTCACCCGCAGCACGGTCACCGCCGAACTCGACCGGGTGCCGGACCACCTGCCCGGCGTGCACGCGCTGAGCGTCCGCGAGTCACGGATCACCTTCGAGGTCGAACCCGACCGCCTCGGCGAGGTACTGGCCCAGCTCACCCGCGCCGGTGTCCGCGACCTCATCTGCCGGCCGCCCACTCTGGAAGAGCTGTTCCTGCGCCACTACCAGGAGGAGCGGTGACCGGCACGCGGGAGCTCATCCGGCTGGCACTGCGCCAGGACCGCGTCCTGCTGCCCGCCTGGATCCTCCTCATCACCGCCGCGGTGACGGGTACGGCCTCGGCCATCGCCGAGCTGTACCCCGGCATGACGCAGCGCGTCGCCCTGGGCGTGACGATCGGCCAGGCGCCCGCGATCCAGGCCCTGACCGGCCCGGTCTTCGACTCCGCCTCGGTGGGCGGGCTCACCGCGTGGCGGGCCACCACCCCGGCGACCGTCCTGGTCGCGCTCATGAGCGTGTTCCTCATCACCAGGCACACCCGCGCGGAGGAGGAGAGCGGCCGGGCCGAGCTCGTCGGCTCGTGCCCGGTCGGCCGGCAGGCGCTGCCCGCGGCGGCGCTCGCCGTCGCGATGGGCGTGAACCTGCTGATCGGCCTGCTCCTGATCGTCACGATGACGGCGCTCGGCCTGCCGGGGGCGGGCGCGATCGCCTACGGCCTGGCCATCACCGTCACCGGTTGGTTGTTCTGTGGCGTCGCCGCGATCACCGCGCAGCTGACCGCGCACGCCCGAACCGCGAACGGAGCGGCACTGGCCGTGCTCGGGCTGGCCTTCCTGCTCCGCGCCGGCGGCGACGCCTCGGGGGTCGAGGCGCTGTCGTGGGCCTCGCCGCTGGGCTGGGCCCAGCGGGTACGTGCGTTCGCGGGCGAGCGCTGGTGGGTGCTCGCGCTGGCCGCCCTCACCACAGCGCTGCTGATCTGCGTGGCGGCGGCGCTGAACGCCCGGCGTGACCTCGGAGCCGGGCTGCTGCCGCCGAGGCGTGGTCCCGCGCAGGCTCCGCCGTACCTGAACGGGCCGTTCGGCCTGGCCTGGCGGCTGCAGCGCGGCGCGCTGCTGGGCTGGACCCTCGCCTTCGCCGTCGCGGGCGCGCTGTTCGGCGCGCTGGCGCAGAGCGTCGGCGAGGTGATCCGCGGCAACGCCCAGCTTGCGCAGATCCTGGAGCGCATCGGCGGGGCCGGGGCGCTGGTCGACGGCTTCCTCGCCACCGTTATCGGGCTGCTCGGGCTGGTCGCCAGCGGCTTCGCCGTCCAGTCCGTGCTCCGGCTGCACGCTGAGGAGACGTCGTCGCGCGCCGAGGCGGTCCTGGCCGGGGCGGTGCCCCGCTCGCGCTGGGCCGCCGCCCACCTGATCGTCGCCTTCGGTGGACCGGTGGTCATCCTGGCCACCGGCGGGCTGGCGATGGGGCTGGTCCACGGCATCCGCTCCGGCGACCCCTCGACGCACCTGCTCAGCCTGGCCGGCGCCGCGTGGGTTCAGTTGCCGGCCGTATGGGTGCTCGCCGGCCTGGCCATGCTGCTGTACGGCACGCAGCCCCGGCTGGTCTCGGCGGCGTGGGCGGCGCTCGTGGTCTTCGCCCTGCTCGGTCAGCTCGGCGAGGTGCTGCGGCTGCCGGAGTGGGTCCAGCTCCTGTCACCGTACGCCCACCTGCCGCAGGTCCCGGGCGGGCCGATCGAGGCGGCACCGCTGATATGGCTGGGTGGGCTGGCCTTGGCGCTGGTGGGATTGGGGGTGGCCGGCTTCCGACGCCGTGACCTGGCCTGATCAGGATTTCCGCCAACTGTGCCGCCGGGCCTGACTTCGATACGGTACCCCGTGAGGAGTGCCGGGAAGTCTGGTCGGCGGGCCACAGCCATGACCACTGCCGGGAGACTTCTGTGGATCTACCTCATCACCGCGGTCGGCGCCGTGAACCTTTCTCCAACTTGCTCGTCCGGGTGGGGCTTTACGGGCCCTGCATCGTCTTGCGGTTGGGCGGACGGCTGTCCAGCGACGACTTTCCTTTCCTGCGAGAGCATCTCGACCTGGCCATCAGCATCCGGCACCCGCCCTGGGTCATCGTGGACTTGTCCGGGGTGACCGTCGATGAGCAAGAGGGGTTCGGCGTATTCATCGACGCGCACGACCTGATCAGCCGCTCGTCGGGCCGACTCGTCCTGACCGGACTCCGCACTGACCCGCCGGACCCGCGTCTCGTCGTGCGAGGCAGCCTCGATGAGGCGTTAGCCGAGCTGATCGACGAGGGCATCCGCAGGTTGCAACGTTGAGCACACACGTTGGGGGCACTGCCGAGGTGACCGCGCCGGGTCCTTCGCGCGGCACTGATCTTGCGCGCGGACAGTCTCCTGGGCGGCCTGGCAACTCCGCCGGAGCCAAGCGCCCCAGTTTCATCGACCACCCGGCCGGCCGGTCTGCTGAGCCGGCGCCGCTACTGAAGGTAGGTCACGTGGAGAACAATTTCAGCATCGACTCTGACACCCGTGACGGCGTCGTCCTTCTTCGTCTGCGGGGCGCGCTCGACCAGGTGACCGCGTCGACACTGCGGGGAGGAATCGGGAAGGCGCTGGCCGGGTGCCACGCACCGGCCGTGGTCTTCGATGTCGCGGAGCTCACCTTCTGCGATTCCACCGGCCTGTCGGTCCTGCTGAACGCCCGGATGGCGACCGAGGAGGCCGGCGGGCGCGTGGCGTTGTGCTCGGTCACTGGCCGGCTGGCCTGGATGCTGCAAGCTACGGGGCTGAAGGCGCACTTCAACGTCTTTCCCACCACCCAGGAGGCAGTGGTCTTTTTGAAGTGAGCGTGAAAGCCACCGCAGACATCTGGCCGCGTCTCCTGGGCGGGGTTGGCTGGATCGCGCAACCTGTCGGTGTCGCCGCGGCGGCGACTGAGCTCACGTAGCGCGCTGCCGGCTCCAGCGTTGCAGGAGCGCAGGCAGTTCGCCGAGCAGGAAGGTGTAGAAGTCGCGCATCCCGGCCAGCCGCTGGTGGGCCGGACCATCGGCGGCGGTGGCGGCCATGCCGGATTCGGCGGCCTCCAACATGGCCCCGATCACGGTGTTCTGGGCGGTGAACAGGGTCGCCCAGGCGTCGTCGCGGAGCCGGTAGTGCTCGCGGCGGCTGCCGGGGACGGGCAGCCGTTCGATGAGGCCCACGGAGAGGAGCGACTTGACGGCGCCGGACACCGCGCCGGTCGAGGCGTCGAGCCGCTCGGCGATCTCACCCGCGGTGACGCTCGGCTGCTCGGTGAACAGAAACACGGCAAGGGTGCGGGCGGCCATGCGTTGCAGCCCGCCCTCGGTCAGCCTGAGCGCCAGATGTTCGGCCGCCTGCCACCGCTTGTCGTTGTCGTCCATGCCCCGCAGAATATCGAATCCCTGAGTCTTCAGAAATTTCTGAAATTTCGGTATGTTGAGAGGTGTCGGTCCGTTCTACGGGCTGAGGTGTGCCGGGAAGCCTGGTCGGCGAGGTGAGTCCAACAGCGCTCAACGTCGATGAGGAGACCGGCCACATGACCCTGCTCAGCCGCCTGTACGGCGTGCGTCCCAGTCCCAGCTACCGGGTGCGGGTACGACACGACGTGGCGATCCCGGCCGCGGACGGCACCCGGCTACTGGCCACGCACTACTTCCCCGCAGGACTGCGGCGCCCGCCGCTGGTGCTGCTGCGCTCGCCGTACGGCAGAGGCAACGCCGCCGACGGGCTGCCCAGGCTCCTGGCCGAGCGGGGCTACCAGGTTCTGTACCAGAGCCTGCGCGGCACAGCCGGATCGGAGGGCCGCTTCGACGGGTTCGTCATCGACCCGGCCGATGCGGACGGCACGCTGACCTGGCTGCGGGAACAGCCCTGGTTCGGCGGCGTGCTCGCCACCTGGGGAGCCAGCTACCTCGGCTTCGCGCAGTGGGAGCTGGCCGCCCGGGAGATCCCGGAGTGGAAGATCGCCCTCATCCAGGACGCGCCCTCGTCGTTCGCGCACCCCTTCATGTACCCGGGCGGGGCGTTCGCCACCGGCAACGCGCTGGGCTGGGTGCAGTTGGTGGATCGCATGTTCGCCGGCGGCCACTCGATGATCCGCCAGGTGCTGGGGCTGGCTGGGGCCTCCCGGCGGCTTCGCCGGGCGTGTCTGACGGTGCCGCTACTGGACGCGGACGTGGCGTTGACCGGGCACCGGGTGCCGTGGTTCCGCGAATGGGTCACGCACGGGCCGGACGAGGCCTACTGGCGGCCGACGGACCACCGTGCCAACGTCGGGCGGATGCCGCCGGTGGTGCATCTGCAGGGCGGCTGGGACGACTTCTTCCTGCCGTCCATGCTCGCCGATCACGCCGCGCTGGTCGCGGCCGGGCGGCGGGTGCGCCTGCTGGTCGGGCCGTGGACCCACGGCCGGGGTCTCTACACCCGCGCGGGATTGCGGGACGCCCTGCACGCTCTGGACTCCGTCCTGCTCGGGCGCGAGCCGCGGACCGGGGTGCGGGTCATGGTCACCGGATCCGGCCGCTGGACGAACCTGCCGTCCTGGCCGCCACCGCACGAGCCCACCCCCTGGTTCCTGCACCCGGCCGGACTGCTCGGCACCGAAGCGCCGGCCTCGGACGAGCCGCCGAGCCGCTACCGCTACGACCCGCACGACCCCACGCCGGCCATCGGCGGCACCCAGGTCGGCTGGACGTCCGGGCGCAAGGACCAGCGCGCGCTGGAGTCCCGCCCGGACGTCCTGACCTTCACCACCGAGCCCCTGGCCGGCGACGTCGAGGTGATCGGCCCGGTCCGGGTCCGGCTGCACGTACGCGCCGGCAACCCCCGCACCGACTTCGTCGCCCGCCTGTGCGAGGTCGATCAACGCGGCCGCTCCATCGGCCTGTGCGACGGCATCATCCGCCTGGAGTCGGCGGCCGAGGTCGCCGACATCGAGCTGTGGCCACTCGCGCACCGCTTCCGCCGCGGGCACCGCATCCGGCTGCAGGTCTGCTCCGGCGCGCACCCGCGCTACGGCCGCAACCCCGGCACCGGTCAGCCCCTGGCGACCGCCGGCGAACTGCGTCCGTCCGAGCAGGAGATCTTCCACAGCGCGGACCGGCCGTCCGCGGTATGGCTTCCCCTCGCCTCCTCACCCTCTTGATCTTCACCCTTGGAAAGGAGCACGCCATGCGTGCCCTCATCGCCGGCGCCGGAATCGCCGGCCTCGCCACCGCCCTGCGCCTGCACCAGGCGGGCTGGCAGTGCCTGATCGTCGAGCGCGCCCCGCAGCGGCGCGGCGGCGGCTACGGCGTCACCTTCGGCGGCATCGGCCACGACGGCGCCGAGAACATGGGCATCCTGCCCGCGCTCCGCCAGAAGGCCTTCACCACGACCGAGCTCGTCTACCGCAGGCCGGACGGGAGACGACGCTTCGTGCTCAACGGCCCGACCATCGCCGCCACCCTCGGCAAGAAGGCGTTCAACATCCTGCGCGGCGACATCGAGGCGGTCCTGTACGAAGCCGTCGAGCAGGACTGCGAGATCCGCTTCGCCACCACGATCACCGCCATCGACCAGAGCGCCGACGGCGTCACGGCCACCCTCAGCGACGGCCGCGTCGAGCACGCCGACCTGCTGGTCGGCGCGGACGGCCTGCACTCGGCCACCCGAGCCATGGTCTTCGGGCCCGAGGAGCGCTACCGCCTCGACCTCGGCCACCGGGTCGCCGTCTTCATGATGCGCCGCCCGCCGGCGGAGCTGCCATCGGGCACCACCGGCTCGATCACCTCCGGCGGGCGCACCTTCGCGATGATCAGCGTGGGCGACGGGCGGAGCGCGGCCTTCTTCGGCTACCGAACCGACCTGGCTCCCGGCGCCTCCATCGAGGAGCTGCACGACGTCTACGGCGACATGGGCTGGCTCGTCCCGCACGCCCTGCACGAGCTGAAGAGCGCAGAGTCGGTCTACTTCGACACGATCAGCCAGATGGTCGTCGACCGCTGGAGCCAGGGCCGAGTGGTCCTGCTCGGCGACGCCGCCTGGTGTGTCACCTTGTTCGCCGGGTACGGCTCGTCACTCGCCGTCGGCGGCGCCGACCGGCTGGGCGCCGCGCTGGAACGCCATCCCGGCGACATCCCGGCAGCACTGGCCGCATGGGAGGACGAGCTCCGGCCCGAAGCCGAGCAGAAGCAGAAACTCGGCCGGCGGGTGAAGGGCGTCTACGCCCCGCGCAACGCCCTCCTCCTGGAGCTCACCCAGCTACCCCTGCGGCTGGCCTCCTACAAACCGGTCCGCCGGCTCATCGAACGCAACTTCCAGATCCAACGATAAGGAGCATGTCCGCATGCGCGTACTGATCCTGGGCGGCACCCACCATGTGGGCCGCGCCCTCGTCGAAGCGGCGCTGGAACGTGGCGACGAGGTGACCACCCTCAACCGCGGGCTGTCCCGCTCCCCCGCGCCCGGTGTCCATGCGCTGATCGCCGATCGCACCGACCCCGATGCGGTACGGCAAGCGCTGGCTCACGGCGAATGGGATGCGGTCCTCGATACCTGGGCCTGGGCCCCACGCGCCGTCCGTCACACGGCCGGGCTGCTGGCTGAACGGGCCGGCCATTACGGCTACGTCTCCAGCCGTGCCGTGCACGCCTGGCCTTGGCCCTCTGGCGCCGACGAGAGCGCTCCGCTGGTCGCCGGTGACCCGGGCAGCGACGACAGCGACGACTACGCTGCGGCGAAGCGCGGCGGCGAGCTGGCCGTACTGGAACACTTCAGCGGCCGGTCGCTGCTGGCCCGTGCGGGCATGGTCCTCGGCCCGTACGAGGACGTCGGCCGCATCCCCTGGTGGCTGCGCCGTCTGGAGAAGGGTGGCCGCGTGCTGGCGCCGGGCCCTGAGGGGACGCCGCTGCAGTACATCGACGTCCGGGACCTGGCGGCATGGATGCTCACCTGCGCCGAGAACGGCACGCATGGGGCCTTCACCGTCACCGGGCCGCCAGGCGAGACCACCGTCGGCGCCCTGCTGCGAGCCATGCATGAGGCGTGCGGGTCGTCGGCCGAACTCGTCTGGGCTCCGATCCCGTGGCTGCTGGAACGTGGGCTGCCGTTGGGCATGGAACTCGGTTTGTGCTTCCCCGGCGAGGCCTACCCGGCCGGCATGCATGACGCCGACGTCTCCGCCGCCGTCGCCGCAGGGCTGAGCATCCGCCCCTTGGCCGAGACCATCGACGCTACCTGGGCCTGGCTACAGGCCGAGGGCGATCCCGCCCCGCGTCCGGACGCTCCCTCTCCGGACTCCTGGCTGGACTTGTCCCTCGAACGACGATTGCTCGCCGAGCTCCCCTGATCCGATTTGAACGGCACTGCGGATCAGCCATGATGGTCACGGCGAGTACGTCGACGGCGAACCGGGCGGCGTTTCACCGCTCGTTCGCCGTTGGAGCCAGAGGGCGCCCTGCTCGTCGTGCCAGACGTGCCAGCCTCCCCCGCCGCAGCCCGCGGGGCCGCTGTGCACGTGCGGCCTGCCCTCCGGAGCGGGGCGCCGCCCAAGCTCATGCGCTGGTCGAGTCCTTCCGGAGCCAGAAGAGTCGCCGATGCCTTTCCCATGCCGTAGCACGCGGATCCTCAGGCCAAGACCGAGCGCTACGACACAGACGGTGAGCCACAGATAGTCCGTCGAGCCGCCTAACGCCGCACCAGGCCACGACGAAGAGCACGAAGAGCAAGGCTCGAACCAGCAGATCGGGCGGTGCACCGAATCTCTGCTCCTGACGACGCTCCCACGCCGATCAGGCTTCCCGGCACACCACCGTCAACCCAACACGACCTGATCGAGGCATCACGCCCGGATATCGAGCCAATCGAGAGCCTCCGCAACCGTGGCGAACCGGTCCAACTCCACAGAAAATGCGAACCTGCGCGTGGCCCACTCCTGCTAGGGCGAGCTGCCCACCCCGCCCTGCCGCCTCGGCAGGCGCCGCCGCGAGCACCTCCCCGAGCTCACAGCCGCCATGAGGCAGATCGGCGACAGCCATCCACATCACGCGGACGGACTCACGGAGACGTGCGGGGGAACCCCCGCCAAGGTGGCTGCCCCCGTGCGGGGATGGCTTCTGAGCCGTCGGCGAACAGGGCCGCGGGGGGACATCGCGTCAGCCGAGGATTCCGCCGCCGCGCCATTGTCCCTAGTCTGGCCCCATATGTCCTACGACGGGGGCCGGAATGGACGGGGCGCGCGGGGCCGGAAAGCACAGCATGGTCGCGGGGATGTCGTGGCTGGGGGCAGGGGCGCTACTGCTGCTCGCAGGAGGCGGGATGACCGCCGTCGGGACCGGGGCGCCGGGTCTGGAGACGCAGACCTTCACCCGGATCTCCTGCCACGAGACGCGTACGGCCAAGGGCGGCACCGTGTGGCACTGCTTCGGCATGACTCCCGCCCAGATCAAGGCGGCCGCGGAGAACGAGCGCCGGGCCCGGCTGGACGCGCTGCGCGCCCACCGTTCCGGCGGTGCGCCCTGGGTCCCTGCACCCACCCCGCGCACCCGGCTTTCGTTCGTCGACCATGACGGCCGACAGGACCCAGTCGAGGTCACTGCCACCCTGGTTGGCTCGTACTGGATCGCCCACGCGCCGAGCGTGGTGGGCACGGGCGGGGCGCTGCTGCTGGCAGGCGCCGGGGTGACGGCCGCAGGGGTCGCCCGGCTGCGGACTTCGAAACGTGCGGCACGGTTCGCGGTCGGCGCGTTCTAGCTCGAAGCGGGTCAGATAGCCCGGGCGGGCGAACGTAGTGAGCATGACCACCCGGCAGCCCAGGTCACGAAGACCCGAGACTGCGCTCAACCCGTCGCCGCCCGCCATCTGGATGTCCAGCAGGACGACGTCAGGCCGGGCGGCGCGGGCGGCATCGATGGCCTCCGTCGCGGAGCCTGCCTGCCTGCCTGCCCGACCACCTCAAGATCTCGTTCCAGGTTCAACAGCGCCGCCAGGGCACCACGCACCAGCGTCTGGCCGTGACGAGCACCACCCGGATCATCGCGGGCACTCAGCGTGCAGGCGGCCGCGGCGCCGCGGCGAAGTCGACCTGTCGATCCTGCCGCTGCTCTTCGCCGACGCTCAAACTCAAGCGCCGCGCGCTGGCTGCGGTGGGTGAGAACACCTCTTGGTTCGTGCCCAACGTCGAGGCCATGGTTGAGGTCGACAGCACCGCGGTGGACGCGATGGAGTCCCTGCGCTCTGAACTCGGATTGCGCGGCGTCTTCGCCCTGGCCCGCGTGAAGCAGGACCTGCGCGCGACGCTGGACGCCTACAGGCTCACGGCGGCATCGGGCCCGGAGCGCCCATTGCCTACCCGGCCCGCCGCTGTGGAAGCCTATCGACTCAGCCGGCCAGCGCCAGGATCTCGGGACGGGCGTGCAGACGCGCCAGCGATTCCTTCTCCAACTGACGAACCCAGGTCGCAGTGAGCCCAAGTTCGGTAGCGGCCTAGCGGCGCGTGCGGACAGAGTAGCCGCCGAGGCCGAAGAGCATCCTCGTGATCAGCGCTTCACGAGACGCGAGGGCGTGATCGACCACGGGCTCCAGCGATTCCTGTATCAGGTGCTGTTCCACTTGATCTGCCACCGGCAGTTCGTCCATGTCATGCAGCACCTCCCGAAAGTGGTGTCGAGTGCGACGCACACCCAGGGCGGCCTCGTGGCATGAGCCGGCATGCGGATCGTGCCCGAGCGTTTCAGTCCCTGCTGGATGGCCTTGCGGATCCACCAGGTGGCGCAGGTGGAGAAGCGGAAGCCCGGGCGTGGTCGAAGCGCCGCACGGCCTCGATGAGACCCAGGTTCCCGTCCTGCACCACGTCGGCGAAGGTCACGCCCTGGTAGGCGTACCGATGCGCGATGGGCAGGACCAGGCGGAGGTTCGCACAGATCATCCGTTCCTGGGCCGCGGCACCCTCCGCCGCCACCTCCTCCAGCTCGGGGTCGGGCCCCCTCGTCTCGATGAGGTGCCTGGCGTACAGGCCCGCCTCTATCTGTTGAGCGAGCGCGACCTCCTCCTGCGCGGTCAGGAGAGGTGTTTCCATCTCGGCCCCTGTTCCGTCCGCCATGATCACCGTGTTGCTCCGAGGGCCGGTCAGCGGGCGCCGGCCAGGGCGTGGGCCGCCTGCACGACCACGACCGGGCAGCGGGCGCCGTGCAGGACGCCGTTGGTGACCGAGCCGAGGATGGCGCGGCGTGCGCCCACGACCACCAGGTCCGCGCGGGCGGAGGCGGCGTTGAGCGCCGGCGCCGCGCCTCCGCACACGGCTTCCTCGATCACCTCCACCCGGGGGTGCTTGTCACGCCAGGGCTGGAGGGTGCGCCGGGCCTCGGCCTGCGCGTTCTCGAACATCTGCGTGTACAGGGGCGGCCAGCCGCCGGTGAAGGGCGAGAAGGCGGGCGGGGCCCAGGCGTGGATCGCACGCAGTCTGGCGCCACGGCGCTCCGCCTCCGCGAAGGCGTAGTCGAGGTCGCCTGCCGACCTCGTGTCGTAGCCCACCACGATCTCGTCGAACGGCTCGGCGGGCTTGCCGGAGACGACGACCAGGGGGCACGGGGTGCGGGCGGCCAGCGCGGTGACGGCGGAGCCGAGGCGCAGGGCCGCACTCAGGCCATGGCCGTGGCGGCCGAGCACCAGCAGCTCGGCGTGCTCGGCCTCACGCTGCAGGGCGATGTTGACCCGGCCCCAGACGATCGCGGTGTCCACGGCCAGGCCGGGCGCCTGCTCGCGCGCCAGCCGCGCGGCCTCGGCCAGGATGTTGCGCTCGTGCTCGCCCACCTGCTCGATGGCGCTGAGCGCGGAGCGGGTGGGGCGGTCGTAGGCCCATACCCCGGACACGTGCACGATGCGGAGCGGGCGGCGAGTGCGGGCGGCTTCGGCCGAGGCCCAGCGCACGGCGTCGGCGGCGGGAGCTGATCCGTCTGTAGCGACCACGATGTGTGCGTTCATACTTCTATCCCAGCTTCTGGCGACGCTTTGCTGCAGTGCCGAAGGTCCCTGACAGCGGCCGCAGAAGGTCACAGACGAGCGGGGTGAGCAGCGCCGCGACCCCGGCCATGGCCCAGCCGAGCGGCGGAAGGGGCACCAGGGCCAGGAGCGCGCCGAGCGGGGCGATCAGCGTGACCAGCGCCTGGAGCGCGCCGGTGGCCAGCACGGCGGTGAGTACGGCTCTGCCTCGCCACCAGCCCTTCTCGAAGGTCCACCGGCGGGCGCGGGCGACATAGGCGAGGGTCAGCCGGGCGAGCACGAGGGTCAGGACCGCCTGGGTGCGCACGGCCTCCTCGCTCCAGCCCAGCCGTCGCGCGACCTCCACCGCGGCGAACACCAGCGCGGCCACCACGAGCGAGCGCAGCGCGATCCTGGCCAGCACCGGTCCGGCCAGCAGTCCTCCCGCCGGCGGTCTCGACGCCAGCGGGTCCCCGACCGGCCGGTCGACGCCCAGGGCGATGGCCGGGATGCCGTCGAGGACGAGGTTGATCCAGAGCAGATGCACCGGCAGGAGCGGGATGACCAGGTCGGGCCAGGCGAACAGGCCCACCAGCACGAGGAAGACCTCGGCGAGGTTGCCGGTCAGCAGGTAACCGATCATCGATGCGACGTTGCGGTGCAGCCGCCGCCCTTCGCGGACGCCCGCCACGATGGTGCCCAGCTCGCCGTTGGTGACGACGACCGCGGCGGCTTCGCGGGCGACGTCTGTGCCCTCGTCGCCGGCCATCGCGACGCCGACGTCGGCGTTGCGCAGGGCGGGGGCGTCGTTGACGCCGTCACCCGTCATGGTGACGACCTCTCCGTGCTCCCGTAGCGCATGGACGAGCTCCAGCTTGGTGGCGGGGTCGACGCGGGCCACGACCCCTGCCTGGCGGAGCAGCGTCCGGCGGTCGGATCCGTCGAGCTCGGCGCCCGTCACGACCGGCTCGGTCGGGATGCCAAGCTGTTCGGCGACGGAGCGGGCGGTGTCGGCGTGGTCGCCCGTCACCATGATCACTCTGATGCCGGCGCGGCGGCAGTCCTCGATCGCCTTCCTCGCCGAGGGCCGGATCTCGTCGCTGAGCGCGACCAGTCCCACGGGGTTCAGCCCGCCGGCGTCCAGGTCGTCGCTCGCCTTCTCGGCCAGCGCCAGCACGCGCAGGCCCTGACCCGTGAGATCCGGGATCGCCGCGCGCAGGGCGCTCACGCCCGCGCCTGGTGAGCAGCGGTCCAGGACCGTCTCCGGCGCGCCTTTCACGGTGAGCAGCGGCCCGTCGGTGACCACCGCCATGCTGCGCGTCTCCGCCTCGAAGGGCCGGGTGGCCAGGCGGCGCTCGCCCGGCGGCAGCCGTACGCCGCGAAGACCGGCGGCGGCGCTGAGCGCGACGTCGACCGCGTCGCCCAGCCCGTCACGGGAGTCG
This sequence comes from Nonomuraea sp. NPDC050310, assembly GCF_040655795.1. Classification (NCBI taxonomy): domain Bacteria; kingdom Bacillati; phylum Actinomycetota; class Actinomycetes; order Streptosporangiales; family Streptosporangiaceae; genus Nonomuraea; species Nonomuraea sp. NPDC050310. Next base: position 290,360 of record NZ_JBFAKP010000005.1, on the reverse strand, counting down.
TTGCAGCGCAGCGCGGCGAGCCACGGGTCACCGACCTGTTCGGCGACCGCCAGCCGTCCGGTGGTCAGCGTCCCCGTCTTGTCGGAGGCGATGACCGTGGTGGCGCCCATCGCCTGGATGGCCGACAGGCGCCGCACGATCACCCCGAGGCGAGCCATGCGCTGCGAGCCCAGGGCGAGCGCGGTGGTCACGGCGGCCGCCATGCTCTCCGGCACCGCGGCGATCGCCAGGGCGACCCCGGCGAGGACGAGATCGAAGGGGGCGATGCCGCCGCGGGTGAAGCCGAGCACGACCATGACCGCGCCCGCGGTCACGGCCAGTACCCCGATGCGCCGGGAGACCGTGGCCAGCTCGATCTCCAGAGGGCCCTTGACGCCGTGATCGAGCGCCGAGGCGATCCGGCCGATCTCCGTCGTGGCGCCGGTGCGCTCGACCACGGCGAGCCCGCTGCCGCGGACGACCAGCGTGCCCGAGAAGAGCGCACCGTCCCGGTCACCGAGCGGCCCGCCGGTCGCTCCCCCGGCCTGTTTGGCCGCCGAACGCGACTCCCCGGTCAGCATCGCCTCGTCCGCCGCGAGCGCGCTGGCCTCGATCACCCGGGCGTCGGCGGGCACGCGGTCGCCTGCCGCCAGCTCGATGAGATCGCCCGGGACCACCTCGGCCGCGGGCACGCGCCTGACCACTCCGTCGCGACGGACTTTCGCCATGGGTGCGGTCAGCGACTTGAGCGCGCGGACCGCCTGTTCCGCCTTGAGCTCCTGGCCCACCCCGATGACCACGTTGATCAGCAGGATGGCGAGGATCGCCACGCCTTCCGGCACCTCGCCGAGAACGCCCAGCGTGACCAGTCCGGCGACCAGGAGAAGCAGCGACAGGGGGTCGGCCAGATGCCTCACCACCCGCTCCACGAGGGCGGGTGGCCGAGGCTGGGGCAGCTCGTTCGGGCCGGTTTCGGTGAGCAGGCGTGCCGCCTGCGTCTCGGACAATTCCGTCACACCACTCATACCTTCAGCAGATCATCGCCGACGTGGCGCAGGCCGGAGCCGAAAGGCCCCCGAAGCGAGGACCTTAGGCCCGGGGATCAGAGGAGCGATTGCTGCTCCGCGACGTGGGTGACTGCGTGCCGGACAGTCGCGATCAACCACGATGTGAGCGACGCGGCGGCGTCGAATACCTGCGGACCGCGCAGTCGCGGCTGGGGCGTAGACGTCGCGCCTGCTCAGCGCGCAACAACCGGCCAGGCCGAGCAGCAGGATGGTGGCCGTGGTTCCCGGATGCTGCTGATGACCGGCAGGTCGGTCCGCCGGGAACAGCGCGTACACCGCGGCCACGACGCCGCGGGCGATGCGGCTCCCGTCCCGCAGAGGCGATGGGTGCTGCCTCGGCCCCTGGCAGCGCCCATCATCGTGAGCCCGCCCTAGGGACGGGAGGCGGCGGACCGCACGGAGACGGCCAGGTGTTCACCCCACGCCTGTGCCCGGGCCAGCTCGCCCTCGGCCAGGGGGCCCAGCGTGCCGCCGACGTAGAAGCTCTCGGCCGGAGCTGCCAGGCCCAGGCCCAGCCGCCGCAGGCGGCGCAGTGCTCCCTTGGCCGCCGACCCCGGAAGCCGCGGCTTGCCCACCCGCGTGTCGAAGGCGGTGGCGGCAGTCAGCGGAACGCTCGCCGTCGCCAGCCACTCACGCATGCCTCTGCTTTGGGACACCAGCTCGCCGAGCGCCTGCTCCGCCGCGGACCTGCGGGTCGACGGGCGGGACATGCCGAAGGCGTGCGTGGGCCCGCCGATGACGAGAATGCTCACATCCTCGGCGACGGTGTCAGGCGCAACGCCGACCTCGACCACATCGGCCGGCATGTTCCGAGCCAGCCCCCGCCCGATCGCCTCCGCGATGGCCCGGGTGTTGCCGAACATGGATTCGTAGATCACGAGCGCGCGCATCTTCCTCATCCTCCTGCTGCTGGGAGCACCGGCTCCAGATGGAACATGCCGGTGACGACCTCGCTGGGTGCCCGCTCCGCCGGGAGCCGTCCGGCCACGGCGGTGAGCACGTCGGTGCTGGTGACCAACCCGGCCACGCGGCCGTCGCCGGCGAAGACGGGAACGGCGTCGGTCTCGGTGTCGAGCATGAGCTGGGCGATCCGGCTCAGCGGGTCACCCGTCTGCGCCCTGGGCATCCGCCGGCCGTGGAGCAGGGCACGTACCTGGCGGCGTGCCTGTACCTCCGGGCCGCCGTACCAGGAGGCGAGCACGTCGTCCCTGCTCAGGATCCCGATCAGCCGGCCGTTCTCCATCACAGGCAGGTGACGGATCCCGGCCCGGTGCATGATCTCCCAGGCCATCATCGGGGATTCCTCGGGCTTGACAACGACGAGGATCCGGCTCATCACCCGCTCGGCGCTTTGCTCAACGATGCTCATAGGTCCAGGTTCGCCGTTCGCGCGTCCGGGCGCAGGGGGCGAAAGTCCCTGCCCTCGAGGTCCTTGGTCTTGCGTCCCTTGTCTCTTCGCCGTGTCCTTCTCCGGGAGACTTGAGCGCGTCACTAGGCCCGCCGGTAGCCCGCGGCTTCGCCGAGGAGGTCGCGCGCCATGTCCTGGGCCGCCGGAACGGGCAGGCCTGCGGAGGCGTTCATCCGCTCCAGCAACTCACCGGTGCGCCCGCGCACCCGCTCGGCGATCTCGGTCACCGCCAGGCGTTCTCCCAGATCACGCTGGCGCACCCGGCGATCACCCAGCAGGAACAGCACCACATCGACCCTGGAGGTCGTCGCCATCCCCGGGCGGAGCCGGCTGACGCACGACGGCGTTGGACGGCGAAACGCCCACCCCTGCCGGGATGGGCGTCGGCCTCAGAAGCGGCTACTTCAGGTACGGCCGGCGGACGTACCTGCCCAGCCCCAGGGTGTCACCGGCGTTGGCCAGCGCCAGGCCCACCAGCACGATCGCGTAGACGATGTGGTCGTCCATGAACGGGTTGTTGGCCAGCGGCAACTCCGCCGCCCACATGAGCATGAGCATCAGGCCGCCCGCCGCGGCGGCCACCCGGGTGCCGATGCCCAGCACCAGCGCCAGACCCACACCGAGCAGACCGGCCATGAACAGCCAGTCCACCCACGCCTGACCGGCCAGCCCCGAGAAGAAGCCGCCCAGCGCGTTCTCGCCGGCGCCCTTGAGGAACCCGGTGGTCGGGCTGCCACCGTTCAGCCACGCCTTGGCGGCCGGGGTGGCGAAACCCCAGCCGAACGTCTTGTCCAGGAACGCCCACAGGAAAACCCAGCCGAGCGAGATCCGGGCAACCGCCCAGACGTAGTCGACGGGCTCGGCAGCGGCGTTCCGCGACGGTGTCTCCATCACGGTTCGGGGGTGAACGGCGGTCATGATGTCCTCCTGTGGTCTCTGCTCCAAGTTCACCGCCTGTGAGCTCGGGCGGGCAGTGCCGTACGGCTCGGGCTCTCAGGGACTTTCGTCCCTGATCTCCAGGACCTCCGACAGCGGCCGGCGCACCCCCGTCGTGTCATCGAAGGTGAACCCCAAGCGCATGATCATCTGTGGATGGGCCTGGTCGCAGAGTTCGGCGCTCAGGAAGGCGCGGAGCAGGGGGAACTCGAGGGCCTGAGTGTGGAAGGCGGCGCTGAGGCCGTAGGCGGCGGCGTGCAGCAGGATCCGCTGGAGAGCCTGGCCGGCGGCCAGCCAGTCCTCGCGTGCGTCCCCGGTTGTGGTCAGCAGGGCGACCACGCCGGCGGAGTCCGACAGGCGCTGGTCGGCGGTGTAACCCCAATCGTGGCCGCGAGCGTAGTCGCGCTGGGCGAACCCGCCCCGGGTGGCCTCACGGGGGTAGGCCCTCGCGGGGACGCCGTCGGTGCGGGAGCTGCCGGGCGGCCTGGCCCAGCGGCTCACCTCCAGCGCGCTCAGGCGATCCCGGGACTGCGCGCCCTGCGCCGCCCGCGTCACTCCCGCCACGATGGCCAGCTCCGGCGGTTCGCGGAACGGGACCAGCCTGGCCCCTTCGGCAGCGGCCTGCCGGGTCAGCATGTCGACGAGACGGTCCGGGACCGGAAGCGTGGTGAATCCGGCCCGGTGGGTGCGCCGCAGCTTGATCTGCTCGCCCAGCAGGCGGGTGTGCTCGTCGGCCTCGATGGCGTCCACGGGCCGGACCAGCGCGAGCAGGGATGGCCGGTCAGGGTCAGGGGCGACCCGGACGGCCGGTTCGTAGCCCTGGCAGGCCAGCGCGGTCCGCAGCGTGAACAGCGCCGCGCCGCAACTGACCAGCAGCTCACGGCCGTCGGCGTCGCCGATGCGCAACTTTCGCTCGGTGTCGGCGCGCAGGCTGATCTCCTCGCCGGCGACGGCGAAGGTCCAGGGCTGAGTGTTGTGCACCGACGGCGCCCAGCGCGCGGCTTCCACCGCGGCATGGAGGGCGTCGGCCTTGGTCACCGCTTTGCTCTTCATTCCACCAGCCCATCATCGACGCGAGGCCGGTTTCAGGGTCGAAAGGCCTCTGCCGCCGGGCCGTTGGCCCCGCTCACCCGGCGGCGGAAGACCCAGTAGGTCCACGCCTGATAGGCCAGCACCAGCGGTGTGAAGATCGCGGCTACCCACGTCATGACGGTCAGCGTGTACGGCGAGGAGGCGGCGTTGGTGACGGTGAGGCTGTTGGCCGGGTCCAGCGCGGGCATGACGTCGGGCCACAGGGTGAGGAAAAGGGTGGCGACGACCGCCAGGATCGCCGCCGTCGTCGCCGCGAAAGTCCAGCCGTCGCGACCGCGCAGGACCGCCACCAGGGCGCCGGTCAGCGCGACGGCCGCCGTGGCCGCGCTCACCCAGGCCGCCGGCTTGTCCGCGGTGACCAGCAGGAAGGCCGCGCCCACCACGATCGTCGCCGGCAGCAGGGCGCGCACGGCTCGGACCGCCCGCGCGCGCAGCTCGCCCGTGGTGCGCAACGCCAGGAAGACGGCGCCGTGCGTGGTGAACAACGCCAGTGTGGCCAGCCCGCCGAGCAGCGCGTAGGGGTTGAGCAGGGTGAGGAGCGTGCCGGTGTACTCGTGCCCGGCGTCCAGCGGCACCCCGCGGACGATGTTGGCGAAGGCCACGCCCCACAGGAAGGCCGGAAGCAGCGAGCCCCAGAAGAAGGCCCGGTCCCATCCCTTCGCCGAGGCGGACTTGCCGCGGTACTCGATCGCCACCCCGCGCACGATCAGCGCGACCAGGATGGCGAACAGCGGCAGGTAGAAGCCGCTGAACAAGGTGGCGTACCACTCGGGGAAGGCGGCGAAGGTGGCGCCGCCGGCCACGAGCAGCCACACCTCGTTCCCGTCCCAGACGGGCCCGATGGTGCGCACGACGACGGCGCGCTCCTGCGTGGTACGGCCCAGCACCGGCAGCAGGATGCCCACCCCGAAGTCGAAGCCCTCCAGGACGAAGTAGCCGGCCCAGAGCACGGCGATGAGCAGGAACCAGACGGTCGTGAGTTCCATGGCAGGAGTTCCTTGTCAGTAGCTGGGCGTCAGTAGCTGAGCGCGGCGGCGGGCTCGGGCGTGTGCTCCTCGTCCGGGCCGCGGCGGATGAACTTCACCAGCAGCCTGACCTCGATCACCGCCAGCACCGCGTAGAGGAGGGTGAAGCCGACGAGGGTGATGGCGACCTCGGTGACGTCGACTCCGGGCGAGACGGCGGCGGCGGTGCGCATGATCCCGTAGACGGTCCAGGGCTGGCGGCCCATCTCCGTGAAGATCCAGCCGAGCGAGTTGGCCAGGAAGGGCAGGGCGATCCCGGCCAACGCGGCGCGATACAGCCAGCGGTTGTGCCGGCCACGTCGCATCAGCCACAGTCCCGCCAGGGCCAGCAGCGCCGACAGCGCCCCGAAGCCGATCATCAAGCGGAACGACCAGTACGCCAGGCCGATCACCGGCTTGTAGTCGCCCGGGCCGTACTGCCGCTCGTAGCGGGCCTGGATGTCGTTGATGCCCTCGACCTCGCCGTCGAGCGTGTTGGTGGACAGCAGGCTCAGGCCGTACGGGATCTGCACGTTGACGTGGTTGCGGCCGTTCTCCACATCACCGACGGCGAACAGGGAGAAGCCCGCGGCCGGTTCGTCCTCCCACAACGCCTCGGCGGCGGCCATCTTCATCGGCTGCTGCTGGGTCATGATCTGCGCCTGCCAGTGCCCCGAGAAGGCCACGCCGACGGCGGCGATCCCGGTGACGACCAGGGCCAGCCTGGCCGAGGTCCGAAAGAGCGGCACGTCCCGTTTCCTCAGCAGGAACCAGGCGCTCACGCCCAGCACGAAGCCACCCGCGGTGAGGAAGGCGCCGAAGATGACGTGCGGGAAGGTGGCCAGCGTCGTGGAGTTGGTCAGAACGGCCCAGATGTCGGTCAGCTCGGCCCGGCCGTTGTTGATCCGGTAGCCCACCGGGTGCTGCATCCAGGAGTTGGCCGCGAGGATGAAGTAGGCCGACAGGTTCGTGCCGATGGCCGCCAGCCAGATCGTGGCCAGATGCACCCGTCTGGGCAGCCGGTCCCAGCCGAAGATCCACAAGCCGAGGAAGGTGGACTCCAGGAAGAAGGCCATGAGCCCTTCCATCGCCAGCGGCGCCCCGAAGACGTCGCCCACGAAGCGGGAGTAGTCACTCCAGTTCATCCCGAACTGGAACTCCTGCACGATGCCGGTGACCACGCCCATGGCGAAGTTGATCAGGAACAACCGGCCCCAGAACTTGGTGAGCGACAGGTACTTGGCATGGCCGGTGCGGTACCAGGCGGTCTGCAGCCCGGCCACGATGATCGACAAGCCGATCGTCAGCGGAACGAAGAGAAAGTGGTAGACGGTCGTGATGCCGAACTGCCAGCGCGATAGATCCAGGACATCCATGCGCGCCAGCGTCCTGCACCCGCTTTTCGCCGCCGTAGGGTATCTCGGCCCGTCGACGTGGGACTTTGGTCCTCACCATCGCAGCCCTGTGGCTCTGACCGCCGGCGGGCGTGCTCGGCGAGGCTCAGGTGCAGGAGGTGCGTCATGGCCACGCCGCTCGCCCGTCGTCTGCTCGTCGCCACGAGCCAGGCGCCGTCGGTGCACGACACCCGGCCCTGGACGGTGGAACCGACCGCCGGCGGTCGCCGATCCGGCTACTACCCCGCGCAGAGGATGAGCTCGAGGTTCTGGCGGCGGTACGCCTGGTCGACGACGCTCCCCCGACCCCGGACATGCGACCTCTACCAGGCCGTCGCCGAACGCCGGACCGACCGGGACCTGCACGGGGCACGCCCAGATGACCACGCGCCTCGGGTACGGGCCCTCCGTGCCCCGGGGCTCCGCGACGACCTTTGAACGAGGATCCCCATGTATGACGTGCTCCTGCGAAGCGGCGGTATCGCGCGACTTCGCCACCTCCGCCCCGACGACCGGCCCGCGCTGCACGAGCTGGTCGGCCGGTGCAGCGAGCGCTCGGCCTACCTGCGTTTCTTCACCGGCGGCAGAGCCACCGCCCACGCCTACATGGACCGCATCACCGGGGACGACTACCGCGGGCACGCCTTGGTGGCCCTGGTCCGCGAGCGGCTCGTGGCGGTCGCGGAGTGGATCCCCGTCGAGGACGGCAGCGCCGACCTGGCCATCCTCATCGACGACGCCGCCCAGGGCGACGGACTGGGCACCCTGCTGCTGGAACACGTCGCGCTCGAGGCGGCCGAACGGGGTGTCACGGCCCTCGTGGCCGAGGTGCTGGCCGAGAACATGCCGATGCGCCGGGTGCTGCTCGACCTCGGGCTGGCCGTCACGCTCCGCCAGGAGGGCGGGACGGTCGAGGTCCGCATCGAACCCGAGCCCACCGCCGGTCTGCAGCTCACCATCGACGCGCGCGACCATGAGGCTGGACGAGCCTCCCTGGCCAAGGTGCTCGCCCCTGGCTCGGTCGCCGTGGTCGGCGCGGGCCGCGACCCTCGCTCGGTGGGGCACCGGGTCGTGCGCAACCTGCTCGACAGCGGCTTCACCGGCACTGTCCAGCCTGTCAATCCGCGTGCCACCGAGATCGAGGGCCTGCCATGCCTCGACATGGTTCCGGAAGGGACCGATCTCGCGGTCGTCGCCGTGCCGGCCAAGCATGTGCTGGATGTCGCCCGCGACTGCGCGGCCGCTGGCGTCGCCGGGTTGGTGGTTCTGACGGCCGGATTCGCCGAGAACGAGGATCACGGCAGCCAGCGCGAGCTGGTGAAGATCTGCCGCGCCGCAGGCATGCGCCTCATCGGCCCCAATTGCCTGGGGCTGGCCAACACCGCCTCCGGGCTCAACGCCACCTTCCTCGACCGGGCTCCTGCCAGGGGCGGCGTGGCCGTCATGTCGCAGTCGGGCGCCGTGGGCGCCGCACTGCTGGAACGGCTGCCGATCTCCAGCTTCATCTCGGTCGGCAACAAGGCCGACGTGAGCGGCAACGACCTGCTGGAGTACTGGGAGGACGACCCCGGCACCCGGGTGATCGCGTTGTACCTGGAGTCGTTCGGCAACCCGCGCAAGTTCGCCCGCATCGCCCGCCGGGTCTCGGCGCGCAAACCCGTCCTGCTGGTCAAGAGCGGCCGCTCCGACTCCGGCGACCGGGCGGTCCGGTCGCACACGGCGGCGGCGGCCACGCCCGACCTGGCGGTGGACGCCCTGGTGCGCGCCTCCGGCGTGATCCGGCTCGACTCGCTGCAGGAACTCGCCGACACCGCCCGGCTGCTGGCTTCCCAGCCGTTGCCGCGCGGCCGGCGGGTGGCGATCGTCGGCAACTCGGGCGGGCCGGAGGCGATGGCCGCCGACGCCTGCGAGCGGTACGGCCTGACGGTCCCCGAGCTGCCCGCCGGGCTCGTGGACGGTCCCGCCGGCTCGGCCCTGGGCAATCCGGTCGACCTGACGGCCGAGGTGCCCGCCCGGCGGCTCGGGCAAGCCGTCGCGACCCTCGCCGGTTGCACCGACGTCGACGCCGTCCTGGTGGTGTACACCCCGCCCTTCGGCGACGGGCCGGAGTCCACCCGGCAGGCCATCGCCGACGCGACCCGGACGACGGACAAGACCGTCGTGGCGTGCATCGTCGGGCACGACGGCATGATCTACGACCGCGTTCCCGCCTACGCCTTTCCCGAGCAGGCGCTCAGCGCCCTGGCCCGCGCCGTCGCCTACGCCGACCGGCTCGGCCGGGCCGTACCGGCTGACGAGCCGCTCTCCGGGCTGGACCGCGAAGCGGCACGCACGCTGGTGGCACGCGAACTGTCCAGCGGGTGGCTCTCCCCTGCCGCGGCCGCCCGGCTGCTGGCCTGCTACGGCATCCAGACCTGCGAATCGATCACCGTGGACGGCCCGGAGACCGCCGCCGAGGCGGCCGGCCTGGTCGGGTTGCCCGCCGTACTCAAAGCGGTCGGTCCGGTGCACAAGAGCGACGTGGGCGGGGTGCGGCTCGGCCTGGAGACCCAGGAGCAGGTACGGCAGGCCTACCGCGACATGGCCGCCACCATCCCCGAGATGTCGGGGGCCGTCGTGCAGCACCAGCTCGCCAAGGGCGTCGAGCTCATCGTCGGCGGCGTCGCCTATCCCGCCTTCGGCCCGCTGATCATGACCGGCATGGGCGGGGTGACCGCCGACCTGCTCGGCGACCGTGCCTTCCGCGTCCCGCCCCTCACCCGTGCCGAGGCCATCGAGATGCTCGGTGAACTCCGTTGCTCGCCCCTGCTGTACGGCTACCGCGGCAGCGAGCCCGTCGACGTGGACGCGCTGGCCGACCAGATCGTGCGGGTCAGCCACCTGCTCGACGACCTGCCCGAGATCGCGGAACTCGACCTCAACCCGCTCATCGTCACACCGCACGGCGTCGCCGCCGTGGACGTACGAATCCGCCTGGCCCCGGCCGGGGCCAGGCCCTCGCCCCTGCGCCGCCATCTGCGATGAAGGAGGAACCATCATGCGCACCAAGGTTCGCGACGTCATGACGGCCGAAGCGGTGAGCGTCCACGGCGGCACACCGTTCAAGGACGTCGCCGAAACGCTCATCGAGCACGGCATCAGCTCGGTCCCGGTGCTTGACGCCGACGACCGGGTGATGGGCGTCCTGTCCGAGGCTGACCTGCTGTTCAAGGAGGAGTTTCGCGAGCTGTACTACCGGGAGGGCTACCGGCCGCCGCTCCGCGTCCGGCGCCGTCACCCCGATGCTGCGCGCAAGGCGCTCGGCGATCGGGCGGCCCAGCTCATGTCCGCTCCCGCGATCACCGTAGATCCTGACGCCTCGACGGTCGTCGCGGCGCGCACCATGGACGAGCACAACCTCAAGCGTCTGGTCGTGACAGATGCCGACGGCTGCCTGCTGGGCATCGTCAGCCGGCGGGACCTGCTCAAGGTGTTCGTCCGCTCCGACGACGAGCTCGCCAGGGAGATCCGCGAGGACGTGCTGGGGCGGGCGCTGTGGGTCGACACCTCCCACGTCAAGGTCGAGGTCCGTCACGGCGTCGCCGTCCTGAGCGGGCGCATGGAACGCCGCAGTGAGGCGGAGATCGCCGCCCGGATGAGCGCGCGCGTCAGCGGAGTCGTGGACCTGATCAACGAACTGACCTGGACCGAGGACGACACGCCGAAGTGGGGCGGGCTGTAGTCATGCTCGCCCGTGAAGTGATGAGCAGCCCGGTCATCACGGTCCGCCGCACCGATCCGGTGCGGCAGGCCGTCCGGCTGCTCCACGATCTCAACATCACCGCGGCCCCGGTCCTGGACGAGGACGGCCGCCTCGCCGGCATCGTCAGCGAGCTCGACCTGCTGACCGGCGAGTTCGAGCCCGACCCCCGCGCCCACGCGCTGCCCGTCCAGGGACTCGGCGCTCCACCACCGCGGGTGGTGGGACAGGTCATGACCGAACAGGTCATGACCGTCACCGAGATCACCGACATCGCCACCGTCGTCGACCTGATGATCGGCAAGCGGTTCAAGAGCGTCCCGGTCCTGCGCGGGGAGCGGATCGTCGGCATCATCAGCCGACGCGACCTGCTGGCGCTCCTGGCCCGGACGGACCGGGACCTGCGCCGGGACATCGTGCAGGCGCTGCGCGAGCAATACCCGCACGGCCCGCGCTGGACCGTGACCGTGCACGACGGGGTGGCCTTCCTCGACGGGCCGGCCGACGAGCGGGCCCGCCGGGTGGCCGAAGTGATCACCAGCACCGTTCCCGGCGTCGTCCGGGTCGAACACCGGAGGAACCCATGAGAGTCAAGGTCCAGGACGTGATGACCTGCGAGGTCGTCGCCGTCGACGAGAAGGCCCCCTTCCACACGGTGGCCGAGTTGCTCATCCAGAACGCCGTCAGCGGCGCGCCCGTCCTCGACGGTGACGACCGCGTGGTCGGCGTCATCTCCGAGGCCGACCTGCTGCGCAAACAGGAGTTCAAGCAGCAGTACTACGGCGACGACTACCGTCCCCCGCTCCGAGCCCGGGTCCGTCACCTCACCGATCACGAGCGTGGCGCTTACACTAAGTCGTTCGGCGAGACCGCGCGCGACCTGATGACCTCCCCCGCCGTGGTCACCACGCAGGACACCTCGGTGGTGGCCGCCGCCCGGCTGATGGACAAGCACGGCGTCAAACGCCTGCCCGTCGTCGACGCGCAGGGCCGGCTCGTCGGGCTCATCACCCGCCGTGACCTGATCCGGGTCTTCGTCCGCAACGACGAGACCATCAGGCTGGACGTCGTCAAGGGCCTGCCGCTGCACGCCGCGGCCAGAATCGACGTCACCGTGACCGACGGCGTCGTCACCCTCACCGGTCAGGTCGAAAAGCACAGCCAGGCGGCGCTCGCCGCCCGCCACGCCGAGAACGTGGACGGCGTCGTGGCCCTGCGTGACGAGGTGACCTGGACCGACAACGACATCGCCGACTACATCCCGATCTACGGAGGTGCCTGAAAATGAAAGCGCTCGTCTACCACGGTCCCGGCCGGCGCTCCTGGCAGGAGGCGCCTGGCCACTGATCCAGCAGCCCACCGACGCGATCGTACGGGTCGACGCCGTCACGATCTGCGGCACCGACCTGCACATCCTCAAGGGTGACGTGCCCACCTGCGAGCCCGGCCGGATTCTCGGCCACGAGGCGGCCGGCACCGTCGTCGAGACCGGCGACGCAGTCACCGGCCTGCGGGCCGGAGACCGGGTCCTGGTCTCCGGCATCACCGGCTGCGGCAGGTGCCGCTACTGCCGTACCGGGTCCTACGGCCAATTGCCTCGGAGGAGGCGGCTGGATCCTCGGTCACCGCGTCGACGGCGTCCGAGCCGAGTACGTCCGCGTGCCGTACGCAGAGACCTCCACCCACCGGGTGCCCGACGGAGTGAGCGATGAGAGCGTGCTCATGCTCGCCGACATCCTGCCCACCTCTACGAGGACGGAGTGCTCAACGGCAAGGTGACCCCGGGTGACACCGTGGTCGTCGTCGGCGCCGGGCCTATCGGGCTGGCCGCCATCGCCACGGCGAGGCTGTTCAGCCCGGGCCGTATACCGCCGGGCGGCTCGACACCGCGCCCTTCGTCACCCATCGCTTCCCCCTGGAGGAGATGGAGAAGGCCTACGAGGTGTTCGCCGACGCCCAGGAGACCAGCGGGCTGAAGGTGGTGCTCACGCGCACCTGACGGAGGCATGCCCGGAGGGGGGCCACCGCGCTCCTCGCGCCGGGACGTTGGTCCCACCGGTGGAGGGCTTATGGCCGTGCCGGGCGGATCGCGCCCGCGGCTAACGTCGGTGGCGTCACCCGATGAAAAGGAGCCATCATGCCGAACACCGGAGCGCTCGACCGCTTCCTCGCCGAGCACGCCGCCGCCCCCGAGCCGGTGCTGATCGACCTCAGCCCCGAGGAGTGCCTGCGGCTCATCTCGCCCGGCGGGATCGGCCGGGTCGCCTTCGCGGGCTTCGACGGCCCGACCGTGCTGCCAGTCACCTACGTGCTCCATGACGGCGTCGTCGTCTTCCGCACCCGTGCCGGCGGCGCGATGGACCACGACCTCCGCACGGGCATGGAAGGCGTCGATTTCAAGATCGCTTTTGAGGTGGACCGGATCGACGAGACGACCCACCTCGGCTGGAGCGTCCTCATCCGGGGCCCGATCCACCACCTTCCCGACGGCGAGCGGCTCTCCACGGTGCAGCCCTGGGCCGGAGGTGAGCGCGATCTCTACATCACGATCCGCCCGCAGACCGTCACCGGCCGGCGCATCGCCCGGCGTCCCGTTTAGACCTGGCCGAAACGGCGTCGGCGACCGGGCCGCCCCTCGCAGGGTGATCTCATGACCAGTCTCCATCGTCGACATCTTCGATCGTCGACATCTTCGCTGAGCACTCCGCCCACCGGGGCACCGAGCACACCCGGTCGCTCCTGGCCATCATCTGCCGGGTGGCCGACCTGGTCAGCGTGCTGGACGGCCACCTCGGCCCCGTTAGCCTCCACGTGCACGTCAACGTGCTCACTCCGCGGTCCTGCTGGAGCACTCGACGTCGTCGATCGCACCTTCCTCCGCTCTACGGCCACAACCCCGAGCCGTGGCGAAATCATCACCGGCAGGGCCTGCCCGGCGTCGGACAGGCCGGGCAGGTCCTCAGGACCCTGGCCGAGCGGGCTCGGCGTCTATCTGCCCTCCCCGCGCGGAGTGCGCACCACCATGACCGGGCAGGGGGCGTGGTGGAGCATGGCCCTGCTCACCGAGCCGAACGCGAGACCGGCCACCGCCGAGTACCCCTGCGAACCGACGACCAGCAGCCCGGCGTGCTCGGATGCCTGGCGGAGCACGTCGACGGCGTGCCCACGGACGACTTCCTCGACCAGTTCCACCTCGGGGTAGCGCGTCCGCCAGCCGGCGAGCGCCTCGCTCATCAGCCGGCGTTCGGCCTTGGCATCGTCGAAGTCGTCGGGGATGGGCCAGAAGCCGCCGCCCGCCTCCAGCCAGGTCCAGGCGTGCACGGCTCGCAACCGGACGCCGCGCAGGCTCGCCTCGGCGAAGGCTGCGGCGAGGACCAGCTCGCTCGCCTCGGACCCGTCGATGCCCACCACGATGTCGCCTCCCTGGTTCGGGCGTGGTGAACGGACGATCACCACGTCACCACGGGAGTGTGCCGCCACACCGTAGGCGACCGATCCGATCAGCAGTCCGCGCACCGGACCGAGTCCGCAGTCCCCCACGACCAGCAGCCGGGCCTGCCCTGCCGCCTCGGTCAGGGCGGTGCGCGGATCGCCGGCCAGCAGCGCGGTGTCCACCTCGAGCTTCGGCTCCTCCTGCCGGGCGCGGGCAACCGCTGCCTGCAGGACGCCGACCGCTCCCTCCCGCATCCATCGGGCCACCTCCGCCAGGCGCCCGCCGTGCTCCTCGATCGCCCAGCCGGGCATGGCGTGCGCGATCAGCAGCGGTACCGCTCGCAGGTGCGCTTCCCGGGCGGCCCAGGCCACCGCTTCCAGGGCGGCTCGGGAGCCGTCCACCCCCACCACGATCACGATGTTCCCCTTTCGAAGGTATGCCTTCCATGAGACCGGCCACGGCGGTCGTCGCCCAGGGCCGAAGGTCCCTGCCCGCAGGGGCTTACGACCCGGGCCGGCAGCCGGTCAGAGCAGCGGCGGGACGATCATGAGAGTGTCGTCGTGGTCGCAGGTCAGGTGGGTCATCACGTCGACGACCCCCTCCACTTGCCGGGTTTGCTCCACCAGGTGGATCCGCTGGGACGCCCGCGCCACCCGGCCGGCGAAGGTCACGACCCCGTTCTCGACCGCGACCGTGACGCCCTCCGGAGGCCGCACCGTCCGCAGGGTCTCCGCCAGCAGTTCCTCGGCCGGCCGCAGGAAGACGCGCAACACGTCGGACTGATGGATCGTCCCGACCATCCGGCCGGTCACCGGGTCGATGACCGGAAGCTGCTTGATGCGCCGCGCATGCATCTCCCGGGCGGCCTCGCGCAACGCGGTGCCGGGGGTGACCGTGACGGCGGGCGAGGTCATCAGCTCCTCGGCGGTCACCCCCGCCGCCTTGCCGTGGTCGGCGCGCTGCCGACGGCTTTCGAAGACGGAGACCGCATGCCGTACGGTGTCGGTCTCCTTGAGCAGCAGGTCGTCTTCCGAAACGACGCCCACGGGGCGGCGGTCGGTGTCGATGACGGTGACCGCGCCGACGGCGTAGCGCTGCATGGCCTCGATGATCTCGGTGAACGGAGCGTCCTTGCTGACGGCGATCGCCACCCGCCCCATGACGTCCTTGACTTCGACGGACATCGCTACCTCCTCAGGTTCCACCTTCCACACTGCTCCGGCCGCCGCGCCGGCTGCAGCGGCGAAAGGCCCTGGTGAGATGGCCTTTGGTCCCACAGTCACCCGGGCGAAGGCCCACCCGTCCCTCAGGAGCGGACGACGGCGACGGCGCACCGCGCATGGTGCAGGACCCCGCGGCTGACCGAGCCCAGCACGACGGAGCCCACGGCTCCTCGCCCCCGGGATCCGACGACGACCAGATCGGCCTCGGCCGAAGCTCGCGACAGCGCATCAACCGGGTGCTCGAACTGCAGATGCTCGACCACTTCGACCTGCGGACACTTCTCCTTGAGCGCGGCCAGGCGGTCGGTGACGACCTGGTGCTGCGCGGTGCGGATCTCGTCCATGTCGATGGACAGTTCAGGCGCGTGCAGCCGGTTGGGCAGTTGCCAGCCGTGAACGGCGTGGACGGTCGCCCCGCGCAGCACCGCCTGCGCGAACGCGTACTCCAACGCCGGCTCGCACTCGGGCGAGTCGTCCACGCCGACCACGATCCGGCCGGTGACCGGTCCCTGGCCCGCCCGCACCACGACGACCGGGCAGTGGGCCTGACCGGCCACGTGCGTGCTCACCGAGCCCAGCCACGCGCCGGCGATTCCGCCCAGCCCGCGACTGCCCAGGACGATCTCGTCCACGCCGGCCGCCCGCTCACGGAGTTCGGCCGCGGGCGCGCCTTCGCGCAGTTCGGCGGAGACCTCCACGTGCGGCTGCCGGGCACGCGCGATCCGCTCCGCCTCCGCCAGCACCTTCTGCCCGCCCCGCAGGAGCGGGTCGGGCCAGTCCGGTGCGGCCGGGAACCGCTGCACCTGGTACGGCCAGCGGTCCACGGCGTGGACCAGGCATAACGGCCGCTTCGTCCGGGCGGCGTCGTCCGCGGCCCACTCGATGGCGGCGTGGCTCGCTCGAGAGCCGTCTACCCCGACAATGATCATGTTTCCTCCTCTGCCACCTCCATGGCACAGCGCTGGAGGCCGGCCGAGTAGGGCCGTTGGTCCCTTCGTCCGACGGCCCTCAGACCCGCTCAACGTCCGGAGACGGAAACCCGGGAGGCTGTCGCACGCTCGTCCGCCTGAACAGCCGGGCTGGGCGCCACCACGACGACAGGACACGGCGCCTGCCGCAGGCAGGCCAGCAGCGTGGCGCCGAGCCACTCGCCCTGCCGCTCGCCGGCATTGGACCCGAGCACCAGCACGTCCGCCCCTGCGGCGTACCGGCCCAGTTCCCGTGCGGGCAGACCCTCCACGAGCCGGCCGCCGCGCCTCTTGACCGTGGCGCAGCCGCAGTCCCCGTGCGCCACCCTGCCGCCCACCTTGGCGTAGGGCGCCAGCGGCAGCGGTTCGTGCACGTGCACGATCACCAGCTCGCCGCCGTCGTGCGCGACCTTTTCCTCGGCCCAGCTCAGAGCCGCCAGCGAGGCGGGCGAACCGTCGACGCCCACCACCACGCGTCCGTTTGTCATGGACCCACGCTCCTTCCTCGACGCACCGCGACACAGAGGCTTTCGTCCCGATCTGCGCCCGCCGGAGTCGTCGGGCGGGAGACCGGCCGCTTCGCAGCGGCACCTGCCATCGGACCCGCGTGCCGTACTCCTCCTCGGCCGACCCGTCCGCCTTGATGGCGCGGGAGCGGCGGACGAGGTTCGACAGCGTCTCACGCGGGCTGGTGATCTGGACGCAGGCACGGCGAGCGGGGCGTGACACGCCCCGCAGGGCCGAACGGTGGAGCGGATCTGCCGGACGGTTCCGTCCCGCTCGACGATCATGACGATCCTTGCTCTCCGGCTCCTGTTCGCATCGCGACCAGCACACTGGAGCCGGCGGCTCCCGTGGTCACACCCACCCGATCGACGAGGTTCCTGACCAGCCACAGGCCACGGCCGCCGACGGCGTCAGCGCCGGGCAGATCCGAGCTGAGCCGCCGGGCGGGGAAACCGCCCCCTTCGTCGGCGATCTCGCAGCAGAGCTCGTCGCCCTCGCGCCACATGCGCAGCCGACCGCGCCCACCCCCGTGCCTCACCGCGTTGATGACGCACTCGTTGACGGCGAACACGAAGTCCAGGAGCCGCTCGCCGGCCAGTCCCTGCTCGACCGCCCACCGGCTGAGCGTGCACCGCGTCCGCGACACGGACCTCAGATCGAACGGTGTCGCCACGAGCAGGCTGCCATCCATGTCTCGATGGTCTACCGCCGGGACCTGGCCTCCGAGGGCAGAAGGTCCCGTTCACCGGGCCGAAGGTCCTCAGCGGAAGATCATCTGTCGAGGACGTACCAGATGAAGATCGCCCCGTCCCAGGAGGGGGCGATCTCCGGGAACGGTTCCCCGTCCGTTCGGTACTCGTCCCAGAAGCCCGTCTCGAGGGTGAGGTAGCGGGCGGCGCCGCCGTCCCGGCTGCCCCGTCGACGCACGGCGGCCAACTCCAGTACGCCACGGCTTCCGATCTCGCGCCGCACGTCGAACTCCTCTGAGCCGACTCGGACATGGGCCGGGCGAACCGCTCGTCTCCTGCTGTCCAGCCGATGCGCGGGGTCGAGCGCGGCGGCCGGTGTCATGACGACCTCCGTGGCTAGGCGGCACGCGGCGCTGGGGGAGATACCCGCCCGTACCAGCTGTGACCGGGGCCAACCCGAGCGCGCGCCAGCGCATCTCGCCGACGCACGCGCAGCAACTGTCGAAGCCGGTGACCCAGCCCCGGGCCGGATGGCGTGCTTCAGCCAGCGGCCGACTGGCTCCGAGAGCTGCCCGACCGACGCGGGGGCGCACGCTCCGGAGTTCGGCGCCTCGCGCTGGAGCAGCCCCCAGGCGACGGTGGCGGCCTCGGACAGATGGGCCGACGCGCCAGTAGGGGCGGTCCAGCCCGAGCGGGACCGGCAGCAGCCGCCTGCGCGGTTGCGGCATTTCGTCGAGGCGTTCCGTCGCTTGATCGACCACCTCGCGCCGGGACAGCGGTCGGGCAGGATCGACAACCCGCCCACGTTGGCGACGTTGGTGGCGGTCTCTAAGTGGAGGAACTGGGCGTCCAGAGCACTCATCTGCTTTCGCAAGCGCGACTGACCTTGAACTGTTCGACACCGCTCAGCCTTCGTGGATGTCGAGAAGGCCACGCCGGACCGGTGCGGCAGGACTCGCCGATGACATCGGGACCCTGCTTCCAAGGCCCGGGACTTTCGTCCCTGGCATGAGACTGAAGCAAGCGGCAAGAGTGGCGTTCATGGACAAACTGGAGCACATCGACGCCTACTGGCGGGCGGCCAACTATCTGTCGGTCGGGCAGATCTACCTGCTGGACAACCCGCTGCTGACCGAGTCGCTGAAGCCGGAGCACATCAAGCCGCGCCTGCTCGGCCACTGGGGCACGACGCCAGGGCTGAACTTCTGCTTCGCCCACCTCAACCGGGTCATCGCCGAGCGCGCCCAAGACATGATCTACATCGCCGGCCCCGGGCACGGCGGTCCCGCCGCCGTCGCGCACGCCTGGCTGGAAGGCACCTACACCGAGAAATATCCCGACATCCCGCAGGACGCAGTCGGGATGCGGCGGCTGTTCCGGCAGTTCTCCTTTCCCGGCGGCATCCCCAGCCATGTCGCGCCGGAGACCCCCGGCTCCATCCACGAGGGCGGCGAGCTCGGCTACAGTCTGGCCCACGCCTACGGCGCCGCCTTCGACAACCCGGATCTGGTGGTCGCCTGCATCGTCGGCGACGGCGAGGCCGAGACCGGACCGCTGGCCGCGAGCTGGCACTCCAACAAGTTCCTCAACCCCAAGCGCGACGGCGTGGTCCTGCCCATCCTGCATCTGAACGGCTACAAGATCGCCAACCCCACCGTGCTGGCCCGCATCCCCGAGTCCGAGCTGCTCAAACTGATGGAGGGGTACGGCTACCGCCCCCACGTCGTCGGTCCCTCGCACGAGGAGATGGCCCAGACCCTCGACCTCGTCTTCGACGAGATGCGCGACGGCGGCCCCTTCCCCATGATCATCCTGCGGACGCCGAAGGGCTGGACCGGCCCCCGCGAGGTCGACGGCCTGCCGGTCGAGGGCACGTGGCGCGCCCACCAGGTACCGCTGGCAGACGTTCGTCACCACCCCGAGCGGATGGCTCAGCTCGAGGAGTGGATGCGCTCCTACCGGCCCGAGGAACTGTTCGACGCCGAAGGCCGCCCCCGCGAAAACGTGCTGCGGGCCGTACCCGCCAGGCGCATGTCGGCGAGCCCGCACGCCAACGGCGGCGAGATTTTGCGCCCGCTGGTGCTCCCCGACTTCCGCGACCACGCCGTGGAGGTCAAGGCGCCCGCCTCGCGGGAGAGCGAGCCGACACGGGCCCTGGGCGGCTTCCTGCGTGACGTGATCGCCGCCAACCCGGACAGCTTCCGGCTGATGGGACCGGACGAGACCGCCTCCAACCGGCTCAGCCCGGTCTTCGAGGTCACCGACCGCACCTGGGAGGCCCGGATCGTCGACGGCGACGACCACCTGTCACCCGACGGCCGGGTGATGGAGGTGCTCAGCGAGCACCTGTGCCAGGGCTGGCTGGAGGGTTACCTGCTGACCGGCCGGCACGGGCTGTTCAACTGCTACGAGGCGTTCATCCACATCATCGACGCCATGTTCAACCAGCACGCCAAGTGGCTCGACGCCTGTGACGACATCCCCTGGCGCAGGCCCGTGGCCTCGCTCAACTACCTGCTCTCCTCCCACGTCTGGCGACAGGACCACAACGGCTTCTCCCACCAGGAGCCCGGCTTCCTCGACGTCGTGGTCAACAAGAAGGCGTCGGTCGTGCGGGTCTACCTCCCGCCGGACGCCAACACGCTGCTCTCGGTCGGCGACCACTGCCTGCGCTCGCGCGACTACGTGAACGTCATCGTCGCCGGGAAACAGCCGGTGCTCGACCTGTTCACCATGGACGAGGCGATCGTCCACTGCACCCGCGGGCTCGGCATCGTCGAATGGGCCTCCAACGACGACGGGGCCGAGCCCGACGTGGTCCTGGCCTGCGCCGGCGACGTGCCCACCCTGGAGACGCTCGCCGCCGCGGCCCTCCTGCGCGAGCATCTGCCGTCCCTCAAGGTCCGCGTGATCAACGTCGTGGACCTGATGCGCCTGCAGCCGCCGAGCGAACATCCCCACGGCCTGCCCGACGCCGAGTTCGACGCGCTGTTCACCACCGACAAGCCGGTCATCTTCAACTTCCACGGCTACCCGTGGCTGGTCCACCGGCTGACCTACCGCCGCCGCGGCCACGACAACCTGCACGTGCGCGGCTACAAGGAGGAGGGCACCACGACCACGCCGTTCGACATGGCCATGCTGAACGACATCGACCGGTACCACCTGGTCATGGACGTGATCGACCGCGTTCCCGGCCTGGCCGTCCAGCAGGCCCACCTGCGCCAGCGGATGTCGGACGCCCGCCTGCACGCCAGGGCCCACACCCGCGAACACGGCGAGGACGCGCCCGAGATCAGGGAGTGGACGTGGCCGTACTCGTCCTGAACACCGGCTCGTCCAGTGTGAAGTACCAGCTCATCGAGGACGGGGTACGGCTGGCGGCAGGAAAGCTCGAGGGCGTGGACGGGCTCGACGACCTGCTGGCGGGACTCGCCCGCGACCACCCGGTGCCCGTCGCGATCGGGCACCGGGTGGTGCACGGCGGCGACCGGTTCCGCGACCCGGTGCTCGTGGACGCCGAGGTGATCGCCGCCATCGAGGAACTGGAGCCGCTGGCGCCCCTGCACAACCCAATCAACCTGCACGGGATCAGGCGATGCCAGGCGGTGTTCCCCGGTGTTCCGCAGGTCGCCGTGTTCGACACCGCCTTCCACCAGAGCCTGCCCCCGGAGGCGTACACGTACGCGGTGCCCGGCGACTGGCGGGTGCGCCGCTACGGCTTCCACGGCACCTCCTGCGCCGCGGCCGTCCGTCAGGCGGCCACGCTCGGCCACGAGGGCAACCTGATCGTGCTCCATCTCGGCAACGGCGCCAGCGCCACCGCGGTGGAGCGGGGACGCAGCGTGGACACCTCCATGGGGCTCACTCCGCTGGAAGGCCTCGTCATGGGCACCCGCTGCGGCGACATCGATCCCGGGATGCCCGGCTACCTCGCCCGCGTCCGCGGACTGGACCCCCAGGCCGTCGAGGACGCCCTCAGCCACGACTCCGGGCTGAAGGCCCTGGCCGGAACCCATGATCTGCGGGAGGTGCACTCGGAACTGGCGCTCGCCGTCTACTGCCGCGGCATCCGCAAGTACGTGGGCGCCTACTACGCCCTTCTCGGCAGGGTGGACGCGATCGTCTTCACCGGTGGCGTGGGCGAAAACTCGCCCGAGGTCCGCGCTCGCTCCCTCTCCGGGCTCGAACGCCTGGGCATCGTGGTCGACGCCGCGCGCAACGAGGCGGGTGACCGGGTGATCTCCCCTCCGGGCGCCGAAGTGGGTGTCCTGGTCCTCCCCGCCGACGAGGAGGCCGAGATCGCCCGGCAGACGATGGCGCTCCTGTCCGGAGCCGCGCACCCGGGGCCGGATGCCGGCTGAGGGGGGCTGGCTCCGCCGCCGTACGCGCCGCCTCGATCGAGGGTGGGACTTTGGTCCCTACTCGCCGACCTGGATGACGGATAGCGTCGGGAGCATGATTCGCGTGTTCCTGCTCGACGACCACGAGGTGGTACGGCGAGGCGTGGCCGCCCTGCTGGAGTCCGAGGACGACATCGAGGTCATCGGCGAGGCCGGCACAGCCTCCTCCGCCATGGCCCGCATCCCCGCGCTCCGACCGGACGTCGCCGTCCTCGACGTCCGCCTGCCCGACGGCAACGGCGTCGACGTCTGCCGCGACGTACGCTCCAAAATCCCCGAACTGCGCTGCCTCATGCTGACCAGCTACGCCGACGACGACGCGCTGTTCGACGCCGTCATGGCCGGCGCCTCCGGATACGTCCTCAAACAGATCCACGGCAGCGACCTGGTCGGCGCCGTACGCACCGTCGCCTCCGGCCAATCACTGCTCGACCCCCAGACCACCGCCACCATGCTCCAGCGCCTCCGCGACCAAGCCGGTCGCAAGGACCCCCTGCAAGCGCTGTCGGACCAGGAACGCCACATTCTCGAACTGATCGGTGAAGGACTCACCAACCGGCAGATCGGCGAGCGCCTCTACCTCGCCGAGAAGACGGTCAAGAACTACGTCTCCAACCTTCTCAGCAAGCTCAACATGCAACGCCGTACCCAGGCCGCGGCCATGGCCGCCAGGCTCAAGGCGGATCGTCACGACTGACCGGGACTTTCGCCCCTAACCCCGAAGGCGGGCAGGCGGCATGCTGGACCTCATGCAATACGACGGTTCCGGTCTCCAAGTGCTCTCCCGCCAGGAATGCCTGGACCTGTTGTCGACAGCGGAGATCGGCCGGATCGTCTTCACCGACCGCGCCCTGCCCGCCGTCCAACCGGTCAACTTCCTGCTCGACGGCGAGAGCATCGTCATCCGCACGTCAAGGGGGTCCAAGCTCGCGGCCGCCACCCGGCAGGCCGTGGTGGCGTTCGAGGCCGACGATTTCGACCCGCGCGAGCGCACGGGCTGGTCGGTGACCGTGATCGGGCACGCCAGGGCGGTCATCGAACCCGACGAGGTGGCCAGGCTGGCCGGGCTGCCGCTGGAGCCGTGGGCGCCGGGCGGCCGGGACCACTACATCGTGGTGGGCGTCGAGCAGGTGACCGGCCGCCGGATCACAGCGGTACGTGCCAGCGGATCCGCGTCCCTCCTCCGCTGACGCTCTCCAGATCCACCGCCCCGCCGAGCTGGGCGGCGCGGTCCTCCAGGTTGCGCAGGCCGCTGCGGCGGCCCGATTCGCCGATCCCGACTCCGTCGTCCTCCACCACGAGCGTGAGCTGCCCGTCCGCGACCTCGGCCGACACCTCCACTCTGGTGGCCCGGGCATGGCGGACGACGTTGGACAGCGCCTCACGCAGGACCGCGAGCAGGTGCCCGGCGTGCGCGTCGGGGACCTGGTGATCGAGCTGGCCCTCCATCCGCAGCCCGGGCATGAAGCCCAGATGCCCGCGGGCGCCCTCGACCAGATCCACGATCTGGGCGCGCAGGCTCGGCGAGCCGGGCTCGCGCGCACCCTGAAGAGCGAAGATGGTGGAGCGGATCTGCCGGATGGTCCCGTCCAGCTCGTCGATCGCGTGCTGCAGCCGTGCCGACGCCTCCGGCCGCTCCACCAGCCGGACCGCACTCATCAGCGTCATGGCGACGGCGAACAACCGCTGGATGACCACATCGTGCAAATCCTTGGCGATCCGGTCGCGATCCTCCAGCAGACCGAGCCGCTCGGCGTCCTGACGCGCCTCGGCCAGCTCCAGCGCGATCGCCGCCTGTCCGGCGAACCCCTCGAGCATCCTCTGATCGCCGCCGCTGAACGGGATCCGCCCAGGCCGCTTGGCGAGCATCAACGCGCCTCGGACGGCCGGGGGCGCGCCGAGCGGGACGACCAGCCCCGGGCCGAAGCCCAGTTCCTTCAAAGGGGAATTGGCATAGGCGGAGTTCTGGAGGTTCGCCTCGCTCATGGACTCGCCCCGGGAGAAGGCCAGCCCGGCCAGGCTGCCCTCCATGGGGACGACCAGGTCGTCCGGTACGTCGCCGTCGGCGATCTGGACCTTCAACGCGCCCTGCGCGGGCAGGAGGACGGCGGACAGGTCGGCGTCGGTCATCTGACGGGCGCTGGCCGCCATCATACGCAGAACCTCCTGCGACTCCACGCCCGACAGCAGGCTCGTGGTGATCTCCGACGAAGCCCGCAACCACGTCTCCCGGCTACGAGTCTCCTCATACAACCGAGCGTTCTCCACGGCGACACCGGCGGCGGTGGCCAGCGCGATGACGATCGCCTCGTCCTCCTCGTCGAACTCCGCACCACCACGTTTCTCCGTCAGGTACAGATTCCCGAACACCTCGTCACGCACCCGGATCGGCACACCCAGGAAACTGCCCATCGGCGGATGACCCGGCGGGAAACCATACGACTCGGGGTGATCGGAGATCCGCGCCAACCGCAACGGCCGGGCATCCTTGATCAGCAACCCGAGCAGACCCAGCCCATGCGGCCAATGCTCGATCGCCGCGATCTCCTCCTCGCTCAACCCCACCGGGATGAACTGGAGCAACGTGCTGCCCTCACCCACCACACCCAGCGCGCCATAACTGGCGTCCACCAGATTGGTCGCCGTCTCCACGATCCGCCGCAGCACCGTCTCCAGGTCCAGGTCACTGCCCACCGACACCACCGCGTCCAGCAGCGCGTGCACCCGGTCGCGGGTGGCCAGCACGGTGTTCAACCGGACCTGAAGCTCGGCCAGCAGCTCGTCCAGCCGCATGTGCGGCAACAACGGATTCGACACACAGGCGAGTTTCGCATCCCCACAGCGAAACGCCCACCCCTGCCAGGAGGGGCGTCGGCCTCGGAAGCGTCTGCTTCAGGTACGGCCGGCGCTTGTACCTGCCAGCGTGATCGCGTGGACGACGCCCCGTCGGCGCCCTTGAGGAACCCGGTGGCCGGGCTGCCACCGTGGAGCCGTCGCTGACCGCGTCGCATCGGAGGACCTCCGTCGTGGTGTGAAGCGGCCGGCGGACACCGAGCGGGTCAGATCCTTCTGCGGGTCAGGCGCGCACGACCGCGACAGCGCAGTGAGCGTGGTGCAGGACGCCCCGGCCCACCGAACCCAGCAGCGCGGCGCTCAGCGCGCCGCGCCCGTGCGAGCCCACGACCACCAGGTCGGCCTCGGCCGAGGCCTGGACCAGCAGGTCCACCGGGTGCGCGTTCCGCACCATGACCTCGACCTCGACGTGGGGATACCGGTTCGTCAGGTCGGCGAGGCGGTCGGTGACGACCTTCTGCTGCGCCGTACGGACCTCGTCGAGGTCGACGTAGAGCGCCGGGTAGCCCGGCAGAGCGGGAAGCCGCCAGCCGTGGATGGCGAGAATCCGCGCGTCGCGGGAGACCGCCTGCCGGAAGGCGTACTCCAGGGCCGGTCCGCACTCGGGCGAGTCGTCCACGCCGACCACGATCAGGCCCGCGAGCGGCCCCGGGTCCTGGCGGACCACGACCACCGGGCGGTGCGCCTGACCGGCGACGTTCATGCTGACGGACCCGACCAGGGCCCCGGCGAATCCACCCAGGCCGCGTCGGCCGACGACGATCTCGGAGGCATGCTTGCCCTGTTCCCGCAGCACCAGCGCAGGCGGCCCATCAGCGAGTTTGGTGGTGACCTCCACCTTCGGCTGCCGGGCGTGGGCGATCTCCTCGGCCTTGGCCAGAATCGTCTCGCCGCCCTGGGTGAGCCAGTCGGTCAGCTCGGGAGCACGATACCTGTCGATCTCATACGCCCAGCGGTCCAGGCCGTGGACGAGCAGCAGCGGCTGGTGCGTGCGGCAGGCGTCGTCGGCCGCCCACTCCACTGCCGCCCGGCTCGCTTCGGAGCCGTCGACACCTACGACGATCATGAGCTTCTCCCTTCATCGACTCCATCCGACCTCCTCCGCATCCGCCGAGGTAGGGCCTTTGGTCACTCGTTCAGGGGCCGGACGCCCGTGCCTGAGGCGGCGAGCCGCGCCCCAGAGCCGGGTGAGGCGCCGGTCCCGGTGGCCGGGCCGGGCCAGGTCCTGGTGGACGTGGCGGTGTGGGCATCACGTTCGCCGAGACGCAGATCCGGCGCGGTGTTCGTGTAGATCGCCATGCGGTCGGCGGGGTCGGCGGCGGTGTCGTCCTCACCCTGATGCCGGCCCCGCGAACGGCGACGGCTGGACAGAGCCGGCAGGTCGATCAGCCGACCGGTGGTGCGAGGTGCTCCAGCGCATAGCCGTCGGGCCCGCGCCTTGCACGGATAGATCCTCGGCACCCGTGACGCTAGGAACCGGCCAGCTCGCGACGTTTGACGAGATCCCAGAGCCGGACCGTGCCGTCCCGCTCGCCGCTCAACAGCAGCCGTCCCCGCGCGGCGAGCGCGGTGACCGTCGACGAGGTCGCACCGGTCAGCGTCGCGGTGACCAGGCCGGTCGCCGGGTCACGCAGTTCGATCGGCGAACCGATGGACTGCCCGGTCACCAGCACGTCACCTGCCATCGTGAAGGACGGGAACCCCCAGGCCGCGATCGCCTTGCCCAGGTTCTTCAGCGGCTCGGAGCGCTCACGTCGCGTGTGGAGATCCCAACTGTGCAGGCCGTACATCGAGCTTCCGAACAGCACCGCGCGACCGCTCACCACAGCAGCCTGAAGCGGATTGAAACTCTCCGCCTCCTCGCGCGCCCCGAACTCTCCGATCTTGCGGCGAGCGGCGACATCCCACAGGTCGACTCCTCCGGGTTCGTCACCGAAGTTGCCGACCCCGACGCTCAGCACTTCCTCGGCCACCGTCAGCGCGGTGACCGGCCGCCCCGGATCACCCGTCAGCCGCCCGAGCTCACGCAGGCCGCCGAGATCCCAGATCGTCACCCGGCCCGCCCGATCCCCGACGTACATCCGCTCCCGATCGGCCGTCACCGCACTGACCGGCCCCTTGATCCGGAGCAGTTCCCGCCTGGTGTCGAGATCCCACAGCCGCCCGCCGTCCTTGCCGATGACGAAGAGCGCCGAACGCCCGTTCCGCTCGACCACCACTGACTCGACCCCGTCGAAGGGCTCACCCACCGGCTCCAGGCTCGGCACCGACCACAGCCGCACCTGCCCGTCCCTTCCCCCGCTCACCGCGACCCGCTGCCCACGCATCCGCGCGAACCCCACGGTCAGTACGGCGGAGCGGCCGTCGGAGGGATCGACGGGCGGAGGCTGCCAGGAGGAGACATGCGGCACCGGGGAGGGCGTCGCGGGTGCCATCGCGGGTAAGGACAGCGACGCCCGCGAGGCCGGCGCCTTGCGGTGCTCCGCTGCGGGAGCCGAGCAGCCGGCGGCGAATACGAGCAGCACTCCAGCCACCACTTGGAGCGCGCCTCCGGCCGAGAAGATCACTCCATCACCCTACGCGCGACCCGGCCCGTCCGGGCGAGATGACCGCGAGCGCCCTCGTCGCGACGAACACCCGGGCCATCGCCGAGGTGTACGGGCGGACGTGGGGGCCGACCGCTGCGTCGACACGGTCGCATGCAAGGCCCCGGGGCTGAATGTCGAGATTCTCGACCCGAAGGCCAGCCAGACGACGACCCCGCTCGGGGAACTGCTCAACGACGGGGAGATGGTGCGGGTGAGTCATCTCGGCGCGCCGCAGTGCCGGGGTGGGCTGGCGAACGGGCCGGAGCAGAATGCTCATCATCGCCGGTAGCGCGTGCGCATGAGACCCGAGCCGAGGCGGGCGGCAGAGGGTCTCATCGGCCGTCGCACACGCCGGCCGGGCCGCACGCGGTCTACCGGACAGTGCGCGAGTGGCTGTAGCGCTGCGACCGGACCGTCGCCATCACTGGGCAGTGCTCGCGCTGAGCGCCGACGAACGTGGCCTCGGTGCGCGCCGAGCAGGTCACCAGCCGGTACGGCGGCCGGGCGGTGAAGTATGTGATGACGAGGGCGCACATAAGGGTCAGGGCGCGCACACCCCATTAACAGTGAATAACCGACGAACTTCGACCCGCGCCCACTCCGCACCGCACCCGGGGCGCGAGGCCGGGAGCAGGCACGCATGTGACGATGGCGCCGGAATTGATCTTTTTTGCAGAAAGAGGTAACCGACGCCGTTCGACCCGTGCCCACACCGAGCCTCGCGCTCGAGGCCCGCGGAGGGGTTGATCAAGACCTACGGTATCGCGCCGTTTGCCCGTTTCGCGACCACATTATGGCCAGGGGGTCTGGGTCACTCGGGGTCGCGGATCTCCACCAGTTCGATGCGCCATGGCAGTTCGGTGACCACGGGAGCCCACCGTTTGCGGCTCATGGTGAGGATGGGCCAGTCCAGATATTGGGAGACGGCGATGGCGTGGGCTGCGGCCATGTCGGCCGGCGGGGTCATGCGGGCGACGACCTCCGACAGGCGGGCCGCTTCGTCCTGGGTGGACACGAGTGCCAGCTCGACGTTGTCGAGCGCGTCGATCATGCCTCGCACGACGCGCCGCTGGTCGGGCGAGAGCGAGGCCTCCGCCACGGCCAGCGTGATCGCGGGGACGCTGGTGCGGGTGTCGGACTGGTTGAAGATGACCATGAGCGCGCGGACGTCGAAATCGCCGCGGCCGACCTCGACCAGGACGGTGTCGTCCAGGACGTATCCGAGGATGGTCACCGGCCCGCCTGCCGCGCCTGAAGGAGGGCGTTCAGCCGGTCAGCGGTCACCTGTGCGCGGGCCATCGCGTCAGTGTCGTCCTTCACCTCTTGAGCGGCCTCTTCCCAGGCGAGCCGGTTACGGTGCCGCTCGGTGGCGAAGCTGCCGTGCATGCGAACGATGGCCTCGGCCATCGGGACGGAGCGCCCGGATTCCTTGCTGAGTTGGGCGGCCACGTCGTGGATGAGCTCACGGACGCGCTCGGGAACCTTGATGCTCGTCATAGGTTCAGTCATACTAGAATTCTACTTGGTAGAACCGTGGTATGCACGGGCCGGAGCGTGATCGTTTGCTCCGTCAGGCACCCACCCTTATCTGTGCCATCCCTGACGCCTACGAGCTGTTCATCGCCGGTCTGCTCGGGCTGTACACGGTCGAGGCGGAGTCCGTGAGCATCTGGCGCATCCGCGTCGACACCTAAGGGTGTGTCTGGTCTCCAAAGATCTAGACGGACAGGCGTCTTGATCCCTACCCCCTTGTGAGCGCCTAGATCAGTTCGATGGCTGGGGCAGAAGTTGGATCACGACCACCGAAGTACCCTCGATCGATGAGGCGTGGACGGCGCGGACCGTCCACCTGCCGGGTCCGATCGGGACAGGGGCCTGCTCCGGCAGCCCTCCCCCGTTCGGAAACTCGCGGCCCAGTTCAGCCCCGGCTGTCACAGAATCCATGAGCACCGCCGGCCCGTCCGTCTCCCAAACGCCACAGTCCTCCCATGCGGTGGCAGGGTCGGCAAGCACCGCATGAGCCGCAGCAACCAGATCGGCCTCGCAGTCGGCACCGAGCCAGCGTACGAACGCTCGGTGTTCGGCCATGTAGCAACTGCTGGCGGGCTCGTCCCCCAGGACCAACCCGCGAGCCCGGTCCTCGCCGACAGCGATCACTCCCGCCAGCCCCTCCACCTCACCGGCGCGATCGTAGTCGTCCAGAACCTGGCCGCTGCCGATGACCATCCCCGATGTTGTGCACCCATGCCACTGGGTCAGCGCAGAAACGGGCACGGCTATCAACGGGCCGCCCATGGATTCGACCCAGACAAGGGCGGGCTCGCGTGAGCTGGTGGGGGAGAACGTTTTCACGACACCAGTGTCCTCCCGGCCGCTGAGGGAGCACCTCGGGCCCTCGGCCGATCGGAGATCGTTATGGGGGTTCAGAGCCTCCATGAGGGCCTTCGACGCTTCTTGATCTCGTGGATCACTTGGCGGGTCGGGATGACGAACCCGGTGGCTTTCACCACCTGGCCCCGCGCGGTGACGCCTCGGTGCAGGCTGTCGCCGACGCTCTGGTCTTCGCTGATCTCCAGCAACGGCGCCTCGTCGGGGGCCGGACATGCGGGTGCGGATCTGCTCGAAGCCGAACGCCTCCAGCCGGCCCGCTGGAGGAGTCGGTCACTGGCAGTTCTTGTAGTCGTAGCGGCTGGAGTTGTAGGCGCAGGAGTCGACGAGCCTGCCGTCAGGCTTCCGCACGTAGGCGGTGTCCTTGTCGTTGTTCCACACATATTGGCGTCGTCCCCAGTGGAGGGTGGAGGCGCCGTCGGAGCCGCTGCCTGTGCGGAGGGTGATCTTCTTGTTGGCGCCGAGGATGACGTCCGGCCCGAACTCGTAGCTGTAGCCGGTCTTGTCCCTGACCTGCCAGCCTTCGAGGTCGATCGCCCTCCTGGTGGTGTTGTGAATGACGACATACTCCCCGTTCAGGCTGGCGTTGGAGCGCCGATCGGAGCCCGGCGAGTCGTAGTAGACCCGGGTGATCTGGACAGCGGGCAGAGCGGCTTCCGCCGGCGTGGCGGAGAGGAATGCGCTCGCGGCGGCGACGGCTGCAATCAGGGGGATGGTCTTCACCGGGGATCCTTCGCGTTGTTGACAGCAACGACACGTGAGACGAGTGATGTGGCGGCCGGGTTGGCGATGAACCACGTTCTGTTGGCGCTCCAGGCCGGAGCGTAACGAAAGCGGACGGAACGCCGATCGTGAAGTACGGGTACCGGAAACCAGCCGGCCCACCGCCCCCGTGGAAGCGGGGATGCTCCCCACACACGTGGGGGTTGGAGCCTCCTGGAGTCCAGGCGGCTCTTGCCGGCGTCTCCTCTCACGCTAGGACGGCCCACCCCCCGTGTTCGATGCCCCGATCGACCTGAGCGACCTGCCCGGATACCAGGCCTCGACGGCTTCCAGGCCCAGGACGGCGTTCCTCGGCCGCTGCTCCACCAAGGACAACCAGGACCCGCGCTCCTCGCTCGCCGGTCAGCTCGCCGAGGCCAGCCTGCTCCTGGGCCCGGGTGAGGCGTTCGTCGCCCACTTCTGGGACGTGGAGTCCGGGATGCTCGGCCTGGACGAGCGCAGCCAGATCTCCGCCGAGGACTACGCCCGCCTCGGCGTCCCCGTACCGCGGGACGGCGGACTCGGGGAACTGCTGGAGGCCGTCGAGCGCGGCGAGGTGGACCGCGTGGCGTGCGAGCGGATCGGCCGCGTCGCCCGCGACATGCTGCCCAGCCTCCAGATCGAGCGGCACCTACTGTCGCGTGGCGTGCCCATCGACTGCGCCAGTTTCCCGGCGCCGAACTCGAGACCGCCGCCTCGGTGGCCGCGACCTTCATCGCGGTCGTCGAGGTCACCTCCACAAAAGGAACACCGGCAGGCCGCGCGCCGGCGACGGTCAGGAGTCCCGCGACGATGAGGAGGAAGGGGAAGAGCCTCCGACCCGAGCCAGATAGAGCGTGCGGGACGGCCTACCGCCTAGCGTTGATCCTCCAGGGTCGGGAGATGCTGCTCCGGGCAGGCGGCTCCGAGGTCGGTAAGCGCCTGCTGTTCGGCCGCGTCGATGGTGAGTCCCCACCGGAGCTTGATCGCGGTCCATTCGGCGGCGTACTGGCAGCGCACGCCCTCCACGGGCGGCTGCCATGTGTACGGGTCCTGGTCGGCCTTGCTGCGGTTGGATCTCGCAGTCACGGCCACCAGATGCCAGGGGTCCGTCAGGTCGTTGGCGTACGCCTCGCGTTTCGCGGCGTCCCACGTGCGCGCCCCGGAGTCCCACGCCTCAGCCAGCGGGACGAGATGATCAACATCGAGGCCGCTCGCGTCTGCCACCGTGACGTCGTCGTAGTAGCTGTACCAGGAGCCACCTACGAGCGTGCATCGGTCTACGACTGCGGGGGCGACGACGGCCTCGTCGAGGAGCACTTCGTAGCGGGTAGAGCAGCCGTCCCGATCGGCGTCGACCCAGTGTTTGAACGATGTGCGGACGTACCCCTCGCGGACCTCGACAGCGACAGGCAGCGTGGCGACCGCTTCGGAGAGCAGCGGCCCTTCGGCTCGCGACGAGGCTGAGGCTGGGGCAAGGGTGGTGGCGAGAAGTGCTGCTGCGAGGAGGGCTGTGGTGAGTGCCGTGCGGTGCATCGTGCTCCACTCGTGACTACGGTGAGAGATTGACGATCACTCACCGTAGTTACTCGTAGGCGCTCAAGCCCTCAGCGCCACAGCAAAACCTCCATTTTCCGGGCAGCACGCAGACCAGCCACCTCGCCGACGTTCCGATGCCGTTATGCCCCAGGCGCAGACGGAGCGTGGCTCGGGCGGAGCGGCAACGCCACAGAGGCGGGCAACTACGGCAGGTGGTAGTCGACTGCGTGGCCGCGCCGGACGAACACGACCCGGCCGGCGGGCATCCGTCTGCAGCGGGTAGCACCAGAGGGACAACGAGGCGAATAGTGCGAGTGCCCCGCCTCTCCGAAGAAGGCGGGACACTCTTCTCGATCCCCTAGAGGCTGCGACGCATCTGCCCGTAGCGATCTGTCCGCTTGTAGACCACTTCAGGAGAGTGATCCGCAGGCCACGAGATGATCAGGTACGACTCGAAGGGTGTGCGAGCCGTCCCGTCCGGATCCGTATCCCGGCCTCTAGCGTGGACGCGCAGCCGGTAGCGGCCAGGACCCAGCCAGGCGAGGTTGGAGAGGTCAGTGAGGTCTCCGTCAAGCCCAAACACATGCAGACTGCCATGGGTGGACTCGACGGAGAGCTCGACCACTTCCTCCCACTCATCGACGGCAGGAGGAGGCGCTTCGTTGACGAGTTCTGCCGTTACTTCCACAGGCCCCATCGAGATTCCCGTGAGAATGGTCGCGCCGTCGGTCTCGGCTGCTGCTACCAACCCATTGGGAAAGCTGTCAGGGTGGTCCGGCGGTGGATCCTCCAGGCCCCTCAGAATGAGCTGATGGTAAGACACCCACACGGTGTCGTGGGACAACGGTATCTCGTCATTCATGGAGTAAACCTTGCTGATTAGGAGGAGGAGGTGTCCACCCAGAAGGCGTCACCGTCGAGGACTCGGTACGCTTGGAAGAACATGGACATGACCGTGCCTTGTCTGGTGTTGTCTGTGGCGTTCACGGCCCTTGCCGTCCAGTCATCGCAGCCACAGGTAACGGCACCCTGATACGAGTGGGCGAAGGGATACTCGTCGCAGTTTTGACTGGGGCCAGGAGTAACGTCCTCGCAGGCCATCTCTCGATTGTCAGCGGCATCTGTATCGTCGTACATGCGCTGCAGGGGTGAAGTGCCGGGCTCGCCGGGCGACCCGATTGCCTGGGACATCTTGACGTGGTCGACAATGTCTGGCATCTCCGAGTAGCGGAAGACCAGGGTGGGCTTGTAGTCCCGCATTACACAACCAGCAAGCGTGGCATGGCCTTTCAGCATTCCGTCGTCGCAGCGGATTACGGGGTGGGGATTGTCAATGGTGAGATTCTGGTCGTTGGAGTCAGGGTCGACAGCGACGAGCTCCGCATCCAGGCTCACGACCCCCCTGCTGGGGACCGGCAGGTTCTCTTGGAGATACGTGTCGTAGACGACAATGGTGTTCAGCTGAATTACTCCCTTGTCGGGGGCAGGTCTGCCTACTACGCATCGCGCTAGACAGGTCGGCGTGGACACCATATACGTTCGCGGATTCCACGCGCCCTGGGGGTTGTAGGCGTACACCCTGTGTCCGTAGACGAAGGCGCCTTCGCTCCACGCTGTGAGGACATCGTCCCAGACGATCAGCTCGACTGAGCCGATTTGTGCCCCCGTGTCGACGTTCACCCACTTAAGCGTCCAGGATCGCCAAGTACATGCGTTGAATCGGGTGTACTGCCATCCTCCGTTGGCGGCTTGGACGCACCAAGAAGGCAGTCCTTCGGGAAGCCCGCCAGGCGGCGCCGCAACTTCTGCGGCCGTGGCTTCCGCCGGAGCGTCCAGGCAGGTGATGGTCTTGGCGCCCTTGGCCCGGAACTCCGAAAGGTGTTCCTTCATCTTCCTGCAGGAGTTAGCCGGCTCTTTGACAGCTGCAGGCTTCGGCAACTTCTCCGGCTTCATATCCGGGTTGTCGCGGATGGCTGCGTTAGCGGCACGCAGGCGTTGAGGGTCGGGATCGTTGGCTTGGCCGAGCGCTGGCGAAGCGGGAAGAGTCACCAATGTGACCATGAGGGCGACCGGGGCGGCGACCCAAGTCAGAACCCGTAACCGTAGCGAAGCAGTCACATACAGACCTTTCGTCGGACATCTGATTCCTGAAGATCCTTACTAGAGTGGCCGGGGAGAACAAGGCTTGACAGAGTTAGTTAGGAGTCCTATGCAACAGTCGCGTCCGCTGACTCAGGGAGCGCATAAGGCCAGGTGGAAGCCAACCTGTTAAGTGCGGTAGTTTCTTCAAACCGCTTAGCCAGACCTCACGCCATGTCACGACGTCATGTCAGAGCGGGGTCTCGGCAACTGCACCGACGCGGGCAGGTACGGCAGGTGATGGTCGACAGCATGGCCGCGCCGGCGAACACCACCCGGCCGGACGCGTCGGTGCCGATCGCCACCCGCACCTCGAGACCGCGGCCGCCAGCCGCTGCAGCACCTCGCTCAAGCCGCGGGGGCCGAGGCTGGCTCGCAGGTAGATCGTCTCGGTTAGCGTGATCTTCCGCCCGTCGTCATCGCGGTCGCCGCGGTGCCACAGCATTCGCCTGGTAGTCTTTGCGTGCGCTTCGCGATGATGAACAGCACGACCCGCTCAGCCTGCGTCATGCCCTTCGCCGCCGGACTTCCCAGCCACGCGGCGACCTCCAGCCGGGTGGCGATGGCCTCGACCAGCTCGTCGTGACGGGGATGAGCGGGCGCGGCCAGCTCCTTCAACGCGGCGACGTCGTAGAGCGGCCAGCCCTTGTAGTCGCCGACCTGCTTGATCAGGCCGCGCCTGCACGCCTCTTCGATGTCGGCACCGATGGCCTCCAGGCCGGTCAGCTCACTCAGCAGCTGCGCGCACCAGCGCGCGCCGAGCGGCTACGGCGGGATCTGATCGCGCAGCGCGCCGGCGCGGGCGGCATCTGCGGGACGGGCAGCAGCCCGGCGGCCCAAGCGCGGCGCAACTCTCCGTTGTCCTGGCCTGGCGTAGCCGATGCAACGCCTCGCCGCGGACGCCGTCAATCTCGCTCCCGCCACCCCTGACAGATCTCACACGAGCGTGACGGCGTCCGGCCGACCCCCGCGGACATGCGCGCGGGCGGCGGGCACCGAACCGCTCACCGACGACAACACCATCAGGGAGGCCGGACCCCAGATCCCCAATGCCGCGGACCTGCTCCGCCCAGCGCCGCGACGGAGACGCCCGCTTCTCCACGTCAAGAGCGCCAGCGGCCGCCGGGCCGACCAAGGGTGGCCGCTCGCCGGTTAACCGGGACCGGACCGCGCGCACCTTCTTCCAGCGAGACCCGATCCTCACCCCTGGCCAGATGAGGATGCTCCCGCAGGCTCGGCCCATAGCCCTCACCACTTGGCAGCCCGACCGCGCACACCCCTTCCCGGCCATCCGCCACGGCGCCCGCTGGTGCCGCCTGCCCGCACCGCCGGCTCACCGCACCGATCCGTCAACCGCCCAACCTCTGCGTGTACCTGCCCGCGCACACGAGCAAGCTCACCGGATGCGGCCCGCGCCCGGGAAGGCACGGCCGCACGAATCCCCGCCACCGTAGGCACGCGCCTCCGCGAACGCGCCCACCGAAACTGTCACTCTTCCGAGCTACCGTCGAAGCC
Source organism: Nonomuraea sp. NPDC050310 (assembly GCF_040655795.1). Taxonomy (NCBI): domain Bacteria; kingdom Bacillati; phylum Actinomycetota; class Actinomycetes; order Streptosporangiales; family Streptosporangiaceae; genus Nonomuraea; species Nonomuraea sp. NPDC050310. The sequence continues at coordinate 254,755 of NZ_JBFAKP010000005.1, read as the reverse complement.
TCTTCCCCGCCGCGAGAAGGGTGAGCGCCGATGAGCGTGACCGTGCACGGAACACCGGGCCACAGCCTGACCCAGTCCGGGGCCGTCAAGTATGGCTCCGCCTCCCGCCGCGGAGCCTTCCACGAGCGCCAGGTCGCCCAAGCACTGCAACAATGGCTGACCGTCCGGCCCGACCACTTCCATCTTTTCCACGACCTCGGAGGTTTCGGCGACGTCACCGGCGGCAGCAAGGGCGTTCTCAACCTGGGCGGCTCCAACATCGACCACGTCGTTCTAGGCGGAACCACCTGGCTCATCATCGACGCCAAAGGCTGCGGCGCGGGAGTCCTCGGCCTCGACCCCGACAGCAACGGCATCTTGACCCGGACCGACGGCAGCACACTGCCTCAGCAGTGGCTCGACGATGGACGCGCCTACTCCCGCGCCGGCATCATCTACCGGCTCACCGACGCCACGGCAGGCCAGACGGCTTGGATCGTCCCCGACACCACCCTCTTGCACCCCGATGTCTGCGCCGCCCGATGCCAGAAGAAGGGTGGAATCATCCTGCCCATGCGAGCGATCACCGACGGCCACTTCGATCACCACTTCCTCCAGCCGCAGCCCGCCGCCAACCCAGCCCACGTCGACCGCCTAGCCGCCCGCGTAAGCTCGCCGGAAGAGCGCACCAACCTGCCCTGACGGAAGCACCAGCGCGCGGCAGCCGCCCGCGGATCGAGCGCTGCACACCTCAAGCTGCTGGCGGCGACAGGACGGCGCACGACGGAGATCGCTTGAACGCGGTCACAGCGCCGAGGCCGTGCATTGTCCGTCTCCAGGCGTGCCAGCGCCGTCCGCGCCAGAGGGTTGCGGATCTAGACGGCAATGCCTGAAGCCCGCTCTTCCCTTGAGTGAGGAAGGCGCACCGCAGAGCGTACTTGGCGGTATAGTCCGCGCCCGTGCGCGCTCTCCTCGATCCGCGGCACCTCTTCCAGAGCCGCAGGTGTAAACCCAGCCTCAGTCCGCATCTCGTTGACCAGGGCAAGCATCGGCTCGGCGTCCTCGGCAACCCAGCTGGCGACCATGTCGTACCCGCCCGGCACGCTGCCGGGGCATTCCTGACGCAACGCCACCGCCCGAGTGAGCACAATCCGAAACGCGTGACATGCTGCCACGGCACCGGCTCCTGATTTGTTCTTATGGCCTCCTCCACAACGTGGTCATCGAGCGTCTCCTACCTGTTCAGACGGTGCACCGGGTGCTCGCTCGAGACGCGATTGAAGCTGCGGGGCCGTGAAAATGGTTGCGGCTGCGATGCCCAGGAGTGTGCCTCCCCGCGCGGAGTGTCGCAGCAGCGTTCGGCCTGAGATAGCCCTCTATCCGCGCAGATGATGGTTAGAGAGGGCTGGCCGCGATCAGGCGGAGCTGATGAGGCTTTGCACACACTGCCATGCGGTGATCAATGGGATCTTCTCCTGCTCGATCCTTCGGACCCTCCTCCATTGAGGATCCGTGAGCAGTTCGTAAAGCTCACGTTCATGCTCAGCGAGGTGCACCAAAGGCTTGCGACACGAAGCATGCACGGGCTCGCCTCGTGCGTCGGTCAGGGTGCCGAACCGCTCGTAGCGTTCGAATGCAGTTAGATTCATGAAGATGCTGGTTACAGCCAGGCCGCTTCGGCGGAAGTGGTCGACGATCTCGAAGCCGTCGGCGTCCATGTCACCCCAGTACACGAGGTGTCGGGCGCTGACAATCCAGTTGAATGTCGAGATGGCTCCGGCGCCGGCGAATCCTGCGCCTTCGATCGCGATGCCGCCGGTCAGGATCGGGAAGTGAATCGCGGTGTCCTTGTTTTCGGAGATAAGGACGATCTGCGGCCGATAGGCCGGACTCATGCAGTCGCCCACTGTCGCCGAATCGTGTCGGCGGGCGCCGCTGGTGAGGTGATCGGGATCCAGGTAGGTGAAGTGAATACGCTGCGGATGCTCCGGTAGGAGCCCGAGAGATTCGATTTGCGCCAGGGCTTGGACGAGGCTCTTGTGAGTGTTCAGCCACTTCGCATGGAGCCCCTCGATCGGAACCTGTCGAGGTGTGAGGCCACAGGCGGAGTTGCGGGTGAACCAGGACGCCGCGGTGCAGAGGAGGTCGAAGTCCACGTCCGAGTAACCGTCGACAGCGCGCACGATCTTGGGGTGTTCCGTTCCTGAGGGGAACGTCGATCGCAGGTACGCCAGCCGGCGCCGGCCGCGCTGGATGCGGGTGTTCCACTCCGATCCGAGGAGATCGACGGCGGTGTCCAGGTCCGGGAGGGACACATGGGTGGGCACCGACTGGAGGGTTCCATGCACGCGCCGAGAGCTCATGTGGAGGGTGAGGCGGTGGCGCTCTGCCCAATCACGCCATGCCAGGATTCTGGCGTGGATGTCGGCGAAGGCCGTCTCCAGGTCGGTTCTTCTCAAGGCTCCTAGGGCGAACGTGCGTGGCCAGCCTGCGGGCTGCTCATCGAGGTCGAGGTGCCAGGTGGCGGCTATGCGCTTGCCGACAATGCGGAGGATCTGTTCGGGGCTCTTCACGGAGCGGCTCCAGTGAGGGAAGCCAGCTTGGTGATGTAGGAGTAGTTGGTCCGGTTGTCTTTCGTTACGGCAATGACGAGGTCCACGTGCGGTTCCAGCGCTGTCACTTTGTCCAGCGGGGCGCCGATGATGAGTTGAAAGCCCAATCCTTTCCAAGCCTGGACGGCTCGGCCTGCGAACTCGGAGTCGGCCTTGATGAATCCCTCGTCGAGGATGACCGGCGCGAACCGTGGGCGAGTGCGGCTTTCGTCGCCGAGCTGGAAGCGGAGGGCGGCGCCGACGATGAAGGCGATGAGTTCTTGCGTCTCGCCTCCGCTCTTGCCGCCGAGCGAGGCATACGTGCTGATCTCGATGCCTTCGGTGCTGAGGCGGGCGGCGGTGATCTCGACGTGCCTGCGGACATCGAGCAGATGGTCTCGCAGTGGGGTGCCTTTCGAGCCCTGCTGGGGCTTGCGGATCTGGTTCATGAACGCGCGCAGCCGTTTGAAGCGCGCTTCGGCCTGTTCATCAGTGAGTTTCTCGGTGACACCCGACGACAAAAGCTTGAGCTCACGGCGGAACTTGGTGATGTCATCGCGGTGAAGGCGGCGTAGGACGATCTTCAGTCGGTCTCGGCCTGCACCGAAGGCAAGAGTGGCCAAGATTTCGTTGACCGGGTACAAACGGTCTTCTATCTCTTCGATCGAGGTGTCGAAGGCGCCGTTGAGAGGCACCAGGTCTTCGCCGCTCCATTTCGACAGGCGGCGTTTCCACTCCTGGCGGCGCTCGTGCAGGCCGGTGGTGAGGATATCGTCCAAGATGTCGCGATAAGCGGAGTAGGAGGCCATCGCCTGGCCGAGATTCGGGTCCGGCCAGCGGCTCTGAAAGGTCTGGAAGATTCGTTCGAGCGAGTCGCGGGCCTTTTGCGCGTTGTCGCGTTCCTGCTTCATCAGGTGGCCGAGGCGTCCCCGCAGTCTTCTCACGCCGTCGGGAAAGCCCGGCAAGTCCGAGCGGTCGGCGACGTGCGAGAACTCCTTGTCCAAGTAGACGAGGAGTTCCTCCCGTAGCGGCATTAAGCGGGCGCAATCGATCGCGTCGATGTCTGTGCACACAGAGCTCTCTCGTTGCGTGAGGTTCATATATGCCTTATCAAGGTCGTCGACCTCTTGCTCCGCCAGGTGCTTGGTGCGCTGCGACTGCTCGTGCTCTGCCGTCTTTCGTTCCGCCTCCTCCTGCAAAGCTCGAAGGATGTCGCTGGTGGACAGGATGCGTTTGCGTTCGGCCTCTTTGGCCGCGATCTTGGCCTCTACGCCAGCCACATCGATGTCCTGCCATTCGGTGTCCAGGACGAACTGAAAGGCTTCCTTGCGTCGCCGCAGGTCAGCGATCTTGTCTCCGACGGCGGTGGCTTGTTGCTCCATGTCGTCGAGGATCACGCGCAGCTGGGCGAGGTTCTCATCGATCTCGGCCAGGCGGGCTGTGTTGGAGAAGCCGATGATGTAACGGCCGCCGGCCGGATCGCCGTGAGCGCCTCTGCGTCCGTCACGGGTCTGACCGTTGGGCGTGACACAGCGTCCGCCGCTGTTGAGCTCGGCGGGGCCCTCGACGCATCGGGCGTCGAGAGTGGAGGCTTGAACGCGCTGTTGAACCCAGCGCCCGAACAGGGAATCTTTGAACATCAGCTTCCCTGAGATGCGCCGGGGGTCGCCATTGAACTCCTCGGGACGCCCGAGAGGGACACCTTCGAAGGTGATCCGGACGGAGAGGCGGAGGGGATCGATGGTGCGGCTGAGTGTCCCCAGGCGTTCCTCGTCGACGAGCATGACCCTGGTGATCGGGGCAAGGATGACCTCTGCGGCCTTACGCCATGCCTCCTGTCCCGGGGCCAGATCGATGAGTTCGGCGACGAAGGGCAGATTCTCCACCGGGATGCCGCACGCCTGAGCGATCATCACGCGCGCGTTGTGGAGGTGAGTCGGAACGAGCCCCTCACGCCCGGACAGGGACCGCTGTTCCTCCTTGAGCTGGCGCTCCTGCTCCTCGTGTGGAAACTTGTCGCGCTGGATGACCTGCTGCTGCTGTTCCAGGTCTTTGACAGCTCGGGCGAAGGTGGCCGTGAACTGGGCGGCGGCGGTGCGTAGCCGCAGGAAATCCTGCTGCGAGCCCATCGCGACCGTCAGCGGCTGGATGCGCCCGTCGAACCGCTCCCTTTTGTGGCGGGCTTGGCCAAGGTCACTTTCCAGCTCTTGTACGTCCTGGTGCAGCTTGTCGAGCGTGTCTCCGCCGTGGTCACGAATTTGCCTCTTCAGCTCTTCGATCTCGGCCTTCAGGGCACTCTCCCTGGCAAGAGCCTCAGCCCGTTTGCCGTGGACCACCTCGCGGCTGGCCCGGTTGGCCTTCACCGCTTCGGCCAAAAGTGAGCGTTCGGTGGTGAGGGTCCACACACGGAAGGCAGTGTCACCATCGCCGGAGATTCCGAGCAGCTCGACCGCATCGGCCTTCTGTGTCGCCTCTTGAAGGTCTTGGTGAAGCAGAGGGAGATCGCGCAGGACCGTAGCCTTCTCGGCCACGGTCTCCATGGCGTCGTGCGCCCGTTCTAAGTCTTCGAAGTGGGTGATGGCTCTGTCGGCGGCGGCGTAGGTGGCGGGCTCTTCCAAGACCATGGACTTGTACAGGCCGTCGACGGTCTTCACCTGATGGCCGCCCTGGATGCGTGCCAACAGCCGTAGTGCCTTCCTGCCGTCGCCGCTCGCGCCGATGCCCAGTCGGGTGAACAGGATCTGTTCAAAGACCTCATACTGGTCGTGCCAGGTGAGGGCGGGTAATCTTGCTGCCGAGGCTCGCTTGTCGAACTTGGATTCGGCCAAGGGGGCCAGGTCTTTGAGGTTCAGGCAGCCCTCCGCCGTCCCCATCTTCATGGTGACGTCTGTGGCCCTGCTGACTCCTCGGCCAACGTAGTAGGCGCGCAGCGCCGTGTAGCGCAGGCCGTTGTCGTCGACAAAGGTCATCGCCACCGCGCCCCAGGTGGGTGCGTCTTTGCCGCGCAGCACGCAGTCGTGGACTTCGTCGGTTCCCTGCTGGCGGGCGGAGTCGGTTTTGCCTCTCAGGTAGGTGAGAAGATTGCGCTGATCGACGCTGCGGGCACGCCCGGAGGTGGCCTCGTTGGAGGCTCCGTTGAAGGGCGTGGTCGAGGGCATCATCAGCGCGATGTAGCCGTCCAGCAGAGTGCTCTTGCCGGTGCCTGACGCGCCAGAGATGAGGGTCGCACGCTGGGAGAATTCGACCTGGTGGTGATCTTGGAAGCCGCCCCAGTTCACCATTTGGAAGGTTTCGGCCTTCCACTGGGTGGTGCCCTCGCTGGTGCCATGGAGGTGCAGCAGCGGCTCAGTCGTCACAGGCGGGGTGGTCATGGGCGTTCCTCCGGGGGTGAGGCGTCCTGGGACGTGTCAGCGGACGTCCGGCTGCCGTTTTGACCGATGAGCCACTGCAGCAGCTCGTTCAAGCGTTCAGTGGGGAGCAGGACCTCGATCACCGGAGAGATCCGGTAGCGGCTCCGATCCGGCGTCTTGAGCAGGATGTGGGCTTTGGCGATGTTCTCGATCGCGTTCTTGGCGCGGTTGGCGTCTCCGGATCGGTCGGTGGCGTGCGGTGGCCGGAACCGCGCGACAGCCTGAAGGAGGTCGTCATGGTCGACCAGGACGATTTCCTCGCCGCTGGCGTGTTCGCTGCGAAAGCGCTGTCGGAGGAACACCAGCAGGATGGTCTCCTCCCTGGTGTAGGCCAGGTCGTGCAGAAGGGTGGGAAAGCGGCCGCCGACATCGTCTGGCTGGGCCTGGCGTTTGAAGGCCACCTCGTAGCGGCGATCAACGTGCAGATCGAGGAACAGGTCGTTGAGCCGGGATCTGATGGCGGCCTCGGATTCGAGCAGCGTGCGCCACTCCGCCGGCTGCTGGGCACTGGACATGTAGCGATGCTTGAGCAAGGACACCAGGCTCTTGCGCTGGTCGAATGTCAATCCGCCCAGATCTCCGTCGAACAAGCACAGGCTATCGTCCTCGGGGTCGTCGAAGGAGTCAGCGCTCAGGTCGTCGCTCCACGTGTCGGTCATTGATCCGGTCCCACGTTCAGGGCCGCCCATGCGGCCGTGTCCTGCTCGTTGAGTGTCAGGCGCGGCACCTGGAAGTCTCGTGAACTCCCATCGGCACGAATGGCGTGGTACATCTCGGCCGGCTGCATGTGGTCCAGGGCGCAGATCTGGGTGGCGATGTGGAGGAGCCCCAGAATTTCGACCGGACGGCGCAGCGGGGGCTCAAGAGCGTTGAAGGCCTCACCCACCGACTCGACGCTTCCGCCTGCGAATGCCTCGGTGACAGCGAGCCGCAACTGCTCCAGCAAGGGCCCGCCCTGCTGGCGGATATCGTCCAGGGACGGCGGCTGCGGCACCTCGTGGGGCATCTGCCCCAAGGGAGGCGGTGGTGTCTCCGACCCAGGATCGTAAAAGCGCTGGCGAAGGTGGATCACGTCCAAGGTCGTCGGCATCAGCTCGAGTGGGACGGCGGTGCGCGGCCCGGCCTTGTGCATCCATGTTGCAAGTTCTTTGTTGATGTCGCGTAGCAGCCTTTCCAACTCGCGCTCTTTGATGATGTCGTGATTGACGATGTGCTCACGCAAGGTGGTGGTGAGTCTGCTGCGCTGCACGAGTACGTCGTCGATGCCTTGGCGAATGACGGCCACGGTTCCGTATAGGAAGGTCTTCTCCGCAGCGGTGAGTGCCTCGGTGAAAGGATGAGCGAGGATGGCCTGCAAGTCGTTTTTGAGATCGAGCAGGAGGGCATCATCACGCAGCAAGGTGAAAGCACCTTCGAATGCCCGGCCTTCAGCCGTGGCCGACATCAGCCGATCCGTCTTGGCGAGGTACTCATCCAACACCTCGCCGACGGGACGGTCCTCTTCCCGGAAGCTGCTGATGATCTGCCGGTGCATCTGCGTCACCGACTCCTCCACACGCTTGAAGTCGCTGGGCAGTTGACCGATGAGGTCTGAAAGGTCGAAATAGCCTTCGAGCATGCGCTCATCCGATGCCGTGAAGACGTCTCCTCCTTCGGCGAGGCGATCCCGTTCCGCCGTCAACTGCGTAATCTGATCCTCCAGTCGCCGGATTCTGTCCTCGCGGACGGAGCTGGCCTCGATGGCCCAGCGCTGGACAGTCTGCAAGATGGTGGTGAGCCGCGATTCGCTGATCAGCGCCCGCTCGCGCGTCAGGTTCTCGACGAGGGAGAGCGCCTCGAGAGCGTGGGAGGTGAGGGAGTATTCTTCCTCACCGGCGTCGTTCGTCGATCGATACAGCCATTGCTGCCTCATCCACTCCAGACACAACGCCCGGCCACCGCGTTCCGGGGCTTGCTCCCCCATCGACAGCAGTTCTTCTCGGTAGGTGTCCACCTGTACATGCAGACGATCGCATTGCACGCTCTGCCGGTCACGACTGAAAGACGTCTTGAAGACGGCCAGGGCGAATGAAGCCCACTTACGGTCCAGGAGTTTCAGGGTGGGCTTGTCCAGGGCTCCTATAACGCGCTTGATTTCAGCGGCGATGTCGCTCATTCGACGTCTCCCTGATGCGTGGCGCCGTACACGTTATCGTTTGTGCCCGACATTCACGACGGATCTTTGGTTTCGCTCCTTGGGTATCACCGGTCACTGGCGTGCCGAGACAGAGGGCATGGGGCCCTCGCTGTCTGTTCGGTGCTTTGCGGAACGGCGGCGGCATCGTCAGCGGCCGCCTCGTCGTGGGGACATAGCGCATGGACGTGCGCGTGCACGGAGAACCGCGGGCCGCGGGTTGGCGAGTGATGCTGTGCGGCGAAGTAGTGAGGATCATGTTGGCTCCTGGACGGCTGTCGTTACAGCGGAGAGATGGGGGTGCGGGTGGACCACGGATGACGCTTTCAGTCAGCTCGCCTGATCCGCGAGGCTCAGCAGCCCGGACTGGACATGGTCGTAGATGAGGGCGGCCCGCTGGGCCTCGGTCAGCCAACGCGCTTGTGAGCCGTCCGGGGTGCGGTTGATCCATAGGACCTGGTCCACGGCCTCGGCGACGGTGTGCAAATGGCTGATGACGGTGACGAGCTTGTCGCCGCCGCTTTCGCGTCGCAGGACGCTGAGCGCCGATGACAGGGCGGTCGAGTCGAGGGCGCCGAAGCCTTCGTCGAGGAACAGCGAACCGAGCCGGGCGCCGTTGCGGCTGTGCAGCTCAATCAGTGCCAGCGCGAGCGCAAGGGAGGCAAGGAACGTTTCGCCGCCCGACAGGGTTTTGGGGCTGCGAGGTGTACGTGTGGCGAGGTTGACGATGCGGAAGTCGTCGCTGAAGCCGAACCGGCCGGACGACAGCTGGGAAAACAGCTGGCTGGCCAAGATGAGCAGGGATCGGGTCCGCTGGTCGGTCAGGTAGCGCAGAAACTTGCCGTCGGCCAGGTGGCTGTGCAGCCGGGTGAGCGTATTCAGGCGGGTGGTCGCGGATTCGATGGCGCGATCGAGTCGTTCGGCTGGCTCGATCTGTGTTTCGGCGCGCTGTGCGAGAGCCGCTTGCTCGCTGTGCTGGAGCCGTGCTGCGCCGATGGCCTCCGATATCGGGGCGAGCGCCTGCGGTTCGGACAACGCAATGTCGTCGGCGAGGCGCACCGGGGCGATGGCGCGGTCACCGCCCTGATCTCCCGCCTGCAGGTGGCGGGCCTGGCGGTGCAGGTCGGCGTGAGTGGCTTCCAGATCGCGGGCTGCCTGGTCGCGGGCGAGGCGTAGGTACCCGAGGAGCGTGGTGGTGGCAGCGGTCAGCTCTTGGCAGAAGGCGCGTAGCGCTGCGTCGTCCGTCTTGGCTTCTACTGGGGGGGACGGAAGCACGACTCTGGGGGCGGTGTCGGTGTTGGTGTCGAGCATCTGATGGGCGCGGTGGAGCGTGCCAAGGTAGGCGATGGCGGCGGTGTGCAGGGTGGTGAGCTGAACGGTGATCTCGGTGTCTCGCTGGTGCTCAAGCCGGGCCTGTTGTGTCTCGATCTCCGCTAGGTCGGCGGTGGCTTGCGCCAGTTCGGTTTGGGTCTGGGTGAGTTCCTTGCTGAGCCTGGCGCAGGTGGCGATGGCGGTCGTGATGTCTTCGTGGGTGATGGTGGATGGTGTGGCGTGCAGCGGCTCCCCTACCGCAGAGGGTAGGCGGCGCAGACTCTCGCGCACAGCGTCGATCGCCGCCCGGTGCTGTCGGCGAGCTTGGACATGTGCGACGGCGCGGGCGGCATGCTCCTGCCCCCGCGTGCTCAGCAGCGCACCCACGCTGCGGGCATCGGCGGCCGCGGTCTGAGCCTGCTGCCGGGCGCTATCGGCGGTCTCGGCCAAGGATCGGGCCAGGTGGTGTGCCGGAGCGCACAGCGATGCGGTCAGTTGCACGGCTCGTGCGTCGTCGTCCGTCTGGTCGTCGGCTGTTTCGGCTTCTGTCTGGCCTAGCAGCAGCGGGGCGGCGGTTTGGTCAAGGCGCTGGGCGAAGGTCTCGCCGTCGTGGTCTGCGGTCGTGACGGCCTCACCCGCCACGATCGCCGTGGAGCCTGCGGCGGCCAAGGCGGCCGCCAAGCGGTTGGCGGCACGGCTCGATGCGGTCGCGTGCTGCTCGGTGAGGGTGGCCAGTGCCTGCTCGGCGGTCTCTGCATGCCCTCGCGCGCGAGTCAGGGCCTCGGACCTGCGGGCGAGGTCGCCGTCGGCGCGCGCACGTTCCCGCTCCAGACGCTGCAGGTGAGCCGGGTCGACCGGCGCCGGTGGCTGGAATCCCGTGGGCAGGTCGCGGGTGCACACGCTGCAGCTGTCACCGGGACGCAGTCCGTGGCCGGCGGCGTGCGCGGCTTCCTCTCGCCGGGCCGCCTCGTGGTGCCGCATCGCAGTGGCAGCGGCGGTGCGCGCCTGCTCATGGGCTGCGTGCAAGGTGGGGAGTTCGCCCTGTGCGGCCAGGTGGGTGGCGTTGGCGGCGGTCACAGCCGCGGCTGCGTGCCCGGCTGTGATGGCGGCGGCCAGTGCGGCCCGGGTGGCGTTGTCCAGGGCGGCGACCTCGGCGGCGGCGCGCTCGGCCTGCTCGCGGAGGGTGGCGGCGCGAGTGGCGAGCGTGTCGGCCTCGCTGCGGAGTTGTTCGAGGTCGGTGGCCATGCGCTGAAGCTCGGCCTCTTCCTTGCCCAATGCGTGCTCGTCGGTGCTCAGCTGTGCCTGGGCGCCCAGGAGCGCCTCCTGCCGGGCGGGCAGATCGGTGAGCACGGCCTGCGCTCCAGCGATCGTCTTAGTGGTGATGCCCTGGTTGGCGGCTTGCTCCAGCCAGGTTTGGGCGTGCAGGTGCCGGGTGCGAGCAAGCCCGCGGCGTTCGATCAGTTGCCGCTGGGCTTTACCGAGGTCATGTGCAGCCTGGGCGACGCTGTCCAGCACCGTGGTGTCGGGCCGTGCGGCCGGTTGCGAGAGGTGGTCGAGGGCGACATCGAGGTAGTCACGGCGTCGGGCGTGCCGGCTGCACGATGTCTGCAGCTTTCGCATCGTCGCGTACGCGGTGCTTAGCCGGTTGGTCAGCCGCTCGGCCGCCTGGGCGGCGCCGCTGGCCTGCTCAGCACAGATGCGGGGCTGGTCGAAAAAGTCCCGGCGGGCCAGTTGCGCCAGGTGCAGCAACTCCTTGAGGCTGTCGCGCCGTCGTTCGGCGTGCGTGCGGGCCGTTTCCAAGAACCGCGTGCCGAAGATGCCTTTGAGCAGTTCGGCGCGTTCGGCGTCTGTGGCGGTCAGCAGCCGGTCGAAGCGGCCCTGGGGAAGCAGAACCGCCGCCTGGAACTCATCGCGTTTGAGTTTCAGCAGGTGCTCGACGCGGCGGTTGACGGCCCTGCTGTCGTCGACCTCCTCTCCGGTGTCCAGGTTCTGCAGCAGGTGCGTGCTCGGGCGGTTGTTGGCGTAGTAGACGCGGCACACCCGCCAGGTGTGCTCGTGATGGGTGAAGGTCAGGTCGACCGTCATGGCGCTGGCGCCGTCTGCGAGCAGTTCCCTGACCCGGTTGCTCCAGGAGGAGGCGCCATACAGGGCCAGGGTGATCGCCTCCAGGATGGAGGTTTTGCCCGCGCCGGTGTCGCCGAGGATGGCGATCAGCGCTTTGCCGGAGAAGTCCAGCGTCGGGGTCTGGCCGGGGTAGCTGCGCAGGCCGGAGAAGGTCAGCTGTAGCGGGCGCATCGGGTTCCTTCAAGACTCGAAAGGTGAGGTCACAGGCGGTCGTGGCCGGCCGGCAGGGCATCGCGCAGCATCTGTTCGACCGGGTCGGTGGTGACGTGGTCGTCGTCGCGGTCGGCGTCGCTCAGCAACGCCGTGAAGGCGTGCTGCAGCTGCTCGGCGTGCTGCGGGGTCAAGCCTGTCTCGGTGAGGTAGGCGAGAAACGATTCGCTCAGCTCGGGTTCGGGAGTGATGTCGCTGCGCGCCTCCAGGAGGGGCACGTCTTGCCAGCCGGGCAGCCGCTCGTCGAGCTCGACGAGGGTCGCACGCGGGATGATCGCCCGCACGCTGGCGGACAGACCCAGTCCCAGGCCGGCGCCGTCGACCTCGATGACAGCCTTGACGAACGCATCGCCGATGTCTTCGGCCTGCTCGGCCAGGCGATGCAGGTCGCCGGTAAAGGTCATCAACCGGCGGCCGGAGCGCAACGCGATGGTCTCCACTCGGGTCGGGCGAGCAGGCCCGGCCTCGACCAGGACGACGCTCTTGGTTTCGCCTTCCTCGCCGAAGTCCAGTTGCAGGGGGCTGCCCGCGTAGCGGGCGGTGATCCCGGCCCTGCCAATCGCCTGGGGCTTATGAATGTGGCCGAGCGCGTAGTAGGTCACGGCGGGCAGGGCGTCAGCCGGGCAGGCGTAGTCCTGAGTGATGTCGAGCGGCCGTTCGCTGTGCGACGGCAGGGCCCCTTCGACGAACAGGTGGGCAGCCATGATGAGGACGTCACGTGCAGGGTCGTGCCCGCAGCGCAGCCGGTTGGCCAGCTCCTGCTGGATCTGGCGCAGGTGGTGGGCATACACCTGACCGGCCTCATCAGGGCGGTCGCAATCGGCCAAGGCTCGGTTGCGGTGCACGAACGGCAGCGGGGCCAGCCGGATACGGTGGCCGTCATCGGAGGGAAAGGTCAAGATGCTCACCGCCGCAGGATCGGCGTTGGCCGCGGTGGCGATGAAGCGCAGCCGCGGCGGCCGCCCGTTCTCGCCGGCGGCCAGGGCGTTGACCAGCGTGTCCAGAGCTTGCAACAGGGCCGGTGAATCGTGGTTGCCGCCCACGACCACCGTGGGGGCCACGCCGGCCAGTTCCACCAGGGCGCGCACGCCCAGGCCGAGATCGGCGGCCGCGGGTCGGGCGCGGTCGAACAGGTCGCCGGTGTTGACGATGAGGTCGGGCTTGACCTCACGGGCGATGTCGGCGATCTCGGCCAGGACGGCCTCGAACTCGGTGTAGCGGCTGTGGTTGCCGGTCACTGTTCGTCCGATATGCCAATCCGAGACGTGCAGCATCCTCATGGCTAGCTCCTGTCGTTTTGACGCTCAGCAGCCCCCGATGACGCATCACGCTACAGCAAAGTTTGGGAAACCATGGAAATATTTGGAATTCTGGTAGCGTCGGAGAATGCACAGTGCTGAAGAGAGCTTGGATGAGCTGGAGAACCGCATGGGGCAGCTGCGGCAGGCGCTGCGCACGGCGATGGTGGAGCGGGACGCCGCCCGAGCCAGCGGCCTGCGTCGCGAACTGCGGCATGCGGAGACGCTGTGGCAGGACAAGGCCGCCGCCTTGGGCCAAGGCGAAGGCGCGGTGCTCACCGCCGCCGGCCCGCCGGCTGTCGATCGCGCGGTGACCGCACTGCTGCCCACCCGCGAGCAGGTTCATCAAGTGTTGTCCCTGCTGGAGGTCGCGGCGGCCCCTAAGCTGATCACCGCGGTGCACGGCGCGTTCTTCCCGGGCGAGCTGCCGGCCTCCCGGCTGGCCAGCATGCGCCGTGATGAGGAGCGCTCCTACCGATCGGCACCCAACGCCCGGCCGTATTATGTGTGCCCCGCCCTGACCGCCGACCGGCTCGCCCCTGCCCGGGCGCTGCTGACGGTGAGCACCTGGCCACTGGAGCGGCGCATCGTCGGCGCGCACAGTCCGCGCGTGGACTTTCTCACCGCCACCACCAAAATCGCTACCGCCATCGAATGGTTCGACCGGAGAGGCCCGCACTGGTTGGCCGATGCTCGGGCTCGCGCCGACCGGCTGCTGCGCAGTTTCGCTGTCAGCATCCCCGGCGCGCTGGCCCCGCCCGAGCTCAGCGGGCACGCCCCGCCGCTGGATCCCCGACAGGTGGCCGAGGCCGCCGAGGCCGAGCTCGCCGTGCATGTCGCCGTGGACCGCGCCGAGCGCGAGCAGGCGGCAGCCTGGGCCCGCCAACGGCTTCCTGAAACGGAACGGCTGTTCGGCACCCGCCTGCAAATGATCCGAAACGACGCGAGCTCGCACTGAAGCCGATGGCGCGTCTTCCCCCGTCCCTACGGCGCTACCAGCAAGGTCACCCGTGAATCCCACCGTGAACTCCACCACCGCGGCGCGGCTCGACGCGCTGCGCGGCGGTCAGCCGCCCGTCAACCACACCGCGCGCACCCTGGTCGGGCTATCGGCCAATCCCGGCTGCAGCCGGCGGGCCCTGCTGGACGCCTGCGGCGCCGACAAAGGAAAAGTCGCCCGTCAGGCCGGCTACCCGTGGCCGTTCGGTCAGTCGCCGTTCGCGCTTTCCCGCGGCAACGCCTTCGAACGCCAGGTGAAGGAGCATGGAGGGGCGCGTCTGCTCGCGCTGCTGCGCGAGAGCCTCGGCCTGCCGATCGAGCAGGTGGCCTACATCCCACTGGAGAGCGTGGGCGACAACGCCAACCGTGAGTTGCGCTATCGCCGCACCCGCCAGGTCCTGGCCCACGCCGCGCGCGGCGGCTCCAGCCCGGGGATCCTGTACGACCACCCCATGCTGCGCCTGGCCGTCGGCGGCCAACTCGTCTATCTGGAGCCCGACGTCATCGCCTTCAAGATCGGCGACAAGTTCCACGTCGTGGAAATCAAGTCGTTCCCGGTGATCGACCGGCAGGCGGACGGCACGCAGGTGGCGGCAGCGACCCGTCAGGCCGCCGTCTACGTGATCGCGCTGCGGGAGTTGTTCGCCGATGCCGGGCTGGACCCGGACCTGGTGGCCGCCTCGATCTTCCTGGTGACCCCGAAGAACTTCGGTAACACGCCGATCGCCACCCTCATCGATGCCCGCAAGCAGATCGCTATGATGACCACGCAACTGGCCCGCATGGACCGCATCGAGACGCTCGTGAAGCTGCTCCCCGCGCAGGTGAGCTTTGACCTCGCCGTGGACGCTGCCGGAGTGGCGAGGCGGCCGCAGGCGCAGCTGGCCGGCGACCTTCGCCAGGTTCCCGCCCGCTACCGGCCCGAGTGCCTGGATCATTGCGAGCTGGCCGGGCTGTGCCGCGCCGAGGCACGCCAGGACGACTCCCTCGATGTGTACGGGCCGGGCGTGGCCGATGTCTTGGGTGGCATCGGCACTGCACAGACCGCGCTGGCCCTGGCCGAGGGCCAGCGCATCCCGAGCGCCGACCAGACCGACGTCGCGCGCGCACTGCGGCACGCCGAGCGGTTGCGCACCGAGCTGGCCGCGGGCGCCGAGCTGGCCGGAGGTGCGGCATGAGCACTCTGCTCGCGCTCGCCCGGATACGCGCGGCCCGGCAGGGCCGCGCCGAGCCCCTGCGGCAGGTGCGCCATTACCACCTCGTCGACGAGCCCCTCGTCTTGGTCACCGCGGCGATGGCTGGGGAGGCCGCCGCGCCGCTGGCCTGCATGGTCGGCACCGATCGTCACCGGCCGGTGCTGCTGACCGTCAGCCAGCCGCGCAATCGCGACCAGCAGCAGGCCTTCTACGCCCAGCTGGCCGCCGTCGTCCTGCCTTACATCCGGCGGCGGGAGAACGCCCTGCAGCAGCTGCCCACCCATACCGGCAAGGCCGCCCGCCAACGGTGCGCGGACGCGCCCCAGCTGATCGTCGCCAACCGGGCTACCGTCGAACACCTGCGGCTGGTGGGCCGCTCGTTGCGGTTCCAGGGATCACGCGAGCCAGGCACGACGCAGGCGCCCGTGGCGCTGCTTGGCCGCTGGCTGACCTTCTTCACCGAACAGGCCGACTACCCCGGCTCATGCCTGCTGCTTCCTATGACCAGGCAGCTGGCCGCCCATTGGGCCAGCGGCCAAAGCGCGCTGGAGGATGAGAGCCTCGCGGCGCTGCTGGCCTGGATCGAGCCGCCGTCCGGGCTGAGCGGTGCCGAGGCGGCGTTGCGCACCGAGAACCCGGTGGAGTTTCCCCCGGCCGGACCGGCCACCGACCCGACCTTCGACCTGGTGGA
The DNA here is from genome assembly GCF_040655795.1 of Nonomuraea sp. NPDC050310. Classification (NCBI taxonomy): domain Bacteria; kingdom Bacillati; phylum Actinomycetota; class Actinomycetes; order Streptosporangiales; family Streptosporangiaceae; genus Nonomuraea; species Nonomuraea sp. NPDC050310. The sequence goes on along the minus strand of NZ_JBFAKP010000005.1, from coordinate 238,773 downwards.
ACTCGAACCCCGCATGCGCGCCCACCGGCACGCCCTCGCCGCCGGCGATCACACGTCGGCGAACAGATCGGCCGCGAAGCTGGAGCGGGCACTGGATGCTCAGCTGAGGCCCACATGGAACCAGCTCTGGAGCGCTCTGGCGCTGCTGCGCGCCATTCCTCCGGCGGCACGGTGCGCGCGCCGCTGGGACGATGATCGCGACCAGTTCACCCGCCACAGCCTGCACCTGATGCACGGCGGCCCGCCCCAGCCGGTGCACGACCATCCGGTAGAGGCCGCCCGACGCCTGGCCGCGCTGGAGCGTGCCAGCCACATGTTCGAAGACGAACAAGCCCTCGACGACCCGTTCGTGCTGGCCGAACGCCGCGCCGCCGGCGCCGCCTTCGCCGGGATTGTGATCAGCCGCGAACCGGATCGCCAGGCCAGGAGTCCGAAGGGCCGCCGCGTCCTGCGCCCGCGCTTCACCGTCCGCACCGACGACCCTCCTCCGCTGACCCGCGACCAGGACCTGCTCAACCCCCATCGCCCCCGGGCCACCGCCCGTATCCACCAGATCACCCACGAACAGAGCGGCACCCACCTCATCATCATGGAGATCACCAGCGGCATGGGCACGCCCAGCAGACCGGCGGCCGATGCCGTCCCCGAACTCGGCGAGCGGGTCTGCTACACCGCCTCTCCCAGTCAATGGGCGCAACCCGAGTTCCCCTCCCGCGATCAGACTCCCTGGACCCACAGCCACCCTGTCCCACCGGCGCCCGCGCGCGACCTCGATCCGCACGACGCCGACCCGGCATGAGCGCCTGCCTCATGATGGCGGCACCCCCATCCCCCGCCCGCCTGAGCGCGGCATCGTTCCCGGAGCCAGCCGATGACCTCCCTCCTTTCTGACCCTGCAGCCACCGCCCGGGCAGCCGTCCAAACCGTTCTGGACGACCTGGCCGCCATCGATCGCACCGGCGGCCGCGGTGTCGTCGTGGACTCTCCGCCCGGTGCCGGCAAGTCCACGCTGGTGCGCACCGCCGCCCGGGACCTGGCCAAAGCGGGCGAACCCGTCATGATCATCGCTCAGACCAACAACCAGATCGCCGGCCTGGCCGCCGGCCTGGCCGCCGAAAATCCGGGGCTGCGCCTGGGTCGCCTCAGCGGCGAGGACTATGCCGCCGCCCGCAGCCCGCTCGCCCGTTTCAGCAACATCAGCATCGACACCAAGATCATCGGCCTGAACGAGTGCGCTATCGTGTTGGCCACCGCCGCCAAGTGGGCGCGTGTCAAAGATCATCGCTGGCGTTGGGCCATCGTGGATGAGGCCTACCAGATGCGCTCGGACGCGCTGTTGCTGGTGGCGTCCCAATTCGAGCGCGGCCTGTTCGTAGGTGACCCCGGTCAGCTCGATCCGTTCACCACCGTGACGACCGAACGCTGGACCGGCCTGACCTATGATCCGCGCCACAACGCCGTCGACGTGCTGCTCGCCCACCAGCGCGCGGCCGTGGTGGAGCGCCGGCTGCCGGTTTCCTGGAGATTGCCAGCCAGCGCGGCGGCTCTAGTCTCGCCGGCTTTCTACCCCTACACTCCGTTCGCCGCCGGAGTCGCCAACGGGGTCCGGGAGTTGCACTTCACCACCGCCGGGGTGCGCTCACCGTTGGATGACACCCTCGATCTGGCCCGCCGCACCGGTTGGGCCCTGCACCAACTGCCCGCCCGCCACACCTCACGCACCGACGGCGAGGTGGCCCAGGCGGCGGCGGGGCTGGCCGCCCGGCTGCTGGCGCGCGGCACCGTCGAACGCTGCGAGCACCATCCCGGCGGACGCCCCCTCCTCCCCGATGACATCGCCATCGGCGTCGTGCACCGCGACCAGGCCGAGCAGATCAGACGGCTACTGCCCGGCACCAACGTCCCCGGCGCTGAGCGGGTGGTTGTCGACAACGCCAACCGACTGCAGGGACGGCAGTTCGAGGTGGTCATCGTAGTCCACCCTTTGTCGGGCCGCCGCGACGCCACTGCCTTCCACCTGGAGGCGGGTCGGCTGTGTGTGCTGACCTCACGGCACCGCCATGCCTGCATCATCGTTGCGCGAGCAGGGATTCCGCACCTGTTGGACGCCCATCCCGCTACCGACCCGGTCCACCTCAACGTCCCCGTCAAGTTTCCCGACGGCTGGCAGGCCCATCACAGCGTGCTCAACCACCTGCAAATCCACACGATCGCCGCCCCCGGCTGAGGCGAGATCCCCAAGCCGAACGCCGCTTGCGGTCGTGGCAGGTGCCTTACCGGGGCACCCCACGCGAAAACGGAATGGCACGGCGGTTGCTCAGGTGCCCAATAGGCCTACCTACGTTTAGTCGTCGGCCATGATGTGACTCGCAGCCGCTGGCCCGGGCGCGAGCGCGGCGTGGCTCTTTGCGGTCGAGCCGTGTCAGATCGCCCGGGCGAGGTGCCCTTCGATAGGACGATAGTCGGCGCCCCTGCGCCAGGTCGCCTCGTGAGGGCCTGTGCGAGAGCCCCTTCATTCGCACTTTCCGCCGACCACTCCTTCGGATCATCGAACACGAGGTCGAAAATCGCGTGCGGTACAAGCGGAGGCGCCGAAAGCGGTAGCGGCGGTCGGCCAGCGAGATCATTTCGCCTAACAGTAATCGACCTACGACAGGCTCGCCCAGCAGCCACGAACGGCCGGCGCCCTTTGTGCAGGTCTCTGCCCAATTCAAGAGATCGTCTCAAATATGAGTAGCCGCATGATCACTCCCACACCACTGGGTCTCGCTGGCGTATCGTCATGAACGCGCCGCAAGCCAGCGGGCCAGCGATGCGGCGACACTCTCTCCCTGTGCCTCCAGTTGGCCGGGGGGTTGCAGACATTGCCACGGCGAGGGGGCTGCGGGATTGAGGCGCCATCGTGTCTGCGCGCCCTGTCCATGGGAAATAAGCAGGTCCATGTGCTGCCAGAAGGTCAGCAGGTCGGCCATGGTCGTGACCTTGGCGCAGCCGCACTCGGCGACGAAGTCGTCAAAAACAGATTGCCAGTGCCGCCAGAAGGTTGCTGCCTTGCGCGTCGCCGCACGTATCGACTGAACAGTGGGATGTTCGTCGATGCACGCGCTCTTGCTGACCGCTAGCAAGTCGTGGTCAAGAGGCCGTATGCCGTCCCAGATTTCCGACGCTAGCCACGCCTCCCCCTCCGCCCACCTGCCGCGGCTGCGCGCGGCGGCAGCCGAGGCAAGCTCGCTGACGGTCACCGGGGTGGGCTGGAGAAGCGCTCCGAGGATCTCACCGGCGCGAGGACAGAGCTGCGGCCAGCGCAGCGTATGGAGACGCTGAGTCGCCTGTGCGTGCGTCTCAGCAATTGCCATCGCTGCGGATGTCTCCCACGAGGTCCCGGTCGGCCTGGGAGGGGCAGGGATATCAAGCCGGAGGGGGCCCCGCCCGTACCGAGTCACCCACTCTTCAGCCACAGACATGGCCTGATCGTCAAGAGCATCCTCGATCGCTTGCCGGTAGCGCTGCTGTGCTTGCTGCAGGACGGCACGTCGTTGCTGTTCGGCAGCCGTGAGATGGGCGTGGCAGTGGGCAGCGCCGATACCGGCGTGGATGGAGTTGGCGCATGCCTGTCGTTTTACGGTGAGGCCACTACAGAGTGCCTTCGGCTCCGCATCGGGAAAGGTGGCATTCTCGATCGCCTCACGGAAGCCCGGATCCAGCACGGGACGCGCATGCCGCTCGCCCGGCGGCCGGATCACCGATGGATCAGTGCCAGCTTCGCGCGCTTGAGCAAAGACGGCACGAACGCGCGGCGGTCCGCTGCTCCACGATGGAGCGCGTGGAAGATTCGACTCGACAATCACCGCCGCGTGGGCGGCGATGTGGAGCATGTCGGTGATCTCGCTGTGAGCCTGGAGCTCCTCGAGCAGGTTCAGCTGCGCGCCGTTGATGAGTCGCAGGATCGTCTGGATCTCGATGGCGAGTTGGGCAGCCTGGGTCAGGAGCCAGGCCGGCGAGATCCGGCCTGCCATGTTCAAACGTGCTGGCGTGACAGTCCTCGCCGTGTCCAACAGGTCAAGCGTCATGGGGTGGCCCTCTATGTCATGTTGCCGACGCATCTTGAGGTGTCCTGAACATCCCAGGAATGATGAGACCGCTCCACCTCCCCAACACAATCTGTACCAACGCTGGTACAGACCTTGAGGGATCATGCGCGCGAACGTGTTTGAGTGCCGCTACCGCCCTCGCCTCGTATCGCTGAGCTGCGAAGACAGTTCGGCATGCGACTGCGGGTGATGCGGGAGCAGCGAGGGCTGACCCAGGAGACGCTCGGGGAACTGGCCGAGGTAGACCGTAAGACCGTGAATCGGATCGAGAACGGCATGTTCAGCCCGCATCTCGACAAGGTGTTCCAGATCGCCGACGCTCTTCGCGTACCTGCCAGTCATCTGTTCGAGTTTGAGCAGATGGAGACAGGACAGGCTGACGGCCACGCATGAAGCGAGGGGCGATGCGGTCACCGGTTCAGGATGCTCGGCATCCAGCTATAGGGTTGTAACCGAAATTGATATCGCCGGAGGACCAGGCGATATCAATTTCCAAGGCGACGCCGCTAAGCCGGGACTTTGAAGCAACCCCTCAGGCATGATCCATTAGTGACGCAAGAAGTCACAGGCGGACCATGATAACGAAGTCCAAAACTCGCGCCGCTCCGCTTCGCAGCCCGTCTGATAAGCAAGGACGGCGCCGCCGGCCAACAATACCACCCCGCTATGGTCGGTGATCACGCAAGCGTGTCGATCGCATAGAGAACGTCGGCGTGGAGTGTTGGCAGCTCTCCGGCTTCGCGGTGTACCAGGCCTCGCAATCCGAGAACTTCGGCAGACCCAGGATCCACATATCCATGGGCCGCAGTGGAGTGCAAGGCGGACATGAGATGGACTGCTTCGATGAGAGTGAGGGGAAGCCGCCGCTGGGCCTGGGTCGCCAGAACCTCATCGATTTCAGCTGTTAAAAACTCGGGAAAGGCTTCCAGGTGGACCAAATCCCCGACGCGGACCAGGTGCAGGCCTGTGCCGATGAGCCTCACCTGGAGATCCTGAACCGCCTCCCGCACTCGGGATAATTTCCAACGCAGCGCGGTCGCCAGGTCACGCTCATGTACCTGGCCATGCCGGGAGAGCGCCGCCTCGATTACCGAGTCATCGGAAGCTGGTGCACGCTTCCGTGACGGGGCACGTCCGAGAAGCAAATTGATATCAATGCCCAGCAGATCGGCAATACGAACGACCGCATCCACGCTGAGACCTGCCAGGGATCCAGCACAACGCAGCTCAGAGAGTGACGTCCCGACTCGCATGGTGAATTCCGCATCATGTACTCCTAGCTCCACCATGCGGTTTCGGATCAGTTCCAGGTCCAGCATGCTACGTCGCACCTTTCTCGAAAACGTCTGCTGCCGTGGGCTCACCGTCGTCAACCACGCAATGGAGCGGCGCGCCGATGCGCCAGCACCGAGCCTGCAGGTCCCAGGGGCGAACACCCTGACGGCGGCTGATCAGCGCGTGAACAGGTAGAGCACAACGGCGAGCGCTATTCAGCAGGATTTGGTCGCTGCGACCGAAGCCGTCAGCCAACAACGAGGAGTCGTCGGAGGCGCCGCAGCGTAGAAGAAACAGTCGCGCTGCGCCCACAAGAGGTTGGACGTAGGGCGGGATGCCGTACTCTACGAGGCTTCCCGGGTGAGACGGATCGGCACTGAGGCGCTCATGAACAGCCAGGTGAGACGCATCACCGCTGAGGGCAGAGATAGGGACGGCGATCAGCTGGCGCGCCGACAAGCCAGTCAGGAGAACCAGAGCAAGTGCGGCAGCATGAACAGGGTGCACGACACGCGTGCGGATGCGCTCAGCATCGTCAGCGGTGAAATGAATAGTGAGTCCTCGACCAGTGGCCTGGTGCAATGGACTGGGTAGCGCAAGAAGCAGCCCATGGGCCAAAAATCCGGCCTGGGCGCCGCGAATTCGCGTGATTGCATGTTCTCTTGTCGGACAATCGGCAACCAGGCCTGCCAGGAACAGACGAAGCTGATCGATGTCGCCAACTTTGAAAGGAGTATGACCTCGATGAAAGAGATCGTCGCGCGCAGGCAGGTGTTGAAGGGCTGCGGCCTCGCCTGTCGCCCACAGACGGCCGTCCAACCTCGCAGGTGTGATCGCGGGCGCTGGTTGATCTTCGACGCTTGCGGCATCAAGCTTCTGCAGGTCAGGCTGATTGACAATCCACGCGCAGGCGAGGGACGTTCCGTCGAGGTAGAGGTTATGGATTCGCTTGAACGTACGTCTGGCGTTTGCGTCGCCACCGGTAGAGCACTCACGCTGAGCGTCAGCCAGGTAATGGAGGAAATCGCTGGTGGGCACGAACGGCAGTGGATACTCCAAGGCCTCCGTCAATTCCTGGGAGCTGGGAAGATCTCTTCGGTAAGAGCCCAGGTGTAGGGCGGCACGAAAGGCCTCGGGACCCCGCCATGCGACCAGGCATTGGCGTCGAGGCATGTTCGTGACAGCTCTTCTCGCCCAAGGCCTGCACCTAAATCTCGCGGCCACCATGGCTGCCCCGACCGTGTCAACGATCTTCACCGGGCATGCTGAGCCAACGGCCTCCTGCCAATTCTCAGGAGCCGGCGCGTGCCAGATCACAGTGAGTGCCGCACCGATGCCTTCCGTGACGGCACGGAGATAGACCAGCTGCTCTGTGCTCAAACGATGTCCGCGAAGAACGATGACGTGCCACACTCCTTCCGCTTCGGCCCACGCATGCGCCAAGTGCAGCAATTGAGGCAAGTAGCCCCGACCACGTGTGATCTCGGAAACCTCGTCCAGGGACTTGCCTAGCGCATCGAGTAAGGCAAGTGCGCTGTCGGTGCCCGTCACTGTGCCCGGAGTGGGGTCAATTACCAGGCAGCCTGAGCTTGGATCATGAACGTCCCAGGCATCGCTCACGAATCGATGATCGTCGGCGGCGTCCAGCACAACAGTTATCCCGCCCGATCTTGTCCCTTCGACACTCATCCGCGCCCACCCAGTTTGCTGAAGACATGAAGCAACAGCGGTCGGTTGACCTGCTGCTGACCGGTGCGCTCAAGCATCCGGACGAGGTGATATGTGAGCTTTGCCCATAGGCGGAAGTTCCCGTGAGCGGCGTGTTCATCGATGAAATCGAGATCGTCCGGAGCTGCCTCCGCCCAGATCGGATGGAAGACCGGCATGACCTGCCTCACTTGTGAGGTGCTCAGCCGACGAAACTCCTGCCAGATGAAGATTCGCGAGGCAAGCATCGGCTCACGCCGCAGTACCCTGTAGCAGTCACCGCCTCCCACAAAGATAACCGCCATCTCGGTGCGCCGATCATCCCATAAGTGCCGCCAGTACTCGAAGCACTCCGGGGATTGCCACTGGGCTTCGTCGCAAACGAAGATACGGAGCTGCTCGGCCAAGACCGTTTTCAGTAGCCGATCGAACTCGGCGGGCCGTGCAGGCATCCTGCCGCTGATACCGAGAGCTGAGAACAGGGAGTGACGCAGGTAGCGTGGTGTTGGACGTTCCCTCAGTTGAATGCGGAACGTTGACTCGGGCGCAAGGTCTCGCAGTGTCTGGTTAACCGAAAGCGTTTTGCCCAGCCCGGCATCTCCGTGAATGCACATCATGGCGTGCGCATCGATGACCTCCCCGATGTTGTAGAGCGTCTCTTGGAGTGCGTCTGTAGCCACGACATTGGCCTCAGGAAGCCTGAGGTAGTGATCTTCGGCGGGCATACCCAGACGAAATGAGTCCTCATCCAGTCGGCTCAGGGGATCCCCCTTCGCTCTCCGATGGGACCACACCCTGCTCAGGCGACAGGGTCTCAGGCCGGGGCACATTCGACGCTGGCTCGGCGTCTGGTGCGATGCCGAGCGTAGAGGCAGAGCGCGGCAGGACCCAGCCGCGAGGCAACGATTGCGGCTGAATCTTGATGGGGGACGCCAGTCGGGCCATCGCATCGTCATCAACCGCCTGGCTCGCATGCCGCGCCTCGTCAGCAGTGATCGCGGTGATCTTAGGTGGCGTAACGGGCGTGCTGACCGCTGCGTACCGTTCTCGGCGTATGCGTTCCGCCGCCCGCAGATCGCTCAGCAACTGTCGAGACTGACGAGCGCGGGCGTCTCTCACTCTCCGCCGTTGGTCAGGTGTCGCTTGATCCGACAGGAAAGCTGACCCCAAGTAGCGTCCATTGTCTGCACTGAACACCTCAACTTGGCGTTCATTATTAGGCAAGCACTTCAGCGTTACCGACTCACCCACCCTCCCGGTCATCCAGCTATCCGAGTAGTACCGATTCCTGCCTCGCCGTACTCCTTTCTTGGTGATCTTACGGATCACCCCATCCTCTTCTAAAGTGAGGATGTGCAGTTCGCGATCGGCGATTTGGTGAATGGGCGTGGGATCCGCATTCCATGCTTGGGCTGGCGTGGAACCTGTCGCCTCCAGTCGATGGTCGTTGTTCCACCACTGCGCCCACTGCAAGACTTCGGCGACGAATGCCTCAAAGGTCAATCCCGGCTGGTCGGGGTCGAGAGGCTTGCCGTCGATCGAGAGCTGCGCTTGCCGGGCGCGAGGCAGGGCGTTGACCCTCATCTTGACGAAAGCGCCGTTGAGGCTTTCCACTGTGCCTTTAAGGTAAGGAGAGTAGCCAGGAAGGTCCTCCACGATGACCGCTAGGCGCTGCAGTGTGGATGAAACGGTCTTCGACAGGAAGTCTCGCCCGCGATCGACGCGGATCCTGGAGGGCAAACCACCGAAGGGATAGTCGGGTTCGCACTCGATCGCTGCACGCAGCGCCACGATGATGCTCTGGCGATTGGGGTAGCTCGCCGACACCGACAACCCGCAGATGACATTGGTGGCGCAGTCGATGAACCACGTTACCCATGGTTTGCGCCAGACGCCATCGAGCTCCACTTCAAGAGGCGCTTCGAGGTGATCGGCTTCCCAGACTTCATTGCGATGCCCAGGGGGGCGACGCAAATAGACGTAATGGTCGCGCAGGCCCCGTTCACCCACGCGATATCCAGCGCGCTCGCCCGGGGTGAGATCCCGACGTACCGCCCGCAGCAGAGTGGGCAGGCTCGGTGCCGGCACACCGTCGTTTGCGGCCAGTTCAGCCAGTTCCCGATGGACCGCTGAGACATTGCCGCGCCAGTAGGCCAGCCGCACTCGCAGTTCGGCAGTCACCTCGAACCGCGACCGCTGCCCATAGCCGGATTGTCCGGTTGCCAGCGCCTTGCTCAGCCAGCGTTGGACTGTCCGGGAGCTAACGTCACAACACTCGGCCACTAGCGAGATGTGCTCACCGGTTATCTGCCCGGCCTTGTGCAGGCACACCAAGCGCTCCACTGCAGCCTGGCGTAGGTCACGGCTGTGGGGTGCATTGTCGCGGTCACGATTTGTTCGCCGAGAGTCGCCTATCTCCATCACCTCCTGGAGCACTGACTGAGGTAGGGCATGGCACCTGGTTGTGAGCTCCGCACAGAGACTCATCACACATCGTTACGGATATCGCACTTAGCGCTATTCCCTGACGTTACTCCTGTATCGTGAGGCCGTCCAGAACCATCAAATCGCTACGCTGGCAACGATGATTGCTAGCACCGGCCACATCGAGGCGTAGTGGACGATGATCTCTCAGAGCTGATCCCGCTCAGCCGCCTGCCGATCGTTCTGCCCGACAAAGGGTCCAGACCGCCCGCGCGAGAGCCGGCCGAACTTCTGGCTCTACTAAGCAAAGTCGAAGCGAGTGCTGCTGTCATGGAGGCGACCCGCCACTGGCTTCACTCCAGCGAACACGCCTCCAGCATTTCGATCTACACACGGGCCTTGTCGTGGTGGCTGGATTGGGTACACTATCGCGGCCTCTTCGTGGACCGGGTCGATCCAAGCGAAGTTGACCTTTATGTCGCAGCCCTCCATCATTCTCAGCTGTCCGACGCCACGACTCAGCAGAGGCTGTCGGTCATTTCAAGCTGGTACGGGTACTTGGCTAAAATCGGTCTTATTGTGACAAACCCATTCAAAGGTGCACGGTGTGTTCGCGGTGCCGCCAAGTCGACCCGCCGTCTGACCGAGGCCAACTTGCTTTCTCTGGCGGCTAGCGCTGTGGCTACCGGCAGTCTACGGACGGTCGCCATCGTCACACTTCTGATCACAACTGCTTCGCAGACGAAGGCGCTCCTCGACGCTCGTGTAGACGATCTGGGCAATACAGGTGATATCAGAACGCTACGCCTGGCGAATGCCACCACTCTCTATCCCGTTCCTCTTGCGCCCTACTCCGGACAACGTCTCGATGCGTACCTGGCAAGGCGTGGGCGAAGGTCCGGTCCGCTGTTTACGAGTTCAACAGGCCTCGCATTGTCGCGTTCGTACGTCTACGAGCTAGTCCGAGGACTCGCCCAGTCTGCCCGGATCGCCGACCCCCACAGCGTGTCTCTGCGGGCCATCAGATCCAGCGTGGCGCGCGCTCATCTTGAAGCAGGGGAATCGATTGAGTCAGTCAGGGTCCTCCTGGGTCACGCAGAGACTCTCGCCCGACCGCACGTGACTACGGAGGCGTATCTGGCCCAAAGCCCCGCCTTCCGCCTCAACCGGAAGCTCGAGCGACAAGCTCGAAGCTTGCCACGCCCTCGAAGCAAACGCCCTGGCCGGGTGTGGCGATAGCGCACGACGCAATCTGCGCTGATTCTGTCCGCTGCCCCGAAGGGGAAGCGGCTGGTCATCTGATGACATCTATTTGGTCATCTAGGTGTCGCATGACCGTGATCGGAGGCTTCTTCCGACACATCCCAAGGTTTGACGGCACCCGTCTCGCGCAACCACAAGACTGCTTCTGAGCTGCTAAACGACACCCAATGACCAACCTGGATGCCACCTTCATAACCAGGCACAGCCGCGGCCGCCGCTCGACGGATTGATCGACGACCTCTACTACCTGGAGGGCTCGGCGCCGTACGCCCGGCTGTTGCTGCCGCCGTCTCCCTCGGCGTTGCTCATCGTCAACCTCGGGCCGCCGTTCCGCATCCGCGCCGGCACCGACCTCGAGACGGCCGAGTACGCCGACGGCTGCGTGGTCACCATGCCGACCCGCGCGATCGAGTTCGGCTACCCGCCCCGGACCCGGTCCGTGGGCGTGCACTTCAAGCCGTGGGGGCCGGCGCAGTTCCTGCCGATGCCCGCGGCGGAGCTGCGTGACCGGCCGGTGACGCTGGAGCAGGTCTGGGGCCGGCCCGCCGTTGCCGAACTGCGCGAGCGGCTGGCCGGCGCGGCCGGGCCGTACGAGATGGTGACGCTCCTCGAACAGGAGCTGATGCGACGGCTGCGCGAGACCGCCGGCCTGGGGCTGGTGCGCCACACGAGCGGCGTCATCGCGGCGACCGGCGGGGCGGTGACGATCGGCGACCTGAGCGCGGCGGCCGGGGTCAGCGGCACGCATCTGGCGCAACGGTTCAAGGAGCTCGTCGGCATCACGCCGAAGCGGCTGGCCCGCACCTACCGCTTCACCGCCACGGTGTTCTCGATCGACCCCGCCGGGCCGATCGACTGGGGCGAGCTCGCCGGGGGTGCGGGCTACTTCGACCAGGCGCACTTCGGCCACGAGTTCCGGGCCTTCACCGGGCTCACCCCGACCCGCTACCTCGAGGTCCGGCGGCGCTTCCTGCGCGAACACCCCGGCCACGTGCTGGACGGCTGGCCGCTGCCGGCCGATTGATTTCTTACAAGAGCGCCGGCTCACCAGACGCTAGCTTGAGGGCACCCCAGAGCAGAGGAGAGCCCCGTGGGCAAGGTGGTCATGTACAGCTCGGTGTCGGTGGACGGCTTCATCGCCGGCGACGATGACCAGCCCGGACCGCTGTTCGACTGGTTGACCAGCGGTGACGTCCCGCTGGACGAGAGCGGCGTGGTGAAGGTGTCGCAGACGTCGTACGACTACACCCGGCCGTACTGGGACCAGATCGGCGTCACGATCGTCGGCCGGCACGTCTTCGACCTGACCGGCGGCTGGGACGGGAAGCCGCCGGGCGGGATCGACCACGTGGTCGTCGTGACGCACCGGCCGGCGCCCGAGGGCTGGGACCCCGGCGCGCCGTTCCACTTCGTCGAGGGCGTCGAGACGGCCGTGGCCAAGGCGCAGGAGCTCGCGGGCGACCGCCTGGTCGAGGTCGCCGCCGGCGACGTCGGTGGCCAGGTGCTGGCCGTGGGCCTGGTCGACGAGGTGCGCATGGACGTCGTGCCGGTCGTGCTCGGGTCCGGCAAGCGCTTCTTCGGGCCGGTCCAGGCGCAGCACCTGCTGGAGGATCCTGACGTGGTGATCCGGGGCAACCGGGTGCTTCACCTGCGCTACCGGGTGCGCCGGGCCGGCTGAGCCGTGAGCGATGCGGCCTGCTCGATCCTCGCGCGGTGGGCCGCACGGGCTTCCTCGTCGATCCGCTGCTCGTGCTCGGGGCGCAACCCGGTCCGGCCGTCGAGGCCCTCACGCAGGATGTCGGCGTGCCCGGCATGCCGTACGGTCTCACCGAGGACATGCACCAGGACGGCGAACAGGTTCGTGCCGGCATGAGGCTCCGGCCACCACGGCACGTGACCTGCGGCGTCGAGCGGGAGCTCGTTGATCGTCGCATCCGAGTGTTCCCACGTGCGCCGGTAGAAGCCGACGATCTCATCGAGGCTCTCGTCCTCGGCCGCCCAATGATCGCTGCCGTCGGAGTCCTGCCACCGGGGCAGCGGCCCCGGGGAAGGACGGCCGAAAACCTCGCCGAAGTACCTGGCCTCGACGGTGGCCACGTGTTTGACCAGGCCGAGCAGGTTGGTCCCGGTCGCGGTCAACGGCCGGCGGGCGTCGTATTCGGCCAAGCCGTCAAGCTTCCACAGCAACGCCTTGCGGTCTCGCCGCAGCCTGCCGTGCAGGGTGTCTTTCGCGAAGTCGTCAATCATGCGGCATGAGCCTGCCATGGCGAACCCATCGCCCCAAATCCGGGCGGAGTCGCGGCGCGATGCCGGCGGCCGACAGGACGTGCGAGAAGCCACTTTCGGCGGAAATCGGGGTGAAACTATCTGGCGGGTCCGGACAGGTACGGGGTGTCGGACCTTACGGATGAGAGAAGGCAGCGTGACCCACCATGACCGCAAGCAGCGCTTCGAGGTGATCTACGTTGCCAGCTATCCCGACATCCTCAGCTATGTCCGACGACGGACCGACTCCCACGAGGATGCCGCCGATGCCCTCGCCGAGACGTTCGCCACGGCCTGGCGCCGGCTGGACGACATCCCCAAGGGTCGGGACGCGCGCCTGTGGCTGTTCGGCGTGGCCCGCCGGGTGCTGGCCAACGGCCGCCGCGCCGAGTCGCGCCGCAGCGAGCTGGTGGAGCGGCTCGGTCACCAGCTCGCGGTGTGGGCGGAGCACACCGAGGCCGGCGAGAGCCTGGCGGGCGTGCGGGAGGCGTTCGCGCGGCTGAGCGCCGACGACCGGGAGATCCTCGCGCTGGCCGGCTGGGAGGGGCTGAACGCCGACGAGATCGCCACCGTCGTGGGCTGCTCGCGGGCCAACGCCCGGCTGCGGCTGCATCGGGCCCGCAAACGGCTGGCCGGACACCTGGACGCGGCCGGCGTCGACATGGCCCGCATCGGCTTGCGTGCCGTCGCGATGACGAAGGGGGCTGTGTGATGCACGAGATCGACCGACTGGTGGCCGGCATCGCGCCCGATCCCGGTCCCGGCGCGACGCCGCTCGCCAGGGAACTGCTCGATGAGATCACCTCCGTCCCCGTCCCCGAGCGCCGCCGCACCTGGTCGCGCAGGTGGGCGACCGTACCGGTGCTGGCCACGCTCGCGGCCCTGCTGTCCTTCGGCCTCGCCCAGGCGCCCGCCTCCGCCGCGCTCGACATCGAGCTGGTGGACGACCACTACGTGATCACGGTGAAGGACCTGCTGGCCGAGCCCGAGGTGTACCAGCGGGAGCTGCGGGCCAGAGGCCTGGACATCACGCTCGACCTCGTACCGACCTCCGCGAGCCTGGCGGGCCAAATAGTCGTGATCAACGACGTTGACTGGTTGAGATCCGGCCAACCGGTACCCGACGGCCCGATCACCACCATCGACGCCCCGGGACCGTGCGAGCGGTTCGCCGGCTGCCCCGTCGGCCTGAAGGTGCCGGTCGACTTCGACAAGAAGGCCGAGATCAGTCTCGGCAGACGGGCCATGCCCGGCGAGAGGTACACGATGCCGCCCGGCATCGCCCTGCCCGGCGAGCCTCTGCACTGCGTCGACTACGTCAACAAGAGCGTCGCCGAGATCTCGGCCCTGCTGCGCGAGCGCGGCGTCGCCCCCTCGTACATCTCGTACGACAAGCCCTCGGGACCCTCCGCCCCCGGCGAGTGGTACGTGCACGACGGCGTCATGAGCGCCGACGGCCAGGCCCTTCTCCTGGTCGGTGCCGAGCCCAGCACCCAGCGCAACCCGGGGCCGCAGTCTCGCTGTTGATCCCGGCCTGACGCCGAGAGCCGCCCCCATTACCGCCATGCGTCGTCCTCGGCATGCGCGGACCTCCGTCCTGCCCCCACGATCGGATTTCGCGTGCTCACCGACACTCGCGTGGCGCTGCCTTCGCCGCGCCGCCTGGCCGCCCTCGCCGACCACCGCGTCTTCGCCGCGTTGCTGCTCCTGGCTGCCGTGTTGCGGGTGGTGACGATGCTCGGCTACCGCCCTGTCACGCTCTACTGGTACGACTCCTTCACCTACCTCGACACCGCCGTGCACCCGGCTCCGTCCGCGACGTTCCACCCGATCGGCTACCCGCTGCTGCTGCGGGCGCTGCTGCCGTTCCACAGCGTGGAGCTGGTCGCGGCCGTCCAGCACGCCATCGGCCTGGGCACCGGCATGCTGCTCTATGCGGTACTGCGCCGCAGGGCGACGCCCGGCTGGGCGGCGGCGTCGGCGACGGTGCCGCTGCTGTTCGACGCCTCCTTCCTGCGCCTCGAGCATGCCGTCCTGTCCGACACGCAGTTCATCTTCCTGATCGTGGCCGGGCTGGCCGTACTCATGTGGTCGCCGCGGTTGTCCGTGCGCGCCGCCGCCGGAGCGGGCCTGCTGTTCGCCGCAGCCGCGCTGACCAGGACGATCGCGCTGCCCTTGCTCCTGCTCGTCGTGCTCGTGCTGGCCGTTCGGCGCGTGGGGCGGCGGCCGCTGGCTGCGCTGGTTCTGGCCGGTGCGCTGCCCTTGGCCGGGTACGCCGCCTGGTATGCCCAGCACCACGGCCGCTTCGCCATCAGCGGCGCCGATGGGGTCGCCCTGTGGGCCCGCACGATGACGTTCGCCGACTGTGCCCGCATCCAGCCGCCGCCCGATCTCGCGCGCCTCTGCCCCAACGGGACAAAAGTGGACGCGGCCTCCGAGTACGTGTGGGCGCCTGGAGCCTCGCTCAACCTGCTGCCCGGCGACCGCTTCACGCACAACGACCTGGCCCGCTCGTTCGCGATCGCGGCGATCCTCGCCCAGCCGCTGGACTACCTGGGCGGCGTCGCCCGCGACACCGCCATCGCCTTCTCCTGGACCCCGATCCCGCACCCCGACCGCACCACCCCGGCGTTCGGCTTCAAGAGCGGGCACTGGGAGCTGCCCGGCCAGCCGCTGATCGCCAAGGTGAAACGGGAGTACGACCCGGACATCCGCGGCCTGTCGTCGGTCTCCCCGTACGCGGATTTCCTCATCGCCTACCAGTACGCCGCCTACCTGCGCGGCCCGCTCCTGGGCCTGATCCTCCTCCTGGGCGGGGCCGCCGCGATCCGGCGGCCCCGCGTGGCGCTGCTGCCGTGGGCCGTGGCGATGGGCCTGCTGATCGGCCCGGTCGCGGTTCTGGACTTCGACCACCGGTACGTGCTGCCTGTCATACCCATCGCCTGCCTGGCCGCCGCCCTCGCTTTCCGACCTTCGTCGGGAATCTGAACGCAGCAGGGGCGGATCGGTACGGCACGCAGATCCCTTTCCCCGCGACCACTCCGCGGACGCCGGACATGGCGGCACTCCACCGACAAGCAGACCGACGCCGCCTGCGCGCTGCAGGTGAAGGTCGGGGCGGAAGAGGAGGACGACGGTCAGCAGGTGAGCGGGAAAGAGGCCGGGCAGCCCGCCTGAATCTGCCGCTGACAGGTTTCGCGGTCATGACGCGGGCGCGCCGCTACGGCCGATCGGAGGCGAGCGGCCGATCAAGCAGCAGCGCCGCGGTCGATCGTGCGGTCGCGGCGGCGTGGGCGTCGCGATCCAGGTGGGCGGCGGTGATCGCGCCGTCGATGAGCTGGACCAGCGCGGCGACCAGGGCGTCATCACCAGATGGCCGCTGCAGCAGGCGCCGCAGCAGATCCGGCAGCCATTGCCGGTGGTAGGCGATGACGGCCTGGATGCCGTCGTGGTGGGGGTATTCGGCGGCGGCGTTGACGAACGGGCAGCCGCGATAGGCCGGACTGGACAGTTGCTCGTGGAAGACATCGAACAGAGCCAGCACCCGACCGCCCGGGTCGCCGGCCCGGGCGTACACCTCGGCTTCGACGTGAGCGCGCCAGGTGTCGGTACGGCGCCGCAGATAGGCGGCGACCAGGTCTTCTTTGGTGCGGAAGTGCACATACATGGTGGAGCGGGAGACGCTGGCATCGTTGATCACCCGGTCGATGCCGACCGCCCTGATGCCTTCGGCGTAGAACAGCAGGTCCGCGGTGGCCAACAGGCGCTCGCGCACCGGGGAGGCCTTCGTCTCTGGCGTTGTCACCCCACCAGTATCGAACCGAACGTTCTGTTTGACAAATCCCGACGCGCCGCCCTAGCGTCGCTCCTCGTATCGAACCGAACGTTCTGTTTGGGCAGTGTGAAAGAGAGATGTGCCCCATGACCCGTGTTCCCCTCATCGACCCCGCCACCGCGACCGGCGCCGCCGCCGAGCAGCTCGCCGCCACCCGGCAGACCCTGGGCGTGATCCCCAACATGGCCAAGGCGATGGCCAACAGTCCCGCCGCGCTTCAGGGCTTCCTGGGTCTGTTCGGCGCGCTGAAGCAGGGCGTGCTCCCGGCCGCCACGCAGGAACGCATCGCCCTGGCCGTCGCAGAGGCCAACGGCTGCGCCTATTGCCTATCTGCGCACACCATGGTCTCCCGCAACGCGGTCAAGCTGCCGGAGGAAGAGATCACCGCGGCCCGCCGCGGCCACAGCTCCGACGCCAAGGCCGAGGCCGCCCTGCATCTCGCGCTGGCCATCACGCGCAACCGTGGCCCGGTCGACAAGGAGACCTTCGACGCGGCTCGGCAGGCCGGGCTGAGTGACGAGGAGATCGTCGAAGTGATCGCCAACGTCGCCCGCAACATCTTCACCAACTACGTCAACGAGGCACTCGAGGTCGACGTGGAATGGCCGCTGGTCACCCCGTTCGAGCGCACCGCGAGCAGCGCTACGCGCGAGGCCTGAGGGGCCCTGCGCCGGATCGACGGCGAAGCCGACCGGCGTGTCACCGATACGCCGGCCGGCATCTCACCCGCGCTCGGCCACACCGCGGCGGGGCGTTGGGCGAGATGTACGACAGGCTTGGCCTCGCGCCCGCGAACCTCAGCTGGAGGTCCGCGTGGGCGCGGCGCAGGCCGCCGAGGCCCTGTTTGCCACGAGATGCCCCCGCGCCGTCACCGGGGTCGATGTACAGCGGAGCGAAAACGTACGCTAAGCCCGTTCGCGCAGGTCAGCCGCGACGGCTGAGTACGGGGGTCCGGAGAGGCTTGGCGTACGTTCCCGTTCCATCGGTTCCATCGCACAGGTCGCAGTTCGCTCGCAGCACCAAGCACCCTCCGCACGTTGGGCGGCGGCCTGGTCGCGGCGATCGACGGGATGCGCTTCATCGTCCCGGTCCCCTCGGCCTACGCCCGCCCCAACCGCAAGTACTTCGGTCCCAAGCGCGGTGTCACCTGGCTCAACATGATCAACGATCAGGCGTTCGGCGTCGCGGCCAAGGTCGTCTCCGGCACCGACCGCGACTGCCTGCACGCCCTGGACGTCACCTTCTCCAGCGGCGAGGGCCGGCGGGCGGATGTGATCGTGACCGCCACCGGCTCGTATTCCGACCTGGTCTTCGGCCTGGCGCACCTGCTGGATCGCGAGTACCGGCCGGCGCTGGCCGATCTGCCGGATCAAAAGCTATGGAAGTCCCAGCCCGAGGCCGACTACGGCGCCCTGAACTCGCTGGCGCGCGGCCGCTTGGACCTGGCCAAGGTCGCCCACCAGTGGGAGGAGATCATTCGGCTGGTCGCCTCCATCTACACCAGCGAGGTCAGCCCATACGACGTCGTGCGGATGCTGCAGCGCGATGGCCACCCCACCGCGCTGGGTGAGGCCATCAACACCTACGGCCGCGTCTTCAAGTCGCTGCACGTGCTGGCGTTGATCGACGATGAGGACCTGCGGCGCGACATCAAGGGCATCCGCAACCTGCAGGAAGGCCGCCATGCCCTGGCCCAGCGGGTTTTTCACGGTCGCAAAGGACAGCTGTTCCACCGCTACTACGACGGCCTGGAAGATCAGCTAGGCGCGCTGGGCATCGTGTTGAACTGCCTGGTGCTGTGGAACACCACCCACATCGACGACGCCCTGGCCCAGCTACGCGAGCAGGGCTATCCGGTGCAGGAGGCGGATGTGGCGCGCCTTTCGCCGTTCATCTGCAAGCACATCAACGTGCACGGACGCTACTCCTCCTACCGCCACGAGCTCGGCGGGGCGCGCCGTCCGCTGCGCGACCCCGAGACTCCCGATCCCGACGCCGAGGACGAGCAGGACGCCCAGGACTGAGGCGCAGCGGCACGCAAGGAGAAGACGGTTTCACTCACGAACCACCGGTGGCAGCCGGTAGCTGCCGTCCAGAACGGCCTGGCCCGGCATGTAGAGCCGCATCATGGGCCGGAAGTCGCCCGCGGGGGCAGGCAGCCAGTTGGCGGTGTCGGCGGGCTCCTCGTGGCTCATGACGATGGTCAGCGATCCGTCGCCGGCGTGCTGGATGCCTGGGGTGCGGTCGCCGATGGAGTAGCGGCCGATCGGGTTGTCCACCAAGTAGTAGTCGGGCGCCGCGTACATGGTGATCGACCAGAACGCGCCCACCGGCGGCAGCTCCTCAAACCGCAGCGTGTAGGAGTGGGCACCATTGAGCTGCCGGCCGTCGGAGTCGACGCGCACGGTGGGGTAGACGGCCTCGTAACCATGGTTGCCCCACAACGCCGCCCGGGCGCTGACGGCGCGCACCAGGTAGGACTGCTCCCGGTCGGGGAGGCGCCAAGCCGCCTCGTCCAGGGTGCCGAGCTCGAAGAAGTCCAGGTTGTAGTCGAAGGCGTGCGGGTTGACGTCCCAGCCGTTGACCGGGGCCTGGTGGCCGGCCTTCATGGTCTGCTCGATCCGTTCGCGCCCGTCGGCGAGCCCGGCGAGGATCTCCGGGGCCGCGCTGGTGTACGGCCGGCCGTCCAGAAGCCCGAGCGGCGCGAACCTGGCGGCGTAGTCCTGGTCAGCGGGGGCGGGCGGGAAAGCGGCCATCCACCGGCGCAGGCGTTCCAGAAATAGCAGGTCCTGCGGAGCCTTCACGTCGGGGATACCGTTGCCTGGCTGGCCGTCGAGGGTGAAGCCGCTCTGCAGGGCGAAGACGTTGGGCAGGTCGTCGGGGCCGTCGCAGGCGATGCGGCCGACGATGGTGGCCACCGCGGTCGGTGCATGGATCACCGGCACGTCGGCCTGTCCGCTCCAGCCGGGTGGCACGATCAGGTACTCGCCAGCGCGGGTGCCTGTGGCGCGCTTGCCGACGTAGGCGAAGTTGTTGCTCCATGCGTCCACGAACTGCAGTACGTAGTAGCGCTCGCCGGTGTCGGGCACGCGTAGCCGTACCGGGCCGCTGGAAAGGTCGAGCTGGGCGATGGAGTAGAGGGTGTCGTTGTTGACGCTGACGAACTCGTCCTTCGGCGTGGCCAGGTGCTTGCCGTGCGCGAAGGTGTTGAACGGCGCGCCGGGCAGGTCACCCACACCCTCGCGGACGAATCGGTCGATCTGCCCGACGTCGAACACGAGCGGGAAACCGTAGACGTAGGCGTCAGCGGCCAGTTCACGCAGCTCCATCACAGTCCTCCAAGACCCTTGCCGACCAGCACCACGCCCAGCACGAGCAGCAGGACGACAATGCGGTCGCGTTGTTGTGCTCCAGCCAGTAGCGCAGGGAGTTGAGCGGCCCGCGCATCCGCTCGGCGGCCACCGCGTAAGCGATCACCGGGACGGCGACCGTGCTGACGGCGATCACCGTGAAGACCACCAGCGGCAGCACATGGGAGCCGCCCTGGGCGATGGCCACCCCGGCGGCCACGCACATGGCCAGGTTCTTCGGGTTCACCGCCGACAGCAGAAAACCGATCGATTCGCTCCTGCCCGGGGTCATCTTGTCGATCGCCGCCATCCAGGCGGGCAGCTTGGGCGCCTGGCCCTCCTTGGGCCTGGCCTTCCACTGCTTGATCGCCAACAGCAGCATGACCACACCGAGCAGCAGCTTGATCCAGGACACCACGGCAGATGGCTGCCCACCCGACTCCAGCCCTACGGCCTCTGCCAGCATCGCGAACAGCACGGTGGCGATCACGACGCCGGCCACCCAGCCGATCAGGAACCCGGTGCTGGTTCCGCCCGCGCGAGGCGCCAGCAGCATGAGAATGACCGCGATAATCGGCACCGGGCTGATCGCAACACCCAACGCCAGCGGCAGCAACTCCCCGGTGACGTTCATGCGATCTTGCTACCCGCCTCTATATCCACGATCATCCCCTCTGCCAGCAAAGGCTTGACTGTGCCAAGACGGGGCTTTCGCGCCGGAAAGGTGTCCCGTCATGACGGATGTGCGGACGATCGCCGCCTAGGACTGGCTCTACGGCTTCCCGCCGCTCGGCGATGGCCAAGTTCTCAAACGAATCCTTTCCGGCAGGAAGATCGAAAACGGCCGCCGCGAGACACCAGGCCGTCGGCTCGCCCAGCCCGGCTCACCCTGCCGGTCCCGCTCAGGCGCCGTCGCCGGGATCTACCACACCGGCCGCTTCAAGAAGGTCGCCCGGCTCGCCAAGCTGCTGCGTGTGCCCACCCCAGCCGACCGCGGCCCCGGCCAGCCCTGGCGACCCGGAACCCCGCCACCGGCCGCGCCTGATACCGGCACCCCCGGCGCCGACATCCGCATCGGCTACGCCCGCTGCTCCCACCTCACCCAGGAACTGCAGTCACAACTCGACGCCCTGGCCGCGCATGGCATTCCCCGCGACAAGCTCTTCTCCGAGAAGATCAGCACCCGCGTCCGGGTCCGCCCACAGTTCGAAGCCGCACTGCAAACCGCCCGCCAGATCAAAGCCCACGCGCCGCACTGCCGCGTCATTTTCACCGTGTACGAGACGAAACGCCTCGGCCGCGACGCCGCCGAACTCACCGCCCTGGCCGACCACCTGACCGCCCACGGCCTGATCCTGGAGATGCTCGCCAGCCCGCTCCCCGGCATCTACGACCCCAGCGGCCCTGGCCGCATGCTCTTCGGCTTCTTCGCCGCCATGGCCGAAACCGAACGCGAGAACATCCGCGAAGCCACCCTGGAAGGCCTGGACGCCGCCGCCCGCAAAGGCAAGCACGGCGGCCGGCCACCCGTCATCACCGACGACATGCTGCACACCGTGCTGCGCCGCCGCGCCGCCGGCGAATCCGTCGAAGCCATCCGCCCCGACCTGATCATCCCGACCGGCAAGCGCAAGGGCCGCAACCCCGGCCCGGCCAGCATCTACCGAGCCCTGGCCCAACACGACAAAGCTCAGTCCTACCCCGAGGCAATCGAGGCAGCCCACGCCGACCTCGCCGACCTTCGCCCCGCCCAGTGACCTCGCGGCCCCATCACAACGGCACCGCGCCCCGGCGCCCCGGACTCACAGCCTCGGTCCGATCGAACGTGTCCGGATCTGTGTGATCGAACGGGAACGTACGCCAAGCCTCTCCTGACCCCCGTACTCAGCCGTTATAGCTGACCTGCGCTAACGGGCTTAGCGGGCGTTTTCGTTCCGCTGTACTTCGACCCCCGTCACCGCCACGCTGGTGGCGAAGAAGGCCTTCGCCGATCGACGTTGGCCGCGCCGGTCAGCGGCTCCAATCCCGGGTTGAGGAACAGCGGTACGGCCATAAGCAACGAGAACGACCTTGAGCACGTGGCGCTCGCGCAAGAGACTGCTCCGCACTCCCGGCAGGCCGGCAACCAGGCGGTTGGCCCAGCGCACGTACTCGATGGCGCCCCCTCGGAGACGACGCGGGCGGAGAATGCAGTGCGGATGATGCCGAGCCGGGGGGACGCGATCAGGCGATGGTGAGTGTGACAGACAGCTTGAATCCTGTGTCACATGCTGGCGGGAGAACGAGCCGGCGCACATCGGGATGCGCGAATCGCGAGTACGGTCAGCCACCCATCGGTGGCGGCGCAGACCCGGTCGCAATGGGGTTTCGCTCCGGAGGGAACACCTTCTCGAGGACCTGCCTGTCGCCCCGGACGTCCCCCACGGACAGCGCCTGTTCGACCGTGAGCGCACCGGCGGCGAGCCCGATGACGACCTCCGGGGCGGCGGCGAAGACCGTGTCCGGCTGCTGATCGGGCCGGACGATGGCACTGGGGCCGTGCTCGTCGATACGCAGGATCATGAGCAACCCGTCCGTTTCGATGCCGAGCTCCACCGGAGGGGTCGCGGTGATGCCCCGGAGCAGGCCGGGCAGAGCAAGCGTCAGCCAGCGCGGCTGGAACGAGTCGCCGTCGCGTCCTGTCTCCAGGAGCGGCGCGCCCCATCTGCCGAGGGCCTCCATCGGCTCGCGTAGCCCTGCGCCCCAGGGCGTGAGCGCGTAGACGACGCTCGTCTCCTGCAGGCGGCGTTCGATGATGCCGTTGGACTCCAGGGCCCGCAGCCGCTCGGCCAGGAGGTTGGTCGCGATCCCCGCGAGGGAGGCTTTGAGCTCGGTGTAGCGCATCGGCCCGGGGAGCAGTTCGCGGACGATCAGGAGGGTCCAGCGCTCGCCCACGATGTCCAGGGCGCGCGCCAGGGCGCAGAACTGCCCGTAGGAGCGAGGCTTTTTCGAGTCTTGCTTGATCTTCTCCATCGTGGTTGATTATATCAACCGTCCGGGAGATGTCGAGCAGAGGGATCCGCATGGAGATGAGCATCAGCTGGGTGGCCGTCGTGGCCGCGATCGTGGTCGGGATGGCGATCGCCTGGGTGTGGTACAGCGACTGGGGGCTCTTCGGCAGCGTCTGGCGGAAGCTGACCGGGGTCACCGAGGAGGACTCGAGGCGGGCCGGCAAGCGCCCGTTCGCCGTCCTCCTGGCGTCGATTCTCCTCACCGCGCTGGTGCTCGCCGCCGCGTGCTCCGTCGTGTCGGTTTCGTACGGCGGCGCCCCGCTCTGGCTCGATCTGGCCGTGGGATTCGCCGCCTGGCTCGGGTTGTCGCTGACGACGCTGGCGCAGCACAACGCCTTCGAGCAGAAGCCGGCCCAGCTCACCGTGATCAACAGCGCCTATCAGCTGACGTTGTTCCTGGGCATGGCCCTGGCCATCGGGTTGGTGCGGTAGCCGTACAGGCTGATTGGAAGGAGTCAGCCCCTGACCTGCGCGCCCGTCCACGCCTGGTCGGCCCAGGCCGGATCGAGCGGGGTGCAGGCGATGTGGTTGGTGTAGTTGGACAGGGTCTTCATGCCGACGCCGAGCACGATGTCCAGCACGTGACGGCGGGTGTGACCGGCGGCCAGGAATTCCTCGATCTCGGCCTCGGTCACCCAGCCACGCTGGGCCACCATCGCGTGCGTGAGCCGGCGAACCGCCTCCAGCGCAGGGTCGTCCAGCGGCCGGTCCGCGCGCAGGTCCTCGACCACCGCGGCCGGCACCCGGGCGCGCAGCGCGAGCGTGGAGTGCGCGGCCACGCAGTACTCGCAGCCGTTGGCCACGCTCGCGGTGATCAGCACCACCTGCTTGGCCACCGCCGGCAGCGACGACTTCCCGAACTGCTCGGCCAGCGCGTTGTAGCCGGCCAGCAGTTCCGGCGACTCGGCCATGACCCCGTGGGGCGGGCCGCCTCGGGGGCGTCACTCTCGTCGTAGGTGCGAAAACCGCTCATCATCTCTCCTGGGTGGTGGTGAAACCATCGAGTACGGCACGCACGCCGGCCAGCAGATCGTCCGCCTCGGCACCGGCTCGTGAGCGCAGGTTGACCGCGTAGGCCTGCAGGGTCAGGGCCTCGGCGGCCGCCTCCAGATCCAGACCGTCCCGGAGTTGGCCGAGCGCCCGCGCGGCCTGCAGTACGGCGAGCATCGACGCCCGCAGCGCATCGTGGTGGCGGTCGAGGATGTCCCGGATCTCCGGCAGGCCGCCGCTCGCCGTGGCGTGCGTATTGGTGACCAGGCACCCCCAGCGCGCGTGCTCACCCGAACACCGCGCCGCCACCAGCCGCGCGAAGAACGCGGCTATGGCCGGCACCCCGCGCTCGTCCGCGGCCAGGGCCTGGAACACCGGCCGCGACTGCCGCTCCAGATAGCGGCCCAGCGCGGCGGCCTGCAACTGCGCCTTGCCGCCGAAGGTGGCATACAGGCTGGAACGGCTGAGCCCGGTCGCCTGGACGACGTCGGCGATGCCGGTGGTGTCGGCCCCGCGTTGCCAGAACAGGGTCACCACCTGGTCCAGCGTCGCCTCGGGATCGAAGTGCTTGATGTCGGGCATGCGTGCACAACCCCACACAGGAGCCATCCCGGCACCGCGGGAAGCGCCGGTGGTGCCGGTCGGTCAGGCTCCTCCCTTGGCAAGGTAGTCGGCGGGGTCGTAGTGGAGGTGAAGCCGTTGGATCTTGCCGTCGGCGAAGGTGAAGAACTCGGCGAACCTGACGCCGCCACGGGGAAGCTGGGCGTCGTAGAGAACAGCACTGCCGTCGGGCCCGTGGACCTCCTGGATCAGGTCGATCGTGCCGACGTTGGCGATGAACCCTTTGACGCCTTGCAGGAAGCGGGCCGCCCCGGTGACGCGCCCGGCGATAGGGCCCTCGAAGTCGAGGTCGTCGGCCAGGAGGGGCGCAAGGTCCCGGCCGTCGCCGTAGGCGTCGATCCCGCCGGTGAGGATCCGATAGTAGGCCGGGAGCGGGACCGGTGCGGCGGTGCTGACGACACTCATGCCATGTCCTCCGATGAGCGAAACGATTGGTAGAGAAACTAAACCAGCTAGATGAGAATCTCAACCATGCTGCTACGCTGTTGGGTATGCGTTCGTACAACCAGTACTGCTCGATGGCCCGGGCCTTGGACCTGGTTGGCGACCGATGGACGTTGCTGATCGTCCGCGAGCTGCTGACTCAGGGCCCCTGCCGGTTCTCCGACCTGCGACGCGGCCTTCCAGGCGTCGCCAGCAATCTGCTCGCCGAACGCCTGCGCGAGATGGAGGCGAACGGGGTGATCACCCGCCAGGACGAGCCGCCACCGATCGCCGCGACGCTCATCCGGCTCACCGACCGGGGCCAGGAGCTCAGCGGCGTCGTCCGCGAACTGACCCGCTGGGGCGCGCCGCTGATGCTGGAAC
Source organism: Nonomuraea sp. NPDC050310 (assembly GCF_040655795.1). Classification (NCBI taxonomy): domain Bacteria; kingdom Bacillati; phylum Actinomycetota; class Actinomycetes; order Streptosporangiales; family Streptosporangiaceae; genus Nonomuraea; species Nonomuraea sp. NPDC050310. Next base: position 213,095 of record NZ_JBFAKP010000005.1, on the reverse strand, counting down.
CACCGGACGGCGACGCGTTTCGCATGCACTGGTTCACGCTGCCCCTGCGCCACCTGTGCCGGGACGGCTCACCCGATGAGCCCGCCGTCACCGTGCGCCTCGGCGACCTGCACGACGGCTGCGACATCATCGCCGACCACGGCCAGATCCAGGTGCTCCCCTGTTCTACGGCGCGGCAGGCCGACGCCACCGTCACCGCGCCGCCGCAGGTGCTGGTCGCGCTCTTCACGGGGCTGATGACACTGCCGACGGCCCAGGCCCAGGGGCTCGTCGTCGACGGCTCCTCGGCGGCGCTCCAGCGCCTTCTACCGGAAGCGGGGTTCGCCAGTGGCTGATGATCGAGATCTTCTGTATCGGGACCTTCTGAACAGGCTCGCCGAGGACTACGCCGACGACCCGGACGTTGCCCTGGCGACGATGTTCCGCAGTCCGGGACTTCGCACCGGGGGCAAGATCTTCGCCTTCCTCGGCCACGACGGCGAGCTCATCGTGAAGCTCCCTCACGATCACGCTCGCCGGCTCCTCGACGAGGGAACCGCCGACCCGGTGACCATGGGCAAGCGGACCATGCGGGAATGGGTCGCGCTCCCAGCCCAGCAGAGCGACACCGAGACCCTCGCCCTGTGGCGGAAGGCAGCACACGACGCCTATCGGTACGTGGACTCCCTGCGACGATCAAGCTGACGGGGCACGCCAGGGTGCTGCCGGCACTCCACCGCCGGGGTTCACAGCGACAAAGCAGAACGTGGGCCGCGCCGAGCAACCGTCGCCTTGGCCGGGACAGCAGCACCCTGAACCGGCCGCCCGCGGATCGCGCACCGATTAGCTTCCCGCGCCGTCACCGTCGGTACGTACGAGACCGACTCACAGGAGGCTGAACACGATGCGGAAACTGATCTTCGCCATGAACGTCACCCTGGACGGCTACACCGCCGCGCGCGGCGACGACCTCGGCTGGAGCGGAGGGGACGGACCGGACTCGTCGTCGAGCGACGAGCTGTTCCAGTGGTGGTCCGACCGGGTGGGCGCGACCAGCCTGGCGCTGTACGGGCGCAAACTGTGGGAGGTGATGAGCGCGAGCTGGCCCACCGCCGACCAGCGGCCCGGCGCCACCCCGGCCGAGATGGAGTACTCGCGTCGCTGGCGGGACATGCCGAAGGTGGTGTTCTCCTCGACGATCGACAAGGTCGACTGGAACGCCCGCCTGGTGACCGGCGACGCGGTCGCCGAGATCGCCCGGCTCAAGGCCGAGGACGGCGGCCCGATCGACATCGGCGGCGCGACGCTCGCCGGGGCGGCCATGCGGGCCGGGCTGGTCGACGAGTACGTGCTGGTCACCCAGCCGGTCCTGGTGGGCGGCGGCACGCCGTACTTCGCCGCCTTGGACAACTGGGTGAACTTGAAGCTGGTGGAGACGCGGACGTTTCCCGGCGGGGTGATGATGACCCGCTACGAGACGAGGCGATGATCTTCGTCGGCGGGCGGTGGGGCGGGCTGCTCATTCCGCGGTGATTTCGTCGACGTCGGACGGCAGGGTCGCCGGCAGGCCCAGCCATGGCTTGCCGGTGGCGTCGAACCCGGTCAACTCGGCGATCTTCCCGTCGACGATGTGCAGGACCGCGATGTTGAACAGCCGGTACTGCACGTCCCCGGGGATGCGGCGGTACAGCACGGCGGCAGGCATGAGGTTGACCGTCGTGGTGAGGCAACGCCAGTCGTCGTAGCCGCGCTGGAACAGCCCGCCGGAGACCCAGCCGTCCACCGCATCCTTCGCCGTGCTGACCGAGGTGCCGGGCTCGGGCAGCATGGCGAAGCGCAGGTCGTCGCGGAGCAGGGCCATCAGCCCGTCCAGGTCGTTGCGCTCATGGGCGTCGATGTACGCCTTCACCACACTGCGCTCGTCGTCCGACAGCTCGTGGGTGGCGGGGCTGCGCCAGTCGAGGCGGCGGCCCGGCAGTTGCTCGCGCATCGTCACCCGCGCCCGCTGCAACGCGCTGGTCACCGAGGCGACGGTCAGCTCGAGGACGTCGGCGGTCTTCGACGCCGGCCAGCCGAGCACGTCACGCAGGATGAGCACCGCCCGCTGCCGCGGCGGCAGGTGCTGGACGGCGACGATGAACGCCAGCTCGATCGTCTCCCGCGCCACCACCGACTCCTGCGGATCCTCGGGCAGCATCCGGTCGGGGAAGGGCTGCAGGTACAGCACCTCGGAGCCCAGATCGGGCAGTCCGGTTGGCACGGGGGTGCGGTCGTTGCGCTTCTCCAGGAAGTCGAGGCAGGCGTTCGTCGCGATCCGGTACAGCCAGGTTCGCAGGGTCGCATGGCCCTTGAACGACTCGCGCTTGTTCCACGCCCGCAGGAACGTCTCCTGCGTCAGATCCTGGGCGTCCTCGTAGTTCGCGAGCATCCGGTAGCAGTGCACCTGCAGCTCACGCCGGTGGCGCTCGGTGACGAGCGCGAACCGCGCCGGGTCGCCCGAACGGACCGCCGCGAGGAACGTGGCCTCGTCGGCGCCCAGCGGTCTGCTGTCGGTCATGGTCATCAATCCTTTCACCGGTACGGCCAGCAGAACTGACGACGTGGCGAAGGATTTCTGATCGGTGAAGCCGGCGTCCACCAGCACGGTGGTGCTGCAGTTGGAGGCCGAGGGCGAGCTGGACCTCGACGACAAGGTGGACAAGTGGCTGCCCGACCGGGCCTGCGGCAACGGCGACGACGGCCGCGAGATCACCATCAGGCAGTTACTCAACCACAACAGCGGGATCTTCAACTACGGCAGCAACCAAGACCTTCGCCACGACGATTCGCTGGAGGCCGCGATGCCGGTTGGCAGTCGACGTTCGCAAGTGTTGGCGTTCCTCGGTGTCCTCACGATCGCCGGCGTCATGATGCTGGCGATCGTGGCCTTCCGAGGCGCCGGCGACGAGCAGTTCGTCCGTTCGGTCGTAGGGATGGAGGCGTTCGCTCGCACCATGCAGGACGGTGACCGGCTCGGCTCCCGGACCGTCGGTGAGATGGAGTTCGAGGAGATCCGCCGCGAGCGCGGGGTGGTCTTCTTCCAGCAGGGCGAGCCTTGGGGTCGCCCCTACGGTTACGCCTGGAGCCCTCAGGGCGATCCAGCCCGAATCTTCGAGGACGTGGAGTGGTCAGAGGACCACGTCGATCACCATTTCGAGCACCTGCACGGCGCTTTCTACTCCTGGCAGGGAAGGCGCTGACGCCTGTTGCCAGTGGAATCGGGGCCGGGTCCGTCCGGGAGGTGTCCCCGGCCTGCCTGCTCGCCTCAGACGAAGGGCGGCTTGTCTCACCCTCGGTCGAGGCAGGTACGGACGGCCTTGACCAGGTTCGACGCTCGGGGGTCGTCGGGGCGGAAGTTCCACAGGTTCGTGACGTAGCAGAAGCCGACACCGGCGTCGGGGTCGCCGAGGGCGATCGATCCGCCGGCGCCCGGGTGGCCGAACGATCCAGGCCCGAGCATCGGCGCCATGGGAGACGCTCGCCAGAACCCCAGCGACAGGTAGAAGGAGCGGTCAGCCGGAAGGTCCAGACCCGGCGGCAAGCCGTACATCCTGGTCTTGTCGGTCTGGACGACGGACATCCGCTCGACCGTGGCCGGATCCAGCAGCCGGAACCCGTCGACGTCGCTGACGGTGGCGGCGTACATCCGGGCCAGCGAGTGCGCGTCCGCGATCATGTTTGCGGCCGGGAACTCCGATGCGCGCCAGGCCCGCGTCAGCATGTAGTCCCCGGAGGTGTTGTCCAGGGCGCCGCCGAGCTCGCCGGCGCGCATCTGGATCGAGCCCGGGGTCCACATGGACTGGACCCAGGCGGTGACGGTGTCCGCGTCGAGCCCGGTCGCCGTGATCAGGCCGGCGAGGAACTCCTCCACGCTGAAGGCGTCGGCGTAGTGCAGGCGGGCCACGCGTTCCTCGTGTTCCTCGGGCAGCCCGATCCAGGCGCTCAGCCCGAGCGGGGCGGCCACCTCCTCGGCGAAGAACGTGCCCAGCGACCTGCCGCTGATCCGGCGGACGAGTTCCCCGACCAGGAACCCGTAGGTGACGGCGTGGTAGATGTGCTCGGTGCCCGGCCTCCACAACGGCTTCTGCGCCTCGAGCGCGCGGATGACCGGGTGCCACGCGCACGCCTGCTCGAACGTCAGCGGCCCGTCGACGAGCGGGAGACCGGCCTGGTGCGACAGCAGCCAGCGCACCTTGATGTCTTCCTTGCCGTTGGCGCCGAACTCCGGCCAGTACCGGGTCACCGGGGCGTCCAGGTCCAGCTCGCCCCGCTGGGCCAGCAGGTGGGCGCAGATCGCGGTGGCGCCCTTCGTCGCCGAGGCGACCTGGACGATGGTGCTGTCGCTCCACGGCCGGTTCGTCTCGCGGTCGGCGAGCCCGCCCCACAGGTTGGCGACCAGGCGGCCGCCGGCGTAGACGCTGCAGGCCGCGCCGACCTCGCCGGGGTCGTCGAAGTTGGCTCGGAAGGCGTCGGCGACCTTCCCCCAGCCTTCCTCCACGCCGTGCTCGAGGTCGTCACCGCTGGTCGGGACGTGGTCCTGATGGGCTGTCATGCGGATCTCCATTCTCTTGGCCGGCGCCGGTGAGCTGCTGATGTCGATCAGTGCGCGGCGCCGAGTTCGATGAGCAAGACGCCCGCGGCGATCAGCGCGACGCCGAGGACCATGACCTTGGTGAGCGGTTCACCGAACAGGACGCGAGAGGCCAGTGCGGTGAGCGCGACGCCGGACGCCGCCCAGATGCCGTACGCGACACCGAGCGCCATCCCGTCGGCGAGGGTGAGCGTGAGGAACCCGAACGCCGCGAGGTAGGCGACGATCAGGGTGATGACCCAGGGCGTACGGCCACGGCCGTGCGACACCATGCGCAACGCCAGGGTGCCGCCGACTTCGGAGGCGATCGCGGCGGACAGGAACAGCCAGCTCACGTGCCCTCCAGTCGTGGATGGGCGCGGGAGCCGAGCTCGACGCACAGCACCCCGCCGATGACCAGGGCGATTCCCACGCCGGTCATCGTGGACAGCGCGTCGCCGTACAGGATGGAGGAGAGGATCGCGGTGAGCGCGACGCCGGATGCCGCCCAGATGCCGTACGCCACGCCGACGCCCATGCCCAGGCGCAGCACGAACGCGATCGTGACGAACGCCCCGGCGTAACCGGCCGCCACGATGCCGAACCAGACCGGGTTGTCGAGGGCCGCGCGTAACGACAGTGTGGCGGCTACCTCTAGCAGGATCGCGGCGGACAGCAACCACCATTTCTTCATGCGGGATCCTCGTCTCTCAGGAGGTGCCTGGCGACCTCGAGCACCTGCTGCCGGTCTTGCTCGGGGACCGGGAAGACACCGGTCGCATCGGCCATCCAGTAGCCGTCGGCCAGCAGGCGAGCCGCCGTGAGCCGGGCCCGCACCGCCGGTGGCAGCGTGGTGGGTACGGTCACCCAGGACTCGAAGCGGCGCACCCAGGTCTCGGTGAGGGCCTCTCGGTAGAGCGCGTCGGAGAACACCGCGAAGTCCGCTCGGTCGAACCGCTCGGACAGTGCGACCTCGACGTAGGCCTGGATCCGCTGCCGCGGGGACGCGGTCTCCTTCGGCTGTCCCAGGTGGGCGAGCAGGAGGCGTTCCCACCGCGCGCCGACGTGGTCGACGACGCCGAGCATGAGGGCATTTTTCGTCGGAAAGTGGTACATCAGCCCGGGCTTGGTCAGGCCCACCTGCTTCGCAGTGGCATCCAGGGTGACCGCTCCCCCGCCCTCGGCCCGGAGCAGATCGAGGGCACCGTCGAGGATGCGTTCCTTCGCGTTCGTCGTCACACTTTTACTTTACCTTCCGGAAGGTAAAGTAACAATGATCGCCTTCGACCCCCGAGCAGGGGGAGCGCCCCGCGCGGCACGGGTGGGTGCCGCGCTCACCGTGGAAGGCGGCGTCCGCCATCTCGCGGCGCCCTGACCGTCGCCACCTTCGGCAAGACGTTCATCGCCGTCCGCCGAACGTCCAGTCGTGGACCTCGATATCGGCATACAGCTCAGGAGTCAGGATCGTGCGGGCCGTACCCGGATCCGGGGCCTGGATCAAGGCGGCGGTGCCCAGCCAGAAAGTGCCGTCGTCGGACAGCAGTGGCCCGTAAGCGATCAGGTCGTCTCGCCGGCCGGGTGGCGGAACGAGGTCGGCGGCCCCTCCCTCGGCCAGGCCGAGAACCAGATAGCGGTCACCGCCATCACGCCCTCCGGGGAAGTCCCACATGGTGCGACCCAGCACGTTGCGCCAGCGGCGCACCATGACGTCCCGATAGACGCCGGCCTGCTGGTTGGGCTCGTCGAACGCGAACGCCCGCGCCGCTGCCGGATCGGGCAGGTCGACGATGTGCACGCTGCCGGTGGCCCTGTCGCCGTCGAGGGTCGGCCCACGGGCGATCAGCTCGGCTGTGTAGTGGTCCATGTAGGACCAGTGCTCCTCGGTGAGCTTCTCGCGCAGAGCAGCAGAACCGGGCCGGTCACGGTGGTAACAGAAGAACTCCATGCCGGCCAATCTTGCACGGGTCTCGGAGAACGGAACACGACACCCGTCGTCCCCTCAACGACAAGGAACGGCGCGAACCCGGTAATCCCGCCGCCGCGGCAAGGGGCTTCCGATTCCGATCTCACCGACTGCGGTACCCAACAGAAAACCAACGGCGGACGCCTAGGCTCACGGCGTCAGCCTCCCAGTCCGGAGACCGACGTGACACGCGGGACCGCTGTCGAATACCGGGCACCGCCGTACGCCGGCTGGACCTGGTCGCAGAATCCCATGGCCCAACAGGGTTCGACCTCACAGAAAGACGGACATGCTCAGAAAATCTCTTGCCGGTCTGACGGCTACCGTTGGACTCCTTGCCGCACAACTGGCCCTTCCAAGCACCGCTTCGGCGGATCCCGCAAGTTGCTCTTCGTGGCCGAATCCGGTTAACGCCACGGGCACCTACACAGTCGCCTCGGTGAGTTTCAGCCGCGCGAGGGCGGAACTGCGCTTCGGGTACGTCAATGGGAGACAGGCCGGGTGGGCCCGGCTCGCCGGCGCCTGGAACAACGGCGACCAGTATTGGATGGACGTTTCCAGCACGAAGGGGAACGGCTGGATTCAGTGCGGCCCCTTCACCTATTGGGGCAACGGCGGTGGTGACCCCAGGAACTACACGCCGGCTCACTACACCAGTTCAGATCCGAATCTCGTCTTCCGGGCCTGCGGCAAGAGCGCGGGGTCGAATTCCTCGTGGTGCACCGGCTGGCACTGATTCGGGCGTGCCGTACCGTCGAGGCCCGTTCAGGAGGGGACCGCGTCCTGGGGCGCGTGGATGGCGCGGGCCAGGATGCGGTGGACGTAGTCGCTGTCGGCCGGGGCGTTGTCGATGAGGATCGCGGTGCACAGGCCGTCGGAGGCGGCGACCAGGGCGGCGATGGCCTCGGGGTCGTCGGTGAGGGTGGCGGCGAGCTCGGCGACGTTCTCCCGCCAGCGACGCGCGACGGGTGCCAGCGCCGGGCGGCGAGCGGCCAGGGTGGAGAGCTCACGCTCGGCCAAGGCGCGCGCCCGGCCGGGGCCGCCGGACTCGGCGATCAGCTCGGCCAGGCCACGGAGCTTGTCCCCGGGACCGGCGACGATCTGGTGGATACGCGCGGTGTAGGCGTCGGCGACGCTGGACAGGGCCGCGACCAGCAGGTCGTCGAGGGTGGCGAAGTAGTAGGTGCTCAGGCTGGTGGTGATGCCGGCCTGTTTGGCGACGGTGCGGTGGGTGACGCCGGCGGCGCCGTCCCGCATGACGATGGCGAGGGTGGCGTCGATGATCTCGGCGCGTCGCCGGTGACCGCGGGCCTTGCGCCCGTCGACGGGCTCGCTCTCCTCGTTCATGCTCCCCTCCCCTGGGGTCCAGGGTAGTCCAGCCCGTCACGGCCGCTCGGTTTCGTCTCCCAGCGGACGCACGTGCCGCAGGGCCGTCAGGCAGAGCACGGCCGCCACGACGATCGCGGCCCCGGCCACGGCGGCGGCGAGGTTCACCCCGTCGGCGAACACCTGCCGCGCGTCCTCGACCACCTGGCCGGGCACGTGGCCGGCCAGCGACAGCGCTCCGGGAAGGCTATCGGTGAGACGCGCCGCGACCTCCGGTGCGACGTCCGCGGGGGCGACCATGCGGGCGGTGTAGAGGGCGGTGGTGAGGCTGCCGAGGACGGCCACGCCGACGGCGATGCCGAGTTCCTGGACGGTCTCGGACATGGCGACGGCCGAGCCGGACTTCGAGGCCGGGGCGGCGCCGACGACCATGTCGGTGCCGAGGGCGGCGATCGCGCCGAGGCCGAGGTAGATGAACGCGAACCCGGCCACCACCAGCACCGCGTCCCCGAGCCCCGCCGAGGCCAGCAGCGCGTAGCCGATCACCGAGAGGCCGAGCGTGCCCGCCATGACCAGGCCGGGACGCACCCGCCGGGCGACGAGGGGTGCGCCGATCGCCGCGGCGAACATCGCCAGCGCGGGCGGCCCCATCCACAGTCCCGCCGCGAACGGCGTCAGGCCTTCGACGAGCTGGAGGTACTGGGTGACCAGATACATGGATCCGCCCACCCCGACCAGCCCGATCAGCAGGACGGTCAGCGCCACGGAGAACGCCCGGCTGGTGAACAGCGTGACGTCCAGGAGCGGCGAGGCCAGGCCGCGCTGGCGACGCACGAAGACCACTCCGGCCAGCACGCCGAGCGCGGCGAGCAGTACGGTGCCCAGGTCCGCGCCGTGCGCTGCGGCGTGCTTGATCGCATAGATCACCGGCAGGATCGAGGCCAGCGACAGGGCGACGCTGACCAGGTCGAGCCGGCCCGCGCCAGGATCGGCGTACTCGGGCAGGAGCGCCCGCGCCCCCGCCAGCACCACGACCGCGACGGGGACGGCGAGCAGGAACGCCGCTCCCCACCAGAACGTGCCGACCAGGGCGCCGCCGACGATGGGGCCGGCGGCCATGCCCAGGGCGAACATCATCGCCCAGATCCCGATCGCGACCGCGCGCTGCCGTACATCGGTGAACATGGCCGAGATCAGCGACAACGTCGAGGGCATCAGCGTGGCCCCGGCGACCCCCAGCAGCGCCCGGGCGAGGATCAGCAGCTCGACGTTCGGGGCGAAGGCCGCGAACACCGAGACCGCGGCGAAGGCGGCCATGCCGGTCACCAGCAGGCGACGCCGCCCGATCCGGTCGCCCAGGGTGCCCATGGTGATGAGGAACCCGCCGACGAAGAACCCGTAGGCGTCCATGATCCACAGGGTTTGCGTGGCCGACGGGTTCAGGGCTTCGGCCATGCTCGGAAAGGCCAGGTACAGCACGGTCAGGTCCAGGCCGAGCAGCGCCGTCGGCAGCGCCAGCAGGCCCAGGCCCGCCCACTCGCGTCGGGTGGCCACAGCAGACATGGCAGTCCTCCTTGTGTTTTTTGAACGATAGTACAACTAGTACGATCGTTCAAAGAATCACTAAGGCAGGACCTTCATGGCTCGCAGCTCGCCGAGCAGGTCGCGGATGATCGCCGAGCCGGCCAGCTCGGGCGTGGTCACGTACCCCACGTGCCGCTGCGGCGCATCGTCGCCGAGCGAGGCCGTGGCGACCTTGCCGGGCGCGCCGACCGTGGACAGCCGGGGCACGATCGCCGCGCCGAGCCCGTGTCCCACCATCGACATCACCACCCCGTCGTCCTCGACGGTGATGTCGCCGGGCGGGATCCACTCCTGCCGGGCCAGCCAGCGCCGGGTCTCCCCCGCGCAGTTCTCGTGCCAATCGATCATGGGCAGCGAGCGCGGATCCGGATGCCCTTCTGGATAGGCCAGCAGGTACGGCTCCGCGTACAGCTCCTTGGTGACCAGCCCGTCCACGTACACCGGCAGCGTGACCACGCCCACGTCGGCGCGCCCGTCCGCCACCTCGCCCGCGATCCCGCGCCCCAGGTCCGGCACGATCCGCACGGTCACCGTCACCTTCGGATGCCGCTGCCCGAACCGCACCAGCACCTTGGGCAGCAGGTGGAAGGCCGCGCTGCGGAAGGCCGCCACCCGGATCGTCCCCACGACCTCGCCCCGCGCGGCCGTACGGGTGTCGACCTTCATCACCTCGATCAGCCTCAGGATGCGCCGCGCGTGCCCGACCGCCGCATGACCGGCCGGCGTGGCCTTGGCACCACTGCGTCCGCGCTGGAAGAGCACCGCGCCCATCTTCTTCTCCGCCGCGCGCAGGGCGTGCGAGACCGCCGACTGGGTGAGGCCCAGCCGTACCCCCGCCCCCGACACGCTGCCCTCGCCGTCCACTGCCACCAGCACGCGCAGCTCGGCCACACTCAGGTCATCCACGAGGGCGACAACGTATGAAAAATCTTCATGCATTCCGCCTCAACCACAAACCCTGCCCGCTACCTGCGCGATCGTGCGGCTTCTAGCGTTGACGGCATGAGAGCAATGGTGGCCGAACGCCTGGGCGAGCCCGATGTCCTGACCCCCGCCGACCTGCCCGACCCGGTGCCGGGCCCCGGCCAGACCCTCCTCGACGTGGAGGCCGCCGGTCTCAACTTCGCCGACGCCGAACGCCTGCGCGGTGCCTACCAGCCGCCCGAACTTCCGTTCGTCCCGGGCAGCGAGGTCGTCGGCCGCGACCCGGACGGTCGCCGCGTGCTCGCCTTCGCCAACAGCGGCTACGCCACGAAGGCGCTGGCGACCAACCCGGTCGAGATTCCCGAAGACCTGCCCGCGGGCGCCGCGCTCGCCCTCCTGGTCCAGGGGCTGACCGCCTGGCATCTGCTGCGTACGGCGGCGCGGATCCTTCCCGGCGAAACCGTCGTCGTCAACGCCGCGGCCGGAGGCGTCGGCCACATGGCGATCCAGCTGGCCAAGGAGTTCGGCGCCGGACGGGTCATCGGCACCGCCTCCACCCCCGACAAGCGCGACCTGGTCCTCCGGCTCGGCGCCGACGCCGCCGTCGAGGGCGAGGCCGACGGCTACGCCGAGCGCGTCCGCGAGGCCAACGGCGGCGCACCGGCCGACGTGATCCTCGACGCCGTCGGCGGCCCTGTGTTCGACGCGGCCCCCCGGGCGCTGGCCCCCTTCGGACGCCTGATCAGCTACGGGACTTCCGGCGGGATCGACCCCGCGCCCCTCGACCCCGCGAACCTCACCGAGCGCAACATCACCGTCGGCGGCTACTGGCTGGGCGCCCACCTGCGCCTGCCGGGCAGCCGGGCCGCCGAGCCGCTCCACGACCTGCTCAAGCTGGCCGCCTCGGGACGCCTCCGGCCCCTGGTGGGGGCCGAGTACCCGCTCAACCAGGCCGCGACCGCCCTCACCGCGCTGATCACCCGGCGCACCACCGGCAAGGTCGTCCTCCGCATGCCGTAAGGGCGATGGCGCAATCTGCAATAGACGTGTCATAGACGCCATCCCGCCGATCGACCAGCATGAAAGGCATGCGCGTCGTCATCGTCATCCACGAGGGCTTCCAGCTCCTCGACCTGGCCGGACCGGCGGACGTGTTCTCCACCGCCGGGCTGATCCAGCCGGGCGCCTACGAGGTGGAGATCGTCGCCCCCGCCGCCGGGCCGGTCACCGCGCAGGGCGGCGTTACGGTGCAGGCCCAGCGGGCGATCGGCGAGGTGAGCGGCGAGATCGACGTCCTGCTCGTGGCCGGCGGGCTCCAGGTCTGGCGGACCCGGCACGACGACACGCTGATCGGCGGCCTCGCCCGGCTGGCAAGCAGCGCGCGGCGGGTCGCGTCGGTGTGCAGCGGCGCGGTCCTGCTCGCTCACGCCGGGCTCCTCGACGGCCGCCGGGCCACCACGCACTGGCTGGCCGCCCGGCGCCTGGCCGCCGAGTACCCGGCGGTGGCCGTCGACCCGGACCCGATCTACATCAAGGACGGCCAGGTCTGGACCTCGGCCGGGGTCACCGCCGGCATCGACCTCGCCCTCGCGCTGGTCGCCGAGGACCACGGCCACGATCTGGCGCGCGACGTGGCCCGCGGCCTGATCGTGTACCTGCACCGGCCGGGCGGCCAGAGCCAGTTCAGCAGCCCCATGGAGATCGCCGCCCCGACCCGTGAGCCGCTCCGCGACCTGCTCGCCTACATCGACGCGCACCCGGCCGACGACCTGAGCGTGCCCGCGCTCGCCGCCCGCTCGGGAATGAGCGAGCGGCACTTCTCCCGCGTCTTCACCGAGCAGAGCGGCCTGTCGCCGGGCCGGTACGTGGAGCGTTCGCGCGCCGAGGCCGCCCGGCGGCTGCTGGAGGCGACCGACCACCCGCTGCACACGGTCGCCCGCCTCACCGGCCTCGGCGTGCCGGAGACGCTGTACCGAGTCTTCCGCCGGCACTGGCGGGTCTCCCCCGGCGACTACCGCCGCCGGTTCCACTCCAGGAAAGGCTGACCACGATGCATGTCGCCATCGCTCTGTATCCGCAGTTCACCGCGCTGGACGCGGTCGGGCCGTACACCGCGCTCGCCTTCGCGCCCGGCTGGACGGTCACCTTCGTCGCCGGGCAGCCGGGGCCCGTCACCGACGACCAGGGCACGCTCACCCTGCTGGCCACCGCCGGCTTCGACGAGGTGCCCAGCCCCGATGTGATCATCGTGCCCGGCGGGCCCGGCACGACGGGGGCGATGAACGACCAGGCGCTCACCGGCTGGATCGCGCGGGCGCACGAGACCTCCACCTGGACCACCTCGGTGTGTTCGGGCTCGTTCGTGCTGGCCGCGGCGGGGGTGTTGGCCGGGAAGCGGGCCACCTCGCACTGGGGGTGGGTGCGGCACCTGGACGGCCTCGGCAGCACGGCGGTCGAGGAGCGGGTCGTCTTCGACGGGAAGATCGTCACCGCGGCCGGGGTGTCGTCGGGGATCGACATGGCGTTGATGTTGCTGGCCAGGGAGGCCGGGGAGCGGGTGGCGCAGACGGTTCAGCTCGCCATCGAGTACGACCCGGCTCCGCCGTACGACATGAAGACGCTGGGCGGGCTCAAGGAGGAGGCGTTGCGGCTGATCCCGGTCCAGTGACCGGCGCCGAGCGCATGGGCGCTTCCGGCACCAGGTAACACACCAGGAGCTTGAGGAAGAAGAGGACGGTGAACCAGTCGAGGGCCTCCGGCACCGGCAGGACCGTCAGGTTGACCAGCACCGCGGCCATGTAGGAGGCCATGGCCGCGGGCCGCTTGGCCTCCAGCCTGACGCTCTCGATGAGCAGGGCGCCCGCCAGCAGCAGCGCGGAATTGGCCAGGAACCACCCCCACGCCGCGTCCAGCACCACGAACGCCATCGCCGCCAGGTAGACGAGGTGCGCGGCGACGAACCCGAGCCGGGCGCGGGCGGGCTTGTGGTGGTACCACCTCTTGGCCGCGTTGGTCGCGTTGGTCATCACGCCGCCCACGAGGTCGAGGCCGATGACCACCGTGACCAGCCATTGCGGCCAGCCGCCCTGGATCGGCGTCACGAGCAGGTGCCAGCCGAGCAGCGCCATGCACGCCAGCGAGCCCGCGACCTCCATCCGCAGCTCCGCCCGGGTCTTGCCCGGGCCCATGAACCGCTCGAACGCACCCCTCCACCCCGGCGGCGTGGCCGGGATGTTCCAGTCGATCTCAGCTCTCATCGGGCTTGCTCCACATTCCTCGTACCAGGCTCCAGATCACATCCGGTACGGCTCGGCCCTCGCGTAGCCGTTCGGCCGCCCAGACATCGGCGGCGCGCAGGACTGCGGCCGTGGCGGCGAGCATGAGCTCCCGATCCACGTCGGACCTGATCACGCCGAGCGCCCGCCCGTTGTCGAGCACGGGCGCCAGCCACGGCGCCGGGTCCTGGGCCGTGCTCGCATCCAGCAGCGCCAGGTCCTCGGGATGGGCCAGCCCGTGCGCGGCCAGCCGGTCGGACGCCGCCCGCAACCGCTCCCAGAACTGCTCGGCCGAGCCGGCGTCCGCCCAGGCCCCGAGCGCCTGGGACATCCGCGCGTGCACATCCTCGATCACCCCGGCGAACAGGTCGTCCTTGCCGTCGAAGTACTGGTAGGCCGAGGTTTTGGAGATCCCGAGCTCGGCGATGATCTTGTTGTAGGAGGCCCGGTCGGCGCCGTCCCGGGCGAAGTGCTCCCTGGCGACCCGCAGGATCGACTCCCGCCGGTCGGCGGGCAGCCGGTAGAAACGTGGCAACGGCATGTACCGATGGTACACCCCACCGGTCAACCCAAGATCGACGCCACGATCACGATGACGACGACCGCCAGGACCGCGAACGCGATCCGATACGGATGCCGCTCGACCCGCGACACCAGCCCCGGGTGCGTCTTGGCCAACTCGTTGGCGTTGACGGCATGATCGGGCCCGCTGCACGGCACCCCCAGCGCGGTGACCAGCCGGTCGATGTCCTCGCGCGCGTAGCCGCCGCCGGGCACCCTGAGCACCGGCTCACCGTCCGCTCGAGCACGAACAGGGTCTCGCCGGGCGACCCCCGCGGCGCGAGGAGGGTCACGCGCACCACCTGCGCGGCACGTCCCCGAGGGCGGCGTTGCTCGGAGAAGATCCCCTGCAGCACGATCTCATCCGTGGTCAGGACGATCCGGGCCCGGACCAGGGCACCGGCTCCCAGCAGGATCGGGAGGACGAAGGCGGCGCCCACGATCGGCGCGAACACCGTCGGGGCATCACCGATCAGAATCGCCCCGACCATGGCAACGGCCGCCAGCGACGCCGCCCCCAGCAAGACCCACCCCTTGCGGGCATCCGGCCGCAGAACCAGCTCGCCCCGAATCTCTCGCACGCCGATCCCCTCGTTGGCCCCCTTCAACACTCACCGCGGTGTACGGCTTCGCCTCGGGCACCTGCGCCGCCCTCAGCCTGAGCCCGGCTAAAGGTGCGGCAGCCGATCCGTAGATGTGGGGGCACGTCGCTCGTAGAGCCAGAAGCGGAAGGTTAACCGAGTCACTGCAGGACCAACCGGCAGGAGTATGGAGATCCTGCGCGAGTTGACTGTCGCTGTTTCGGATCTAGTCTGTCCGGTCATGCGTGCCATCTGGCGTGACGGGCCGATCATCCGTGTCACCGACGATCCCGGTGGGGTGATCGGTGAGTTCCTGGGTTACGCGCTGTCGGCACATGTGCTGTCCGGGCGGGCGCGGGGGGAGCTGGCTGAGGATCTTGCTGAGCGGTTCGGGCCGGACGGGCGGGGGTTGACGGTGCCCGACCTTTTCGTCGCCTACCGCGCCACCGAGCCGGACGACCTGCCTCCCGACCTGGTGGAGGAGACGCAGGCGGACCTCGGCCGCGCCGAGCTCTGGGTGCTCACGCAGCTTCGGTTCGGCGGGCGGGCGGAGGCGTCGGCCGTCGTCGAGGGGGAAGAGCTGCGGCGGCTGCTGGGTGAGGCGCTCTAGCGTCGCGCTGGACGAAGGTCACGGCGGCGACGACCGTTTCGGTGGGCGGCAGGCGCAGGATCGTGTCCCCTTGAACCCACCGCCCGCTAGTCCTGGCCTGGGCGGTGGCCAGGACGGCGCCCGCACCGTCGTCGGTGGGGTCAGTGCTCGGGCGTCCCGTGCTTGGCGGCGACGGACTCCTGGTAGAGGTCGGCGAAGGTGGGGGTGTCCTTGATCAGGTCGTCGGCGAAGGCGGCGACGTCCTCGCCGATGAGGGTCAGGACACCCGTGCCCGCCGCGGCCCCCTCCTCGAAGAAGTCGAGCAGCCCCGGCAGCAGGGACCCGTCGATCAGGTCGGTCGGTCCGACCTTGAAGTAGTAGCGCTGGATCTCCTCGTAGACGATCCGGTAGTCCGGCGGGAGCGCCTTGACCCGTGCCTGGTGCGCCCGCCACTGCTTCTTGCCTTCGATGATGTCTCGGATGCCCACGTCAGCCTCCCAGCCGGCTCAGTTTCCTGGCGACGTTCCTGTTCAACTGCGCCCGCCACCGGTCGCGATAGGTGCGGGCGCCTTGTCCGCCGGCCAGGGCGGCGCAGAAGCCCGCGATGTCGTCACCCAGCACGTCGTGCAGGTCCTGCCCGTCGGCCGCGGTCTCTTCGAGCAGGCCCAGGGCGCCGTCGACGATCGGGGTCAGGTTCCGGCCGGTGAAGTCGCCGTAGGCGAAGAGGTGAGCCTTGATCTGCTCCCACGCCGCCCGATAGTCGGCCGGCAAGGCCGCGGCCCGGACCTCGAACGCCTTCCACTCCCTGGTGAGATCGCTGCCGGTGATGGTTTCCCAGAAGCTCATCTGCCGCCCTCCTTGAGCTTGTCGATCCGCGATGAGACGTACTCCCATTTCGCCCAGAAGGTCGCGAGGCGGGCGCGTCCTGCGTCGTTGAGCGCGTAGAACTTGCGCGCCGGGCCGAGCTCGGACGGCCGTTTCGTGACCTGGACGAGCCCGTTCCGCTCCAGCCGCAGCAGGATGGTGTACACCGTGCCCTCGACGACCTCGGAGAAGCCGAGGTCGTTCAGCCGGCGGGTGATGGCGTACCCGTAGGTCTCCTCGCTGCCGATGATCTCCAACACGCAGCCTTCGAGAGTGCCTTTCAGCATCTCGGTCAGGTCGTCCATCGCGGTCCTCTTCAGGGATTCTTCGGTACTTGGTGGCACCGAGTACCACTATACAGTAGGACTGAGTAGTCGTGCGTCAGACGCCGAGTTCGTCGCACAGGTCGACGTAGTCGTCCAGGTAGTCGGGGTTGCCGCGGAAGCCGGTGAGGCCGAGCACCTCGAACTCGTCCATGGTGGCGGTCGCCCGCACGCCGAGCGCCGCGAGCGCCTGGTTGATCGACGAGCCGTCCGGCGACAGCCGTTCCACGCCCTCGAAGGCGACCGCCCACTGGGAGCCCATCCCGGCGAAGTACTCGGTCTGGATGATCGCGAAACGGGGCCGGTCCGTGCCACTCACCTCGCCGGCCAGGTCGCGCAGCACTGCCTCCCCGGGGAAGGTGATCGCCGCGGAGAGATCGGCGGGGAGCTCGAGCCTGGCGTGATTGGCGCGCTTCGCGCTCCAGTAGGCCGAGTAGTAGTGGTCGATCGGGAAGACATGCAGGTCGCCATGAACGAGTACGGCCTGCAGTCCCACCAGGCCGGCCCGCTCGGTGTCGATCGGTCCGGCGACGACCAGGGCGCAGATGTTGTGCGGCATGCGCGCAGCCTAGCGATCCGCCGGGGCGGGGTTGTGCCTTGTTATCCGCTTGGATTATTTTACCCAAGTGGATAACGAAGGAAGAGTCGCGTGATCAGCCGGCAGGAGGCGACGGCGGCGCGCCGGCAGCAGATCACCCGCACAGCGATCAGCGTGCTGGCCGAGCGCGGGTTCCAGGCCACCACGTTCGAGGCGATCTGCGCGGAGGCCGGGCTCAGCAGCAAGCGGCTGATCACCTACCACTTCTCCAGCAAGGACGAGTTGCTCGCGGCCGTGGCCGACCAGGTGGTGGCCGACAGCGAGGCGTACATGAGCGCGGCCCTCGACGGGGTGAGCGGCTGCCGCGAGTTGCTGGGCGCCGTCATCCGCGCGAACGTGGGGTTCATCGCCGCGCAGGCGCGGGAGGTGGAGGCGCTGCGGCAGATCCTGCTCAACGGCGGGTTGCGCGACTACGAGCGGTATCACGTCGAGTCGCAGAACCGGCTGGCCGGGCTGTTCCGTGAGGGCCAGCGCACCGGCGACTTCCGGGCGTTCGACCCGCAGGTCATGGCGGCGGCGCTGCGGGCCTCGATCGACGGGGTGGCTCCGCTGATCGCCGCAGGGGGCGACCCGGATCTGTGCGCGGCCGAGCTGGTGGAGCTCTTCGACCGGGCCACGCGCGCCATGTCGTGAAATTTCCTTTGAAGGGGTGATGTGCCATGCGGACCTATGTAGTGACCGGCTCGGCGTCGGGGATCGGGGCGGCGACCGCTGCTCTGTTGCGTGAGCGCGGCGCGAGGGTGATCGGGTGTGACCTCGACGACGCCGAGGTGCGGGCGGACCTGTCCACGCCCGAGGGGCGGCGGTCGTTGGTGGAGCAGGTGGCCGAACGTGGGCCCGTCGACGCGGTGCTCGCCGTCGCCGGTGGTGGGCGGACGGGGCTGCTCGAAACCAACTACTTCGGGGCGGTAGCGACGCTCGAAGGGCTTCGGCCGTTGCTGGCGCAGGGGCGGGAGCCTCGGGCGGTGGTGGTGTCGTCCACGTCCTCGCTCGCGCCGGCGGACGAGCGGGTGGTCCAGGCATGTCTCGACGGGGACGAGGCGGCTGCTCTCGCCTACGTCCACGGGGAGCCGGCGATCGCGGCCGGCGCGTACGGCATCGCCAAGCGGGCGTTGAACCGGTGGGTGCGCAGGGTCGCGCCGGGTCCCGACTGGGCGGGGGCCGGGATCGCCCTCAACGCCGTCGCGCCGGGGGTGGTGGACACGCCCGCGGCTTCGTGGATCTTCAGTAACCCCGAGGTGCGGGCGGCGGTCGAGACGGCCGCGCCGCAGCCGTTCGGCGGCTTTCCCGGGCGGCCGGAGTGGATCGCCGAGCTCATCTGCTGGCTCGGGGGTGCGGAGAACCGGTTCGTCACCGGGCAGGTGGTCTTCGCGGACGGCGGGGCCGAGGCACTGCTGATCGGCGACCGGCACTGGCGCTAAGCCGGACAAACCGCCCCCAGCCACCGCCCCTAACAACCGCGCCCAACAACCCCGCCCAACAACCGCCCCCAACAACCGGGCCAGCCACCACCCTCAACCGTGGCGCTGAACCGCCAGGCACACGCGCTCAGCCGTCCAACCGGCAGATGATGAAGTCGTCGAAAGCATGCGCCCCCGTCCGCTCCCCCACCTGCCCGGCCGCCTCACGGATCCGGGTCAGGTGACCGACGGTCAGCTCCAGCGGAGGCTCGTCCGGCTGGTAGGTGGTACGCACCGGATAGTCCACCCCAGGCGTCCGGGTCATCTCGATGTGACACCCGACGACATGGGTGACCTCCCGCGTCGAGGCGAAGTCGATCAGCCGGTCGAGCGTGCCGACGAAGGCGGCCCAGTCGTGGACGTAGAGCCGCCCGGGGTAGATCGTGTCACCGGTGAGGAGGAACCCGGTGTACGGGTCGTAGAAGGTGACCGCCGCCTCGTGGTGGCCGGGCGTCGCCAGGCACTCCAGCACCCGCCCGCCCAGATCGACCAGCGCGACCCGCCCCGGGTCCTCGTCGAACCCGAAGAACGGCCACGCGCTGCCCAGCCCGGCGTCCACCACGACCGTGCCCGGCCGGTCGGCGAACTGCGCGTCCCCCGCGACGTGGTCACCATGAGCGTGCGTGTGCAGCACGAGCAGCCGGTAGTCGTCGACCGGGTGCCGGCGCAGCCACTCGTCGATCAGCCCGTCGACCACCGCCCGCACCGGGAAGTACTCGGCGGACTCGGTCGCCCCGGTGTCGAGGAGCACGGCCTGCTCGTTCCCGAACAGCAGGAAGAGGAAGGGCGCCTCGTAGTTGATCGCCATGTTCTGCCGCAGCACGAACGTGTGCTCGTCGTAGGCGTACACCTGCAGGTCGGGATCGGTGTTGTGCTTGGCCGACGGCGAGCCGTGGATCCAGGCGACGTCGAAGGCATGGGGACGAGGCCGGCCGGCCGCAAAGTCGATCAAGGGGTGCTCCTCACGCAGAAACCGCTCAATCGTCGCATTCTCGTCCACCCGAGGCGGGCCACGGTGACCGGATCGGCCCGCAGGCCGACCGGATCCGGCCTTCAGCTCGCCGCCGCCTGTCGCCAGGCTGAGGCCATGACCAGCGCACTCGTCGTCATCGACGTCCAGAACTCCTTCCTCGAGATGCCCGACTGGCGGCACACCTCCCAGCCGGACATCGTCCCCCAGGTCAACCGCCTGGCCGAGGCCGCCAGGAGCGCGGGCGACGCGGTGGTGTGGGTGCTCGGCTCGCGCCCCGGGTCGGGCACGGTCTTCGACCCCGCCCGCGGGTTCGTGCGGCTGATGGACGGCATCAAGCCGCTCGACGGCGAGCCGGTGCTCACCAAGACCGCCCACAACGCCTTCACCACCACGAACCTGCACCAGTACCTCACCCAGCGCGGCATCAGGAAGCTGACCGTGTGCGGCATCCGCACCGAGCAGTGCTGCGAGACGACCACACGGCTGGCCTCCGACCTGGGCTTCGAGGTGGACTTCGCGATCGACGCCACCGCGACCACGCCGATCCCCCACCGCGACGCCCCGCACGACGCGCCCTTCGACGAGCTCGTCCAGGATCCGCGCACGCTCGGCGTGGACGAGATCGTCGCCCGCACCGAATACGCTCTGTCCGGCCGCTTCGCCACCATCAGGACGGTGGCCGAGCTCACCGGAGCCTAGGAAGGGGGCCGGCCGTGTCCCGCGTCGTCTTCCTGCTCATCCCGCAGGTGCACCTGCTCGACGTGGCCGGGCCCGCCCAGGTCTTCTCCACCGCCAACGACCTCGGCCGGCCGTACACCCTGACCTACGTCGGCGAGGAGGCCGAGGTCGCCACCGTCCAGGGGCTCACCCTGCGCGCCGAGACCGCCTGGCCACCGCTGGCCTCCGACGATCTGGTCGTCGTGCCCGGCTGGCGCGGTCCCACCCGCCCGGCCGGCGCGCGGACGTTGCGCCGGCTGCGCGAGCACCACGCCTCGGGCGGCACGGTCGCCAGCGTCTGCGCCGGTGCCGACGCGCTCGGCCGCGCCGGGCTGCTGGACGGCCGCCGCTGCACCACCCACCACGCCGTCCAGGACGAGCTCGCGCGCCTCTACCCGCGCGCACGGGTGGTCAAGGACGCGCTGTACGTCGAGGACGACCGGGTCGTCACCTCCGCCGGCGTCGCCAGCGGCATCGACGTCGCCCTGCACCTGGTGACCACCAGGCACGGCCCCTACGCCGCGGGTCAGGTGGCCCGCGCGATGCTGGTGCACACCCACAGAGACGGTACGGCGGAGCAGATCAGCCCCCTGCTGCGCTGGCGCTCGCACGTGGACGAGACGGTCCACCGCATCCAGGACCTGATCGAGGCCCGCTTCACCGAGCGGCTGCCGCTGAGCCTGCTGGCCACGGCCACCGGCTGCAGCGAGCGCACCGTCACCCGCCTGTTCACCCGCGCGACCGGCCGCACTCCCCTGGCCTACCAGAACGCCCTGCGCCTGGAGCGCGCCGAACACCTGCTCGGCCGGGGCGCCACGGTCGAGGCCGCCGCCCGCGAGGTCGGTTTCGAGGATCCGCGTACCCTGCGCCGCCTGCGCGCCCGCGCCTGATCGAGGCGGGCCGGCTCAGCCGTCGTTGAGGAAGGACAGGATCGATCGCGCCACGTCCTCCGGGGCCTCCTCGGCCATGTGGTGCCCGGAGTCGATCGCGTGGCCGCGGACGTCGCCGGCCCACTCCCGCCAGATCGCCAGCGGGTCACCGTACAGCTCCTCCATGTCGTCCTTGGACGACCAGAGGAACAGGGTGGGCATCGTGAGCCGCCGTCCGGCGGCGCGGTCGGCGTCGTCGGCGTCCCGGTCGACGGTGAGGCCCGCGCGGTAGTCCTCGCACATCGCGTGCACCACGGCCGGGTCGTGGATGGCTCGCCGGAAGTCCTCGTAGGCCTCCGGTCCCATGTGCTCGTCGGTGGTGGCGTACCAGGTGTCGGGATCGGCGTTGATGACGCGTTCGGCCGGCTGGGTGGTCTGGCCGAGGAAGAACCAGTGCCACCAGGCGGCGGCGAACCTGGCGTCGGCGCGGGCGAGCGCCTCGCCGATGGGAATGCCGTCCATGACGATCAGGCGGCTGACCAGGCCGGGGTGGTCGGCGGCCAGCCGGTGGGCCACGTAGCTGCCCCGGTCGTGCCCGGCGACGGCGAACCGCTCGTGACCGAGCTCGCGCATGAGGGTCGCCAGGTCACCGGCCATGGCGCGCTTGGAGTAGGGCGCGTGGTCGGCGGTGGTGGGCGGTTTGCCGGAGCGGCCGTATCCGCGCAGGTCCGGGCAGACGACCGTGTGCTGCCGGGCCAGCAGGCGGGCGACCCGGTGCCAGGTGGCGTGGGTGCGGGGATGGCCGTGCAGCAGGAGGATCGGGCTGCCCGTGCCACCGTGCCGGACGAACAGCTCCGTCTCCCCCACCGCCACGACCTCTGCCGCGAAACCGTCGAACATGGCCTCGCCTGTACCCGCGACTCCCCCGGTCAGTCGGCGCGGCTCAGCCCGTGGTGACCGGAAAGGCGACGACCTGCCCGCTGGGCGCGGCGTCCGGCCCGCCGAACTCCTGGCCGACCACGTACAGCCGCGGCTGATCCCCCGGGCTCAGCGCGCAGGCGAAGGCGCCGCGCTCGGTGCCGATCGTGGCGACGACCTCGCCGCCCTCGCGGACCAGCACGCAGTGCTTGTTGCCGACGTCGGCGTACCAGACCCGGCCCTCGCCGTCGAGGCAGATGCCGTCCGGGTGGTCGCCCGGGGTCTCGGCCCACACGCGCCTGCCGGACAGGCCGCCGTCCGGGTCGAGATCGAAGGCGGTGAGCCGGTTGGCGTAGGACTCGGCGACGATGAGCGTGCGGCCGTCGGAGGTGAGCGCCATGCCGTTCGGGAAGGCCAGGTCGCCGGCGACCTGCTCCACGGCGCCGTCGGCGGTGACCCGCACGATGAAGCCGGGGGCGAACTCGCCGGCGGGGAAGTCGAAGCCGATGCTGTTCACGTAGGCGGTGCCCCCGGCGTCCACCACGATCTCGTTCCACGGCTTGGCCGAGATGCCGGACAGGTCGGCATGCCGTACCAGAGAGCCGTCCGGCTCCTGCCGGAGCACCTGCTGGTGGGCGGAGTCGACGACCAGCAGCCGCCCGTCGGGCAGGAAGTCGATGCACATCGGAAAGGACGGCACGCTGGCCATCACCTCGTGCTTGCCGGAGTCGTCCAGCGCGATCACCTGGCCCGCGCCCCAGTCGGAGAACCAGAGCCGTCCGTCGTGCCAGCGCGGTGACTCGCCGAACACGATGCCGTCCATCAGAACCTCGCCGGTACCCATGGCGCCTTCCTTTCCTCGGGTTGTGGCAGGTAGACCGGCGGGGCGCGGAAAAGTCATCGGCCGGCGCACATGGCGGCCTCGAACACCTGGAACAGGGCCTTCTCGTCGGCGGGGACGCCGGTGACGTAGAGGGTGACGGCGCGTCCGGCGCGGTCGCGGCCGCTCAGCGAGCGGATGCCGGGCAGGCCGCCGCCGTGCAGGTAGGCGGGGCCGCAGGCGAGCTGATACCGCACGGGACCCAGGCCCTGGCGGCCGCCGGGCGGGTCGGCGGCGGGCACGGTGTCGGCGGTCATGGCCTTGATCGTCGAGAGGGAGAGCGACTGCCAGAAGCGGTTCAGGTCGTCGGGGGTGGAGACCAGCCCGCCGGACGCGCCGAACAGGTAGGCCGGCTGCCGGGTGGTGTCGACGACCTTGCGGCCCTGGCTCTCGGGGTTGAACGGGTCCACGCCGTAGGTGTGGGCGTGCTTGCCGCGGATGCCGGTCTCGTCCTTGCGCGGCCAGTAGGTGTCGCCGAGCGGGCGCAGGACCGTCTGCCGGGTGTAGGCGCGAAAGCCCTTGCCGGTGACCTTCTCGATGAGCATCCCGGCGACCAGGTAGTTGGTGTTGGCGTACGACCAGCCGGGGCCGACCGGGTCGGCGTCCAGCGCGGCCCGCAGGAAGGTGCGGTCGTCCAGCGGGCCCTTGGGGTCGATCAGGTTCCCGTACTCGGGCAGGCCGCTGGTGTGCGTGAGGATCTGCCGCACGGTGATCGGCCGGCCGTCCAGCAACCCGGGAGCGTACTTCTCCACCGGCTGGTCGAGGTCGATCCGGCCCTCGTCGACGAGCTTCAGCACGGCGGCGGCGATCACCGGCTTGGTGTTGCTGGCCACACGGAAACGGGCGTCCGAGCCGACCATCGGCCTGCCGGTGCCGCGCTGCGCGGTGCCGGAGGTCCAGGTGCGGACGGTGCCGTCCGGCTCCCGCACGGACAACAAGGCGCCGGGCACGGCGGAGTGCTCGGTCAACCGGTCGACCTGCCGCTGCAACGGTTCGGTGGCGGCGAGCGCGGGCGAGGCGGAGGCAAGGACGGCGGAGGCCAGCACGGTCACAGCCAGATATTTACGCATGTGCCCATGCTGGCCGGGCGGAGCGTCAAGATCAGTGACGTCACCCGGCCTCTCGGCGGTAGGGCCTGCCCTACCGCCGGATCCGACCGCTCAAGGCCTCCAGCCGTACGGCGAGGCGGTCCGCGGCCGGCTGGGCGTGCTGGGCGAGGGCCAGGTCGTGGGCGAGGCGCAGGCACTCGGCCTCCTCCTCGAACCGGCCCAGCGCGTTGAGGCACTCGGCCCGCATGGCCAACGCCTCACGTTCCAGGATCCGGTCGCCGTAGCACCGCACCTCGCCCACCAGCCGCTGCGCCAGCGCCTCAGCCTGATCCGGGTGGCCGCCCTGCAACGTGGCCCGCAGGTCGCACAGCAGGACCATCAGCGACACCCGCCGCCGGCCCGCCGCCAGGGCCGCCGCCCGGTCCAGGGCGGGACGCGGGTCGTCCTGGAACAGCGACAGGCGGGCGAGCAGGACCGCCTCCACGACCGGGTCCCCCGCTCCCTCGGCGATGGAGACGGCCTCGGTCAGCCGGGCCACCCCGTCCTCGGTCCGGCCCAGGGCGAGCTCGGCGTAGGCGAGGTTGCCGGTGGCCATCGCGCGGAACGCCTTGTTGTCCAGCTCGGGCAGCACGCCGGCCAGCAGGTCCACCACCCTGGTGTAGTGCTTCTGGAAGACCGCCACCGACCCCAGCGACACCGTCATCGCCGCGACCCCGCGCTCGTCGCCGTGGTCCCGGCAGGCCTGGAGGGCGACCTCGGTGCTCTGCTGCCAGTCGAGCAGGTTGCCCTGGATCTCGAACAGCCGGACACCGGCCAGGGCCAATCCCCAGCTCAGCCCGGTGTGGCCGAGGTCGGCGGCCTGGCGGACCGCCGCGAGCAGGGTGGTGCGCTCGGCCGCCAGCCACGTCATCGGGTCCTCCGGCAGCACGTGCCCGGCGGGTTCCCACGGCGGGCTGTCGCACTCCATGAGCCGGAAGGCGTCCCGGTACTCCCGCAGGTAGGCCTTCTTGGCCAGCGTGAGCAGGCAGCGCAGGAAGCGCTCCACGGCGGCGTGCTGGTCGGGGCCGGTGCCGGCGCGTTCGCGGGCGAGCAGGCGGATCAGGTCGTGGAAGCGGTAGCGCTCCTGTCCCGCGCAGTCGATGCCGTCCGGCTGCAGCAGTTGCCGCTCGGCCAGGCGTTCCAGGAGGTCGCCGCCACGGGTGAGCGGCACGTCGAGGACGGCGGCGGCGGTCCAGGCGGTGAAGCTGGGCGCCTGGAGCAGGCCCAGGCGTTCGAACAGCAGGCGTTCGGCGCCGGGCAGGTCGTGGTAGCCGGCCTCCAGGCTGGCTCGGACGTCCAGCTCGCCGACGCGCAGCTCGTCCAGCCGCAGCTCCCCGGCCAGCCGGGCGGTCAGCGCTTCGAGGCCGCCGGGCCGGGTCAGCAGCCTGGCGCCGGCGACGCGCAGCGCCAGGGGCAGCAGGGCGCACAGCTCGGCCAGCGGCTCGGCCATCGCCGGTTCGATCCCGGCGATCCGGCCGATCAGCAGGGCGGCGTCGGTGCGGGACAGCACGTCCAGCGGGATCGGCAGGGCGCCCTCGGCCACCAGGCTCTCGAACCGGCTGCGGCCGGTCACCACCGCCGCGCAGCCGGGGCCCGCGGGCAGCAGCGGCTGCACCTGGGCGGAGCCGGTGGCGTTGTCGAGGATGACCAGGGTGCGGCGCTGCGCGGTGATGCGGCGGTAGAGGGCGGCCTGGGCGTCCTGCTCGACCGGGATGGCCGCGGCTCCGAGCGCGGCCAGGAAGCGGTTGAGCACTTCGGCCGGGGTGTGTTCGCCCAGGTTGGCGTAGAGCTGGCCGTCGGGGAAGCGGTCGCGGCGGCGGTGGGCCCAGTGCAGGGCCAGACCGGACTTGCCGACGCCGCCGACGCCGCTGATCACCGCGACGCTCGGCGTGCGGTCCAGGAGCCGGTCGAGGACGGTCAGCTCCGCCGTGCGACCGGTGAAGGCGTGCACGTCCGGGGGCAGCAGCTCCGGCGCGGGGTCGCGGTGGAGCAGGTCCTCGTGCAGGCGGCGCAGAGGTTCGGAGGGCTCGGCGCCCAGCTCGTGCCGCAGGCGGCGGCGGGTCTGCTCGAACCGGCGCAGCGCCTCGTTGCGGCGGCCGGAGGCGGCCAGGGCGCGAAGCCACAGCTCGGTCAGGGACTCGCGGAAGGGGTGGGCCTCGGCGACGGCGGCCAGGGCGAGCGCGCATTCGGCGGCGCGGCCGAGCGCGAGCAGGGCCCGCGCCTGGGCTTCGACGGCCAGCAGCCGGGCTTCCTCCAGGCGGGCGGCCTCGCTCTGGATGGCCAGGGGATCGCGCAGCCCGCCGAAGGGCTCGCCGCGCCACAGGGCGAGGCCGCGCTCCAGCAGGGGCAGCGCCCGTGCGGGCGGCTCGGTGCGGGCGGCCCGGGTCAGCGTCTCGAAGCGGGCCGCGTCCAGTTCGCCGTCACGGACCGTCAGCAGGTGTCCGTCGCCCTGACGGGTGAGCCGGTCGCCGACCAGGCCGCGGAGCTGGTGCAGGTGCCAGCGGAAGGTGCTCGGGGACGGCGGCGCGGCGGGCCAGGCCGCCTGCACCAGCGCCTCCCCCGGGACCGGCTGATTGGGGTGGCACAGCAATAACGCCAGCATGACCGCCTGCTTGCCCGCCGGGACGGGCAGGCCCCGCACCGTCACCGCTCCGAGCACCCCGAGATCCATCCCGCGATTATGACAACCCGGGCGCGGAGTCCTTGACAGCCCGGGCCAACCGCCCGGCTACCAGTTGGCCAGTTCGTAGCCGGTGTCGACGACGTACTTCGCGGAGCTGGGACAGGTCACCACCGACCACGCCTCGCCGGGCCGTTTCCACGGCCCCCAGTAGTACCCGCCGCGGCTGAACGTCGGGCTGGAGGTGCAGTAGGCGACCGCCCGGAAGTGGCCCGTGCCCGACGTGCACCGGGCCCGGCCCGAATCGGACGGCCCGGAGCCTTCCGCCACCGTGCAGTCGCGCGGGATCCCCGAGGCGGCGGGCGGCATGGAGGCGAGCAGAGCGCCGGCGGCGAGGGAGAGGATCGCGGTGGCGGTGACGATCCCACGGATCACGGTCGTCTCCTTCGATGAGGCGATGAGGGGGACGACGGACGCTAGCCTCCGGCTGTTGGCCCAGCGTTGGGTCGCGCGCTAGATGTCGCGGCGCAGCGGCACCGCGATGGCCAGAGCCGCGGCGAGCAGGGCGTAGGCGACCAGCACCGCCGCGCCCACGGGGGCCGGGAGCAGGTGGGTGACGGCCTGGCCGGTCTGGGTGGCGACGGCGTCGGTGAGGTAGGTGAAGCCGGTGAGCGCGGCGGTGGCGCCGCCCGGCAGGTAGGGGTAGAGCTCCCGGACCCCCGGCAGCACCATCAGCAGGGTCTCGACGAAGTAGAAGTAGGCCCCGACCACGACCAGGGCGGCCACCTGGTTGCGCAGGAGCGCGCCCACGGCCACGCCGAGCAGGGTGTAGACGGCCATCGCCACGGCGATGCGGCCCAGCATGCCCGCGACGGCGGCGGCGGGCAGGCCGAGCGTGAGGCCCTTGGCGGCGGCGACCGCGAACAGCGCGCCGCCCGTCACGGCGGTGGCGAGCAGGCCGTAGGCCAGCCCCACCCCCGTGTAGACGGTCAGCTTGGCGGCCAGCCAGGTCCAGCGCCGGGGCGCGTAGAGCGTCGTGGTGGTGATGGTGCGATGCCGGTGTTCGGAGGCGACCGCGACGCTGCCGAGCAGGGCGGGGACGAAGACGGTGACGCCGAGCAGGCCCACCAGGGCGTGGGTGCCCTGGGCGGTGTGGAGGGCGGGCAGGGGCGGGTCGAAGTTCTCGGGGCCGGCGAGCGCGAGCAGCCCGATGAGGGCTCCGGTGCCCCCGGCGGCCAGCAGGCCCCACAACCACAGACGGGTGCGGGTCAGGCGGGTCCATTCGGCGAAGAGCAGGGCGGTCATCGGGGGTCTCCGGTCAGGTGCAGGAAGGTCTGTTCGAGCGAGGGGCGCTCCGGCGTGATCTCGTGCAGGACGACGCCGTGGTGCGCGGCGGTCTCGGCGACCTCGGGGGCGCTGAGGCCGTGGACGCGCAGGAGGTCGTGGCCGGCGTGCTCCACGGGGGTGCCGGTGGCGGTCAGGCGGGCCGCCAGCAGGTCCGCCTGGGGCGTGCGGACCAGGACGGCGGCCGTGCCGTACAGCAGGGAGAGCGGGCCGGTGGTGACCAGGCGGCCCCGGCGGATGAGGACCACGTGGCCGGCCAGGTGCTCGATCTCGCCGAGCACGTGGCTGGAGACCAGGACGGTGCGGCCTTCGGCGGCCAGGTCGCGCAGGAAGCCGCGCAGCCAGGCGATGCCCTCGGGGTCGAGGCCGTTGCTCGGCTCGTCGAGCAGCAGCACGCGCGGGTCGCCGAGCAGGGCGGTGGCCAGGCTGAGGCGTTGCCGCATGCCGGTGGAGAGGGCGCGGGTGCCGCGGTCGGCGAAGGCGGCGACGCCGGTCAGGTGCATGACCTGCCGCACGCGCCGGACGCCGTGGCGGGCCATCCGGGCGTAGACGAGCAGGTGGTCGCGGGCGGTGTGGGCGGGGTGGAAGCCGGCGCTGTCCAGGACGGCGCCGACGACGGCCGAGGGGTTGCGCAGGTCGGCGTAGCGCCTGCCGCCGAAGGTGGCCGTGCCGGCGGTCGGGGTGACCAGGCCGAGCATCATCCGCATGGTGGTGGTCTTGCCCGAGCCGTTCGGGCCCAGGAAGCCGGTCACGGTGGCGGGCGGCAGGTCGAAGCTGAGATCGGAGACGGCTCGCACCGCTCCGTAGGCCTTGGTCAGGCCGCGGACCTCGATGTTCACGCCGTCACCGCGCCGATGGGGGCAAATCGGATCATGTCATGTTCTCCAAGCTCTATCTGTTCTATAAGTTGTATATCAGATAGAATCGGAGGGTGCAGCTCACGCTCGACCTCGACAGCGAGGTCCCGATCTACCAGCAGATCCGCGACCGGATCCTGCAGGCCATCGCCCGGCGGCAGGCCAAGGAGGGCGACCCGCTCCCTTCGACCCGCCAGCTCGCCGGCGATTTCGGCATCAACTTCCACACCGTGAACAAGGCCTACGACCTGCTGCGGCAGGAGGGCGTCATCCGGATCAACCGCAAGAGCGGCGCCGTCGTGCGGCGGGATCCCGACAGCGGCCCGCCGGAGGACGCCTTCGCCGAGGACTGGCAGGCGCGGATGAGCGTGCTGCTCGCCGAGGCGACCGTGCACGGCCTGGACCGGCGGGAGGTGCTGCGGCGCTGCGAGGCGCTGCTGCTCGGCTTCGAGGAGAATTCATGATCACCGTCATCCTGGTGACCTGCCTGCTGGTCACGCTGCCGGCGATCGCCCGGCCCACCCTGCCGTTCGGGGTGCGCGTGAGCGCCGAGCGCGCGACCGACCCCGCCGTGGCCGGTGCGCGGCGGCTCTACACTCGCGGCGTCGTCGGCGCGGGGGTGCTCGCCGTGCCGGCCACGTTCTGGGTCCCGGTGGGCGTCGTCGTGGCCGTCCTGGTCGCGGCCGGTCTTGCTCTCCACTTCGTGGCCCACCGCCGGATCATGGCCGCCAAGCGGGCCGGCGGCTGGAGCGCCGAGCGGCGGCAGGGCGTCACCGTGGACACCGGCTTCCGCACCGACCCGGTGCGCCTGCCGTGGCTCTGGGCGCTTCCGGCGGCGGCGGTCCTGCTGCTCACCGCCGGGCTCGGCTGGGTCCGGTACGGCTCGCTGCCCGCCACCCTCCCCGCCTTCCCGGGGTACGGCGGCGCCGCCCGGGTGCCCACGACCCCGCTGAGCGCCTTCGAGCCGGTGCTCGCGCAGGTGGCGGTCACCGTGGTGGGCCTCCTCGCGACCCTCGCCGTGCTGCGGGCCAGGCCCGACCTCGACGCCGCCCGGCCTCGCGGATCGGCGCGGCGCTACCGGGCGTACCTGCGCGGCGTCGCCGTCCTGTCCCTGCTGGCAGTGGCGGCGGTGAACCTCAGCCTGGCCGTCTCCGCCCTGCTCCAGTGGGAGGTGGTCCGTCCTGGCCCGCTCTGGCAGGTGGCGGCCTTCGCCCCGTTCGTCGTGCTGGCGGCGGTCTGGGTCGCCTGGGAGTTCCGGGTCGGCCAGGCCGGCCACCGGCTGCCCGCCCTGCCGGGAGAGGAGCAGGAGGACTCGGGTGTCGTACAGCGCGACGACGATCGCCACTGGTTCCTCGCCGGGGCCGTGTACGCCAACCGCCGCGACCCGGCGTTCCTGGTCCACGCCCGGATCAGGTCCGGCTCGTGGACGCTCAACCTCGGCCACCCGCTCGCGTGGGTCCTCGTCGCGGGGGTGGCGTTGGTCGGGCTGCTCGCGCTGTCGGGCGTGCTCGACCTGCCCGAGCGGCCCTCCCTCTTCGGGAGCCCGAGCGGGGTCTAGTGGGCGGCCACCAGGTCGCCGACGGCCTTGACGACGTCGAAGTCGTGGGTCAGCCGGTTCTTGGTGATCGCGACCGTCACGCCGGTGGCGGTGTCGGCGTAGGCCGCGCTGCCGCCGGCTCCCCCCACGCCGAAGACGCCCTGGCCGGCTCCCGGCATCCCGTCCGGGCGGCCGATGGCGAAGCCGAGCCCCCAGGCGGTCGGCATGCCGAAGACCTCGTCCATGCCGCTCGACACCACCGAGGTGGCCTCGCGCAGGCGGGACTCGGAGATGAGCCGGACGCCGTCCACCTCGCCGAGCAGCGCCGCGTACATCCGGGCGATGGCGCGGGCGGAGGTCTTGCCACCGGCGGGGATGTCGGACAGCAGGTAGTCGGTGCGGCTGCCGAGTTCGGCGGTCGGCATGAGGGTCATCGGGCCGGCCTTGAACATGGGCAGGTCGGCCGGCATGTCCATGAACGCCGACGGGTCCATGGGCGCGTCCTCCAGCCGGGCCAGGCGGTGGTGCTGGTCGGCGGGCATGCCGAAGTAGAGCTCGTCACCGATGCCGAGCGGTCCCGAGACCTCCTCCAGCAGCACCTGGGAGATCGGCTTGCCGGTGACCCGCCGGACGATCTCGCCGACCAGGAAGCCGAAGGTGTAGGCGTGGTAGCCCACCTTGGTCCCGGGCTCCCACCACAGTTCGGCGTTCTCCAGCGCGTGGACCATGGTGTCCCAGGTGCAGATGTCCTCGGGCGTGGTGTCGAGCGGCACGCCGGGGACGCCGGCCGTGTGCGACAGGACGTGCGCCACGGTCACGCCGCCCTTGCCGTGCGCGCCGAACTCGGGCCACAGCTCTGCCACCGGCGTGCCGTACTCGAACAGACCGCGCTCGGCCAGCACGTGCGCGACCGTGGCGGTGGCGCCCTTGCCGATGGAGAAGTTGTAGAAGGGGGTGTCGGGGGTCACCGGGCGGCCGGTCTCGGGGTCGGCCACACCGGCGACCACGTCGACCACCTGCTGCCCGTCGCGGTAGACCGCGACCTGGATCCCGCGCTCGGCGCCGGAGTCCACCAGCTCGTCGGCCAGACCCTGGACCTGCTTCTGAAGCTCGCTCATGTCATCCACCTGACTTACTCGTCGTTTCGGAACTAGACGGTACAGTACTCGTCACAGTACTGGACTGTCTAGTACTCTTCTTTCATGGCAGAGGTTGAAGAGGGCCGGTCGGCCCGCAAGCGCGCACAGATCGTGGAGGCCGCCCGCTCGGTCTTCCTGCGCAATGGCTATGTGGGCGCGAGCATGGACGAGGTGGCCTCGCTCGCGTCGGTCTCCAAGCAGACGGTGTACAAGCAGTTCACCGACAAGGAGCAGCTCTTCGCCCACCTGGTGATCAGTACGGCGGGCGAGCTCGACGGCGTGATCAAGGTCGTGGCCGCCACCCTGGACAACACCGAGGACCTCGAACGCGACCTCGGACGGCTGACCCGCGCCTTCCTCGACCGGCTCCTCGAACCGGACGTCCTGCGGCTGCGGCGCCTGATCATCGCCGAGGCGGACCGCTTCCCCGACCTGGGCCGGAGCTGGTACGAGCTCGGCTTCGAGCCGGTCCTGGCCACGCTGAGCGCGGGCTTCCAGCGGCTGGCCGAGCGCGGGCTCCTCCACGCCGACGACCCCTACCTGGCGGCCAACCACCTGATGGGCCTGCTGCTGTGGATCCCGGTCAACCGGGCCATGTTCTGCGGTGGCGCCTCGGCCGACTACTCCGACGCCGAGCGCGCCCAACTGGCTACCTCAGCCGTCCAGGCCTTCCTCCGCGCCTACGGCGCGAAATGAAAGGGAGTCACCCGTGCTGAACCAGGTCGCCGACGGTGTGCTGGTCCACGAGAGCGAGTTCGTGCGGACCAACACCGTGGTCGTGCACGGCCGGGACGGCGTGCTGCTCGTCGATCCCGGGATCCAGGACCACGAGCTGGCCTGCCTCGCCGACGACCTGGCCGCGTCGGGGCGGCCGGTCGCGGCGGGCTTCTCCACGCATCCGGACTGGGACCACCTGCTCTGGCACCCCCGGTTCGGCACGCCACCGCGGTACGGCACGGCCCGCTGCGCGGCCGTCATCCGCGAGCAACTGGCCGCCCCGGACGCCAAGGCCGAGATAGCCGCCCACCTGGAACCGACCGGCCTCGCCGAGCACATCCCGCTGGACCTGCTCGGCCTCATCACCGCCCTGCCGGCCGGGACCACCCGGCTCCCCTGGGAGGGCCCGCAGGTCCGGATCATCGAGCACCGGGCGCACGCGCCGGGCCACGCGGCGCTGCTCATCGAGGAGCGCGGGGTGCTGGTGGCCGGCGACATGCTCTCCGACGTGCTGGTCCCGATCCTCGACTGGGACGGCACCGCGGACCCGGTCGAGGACTACCTCGCCGCCCTGGACCTGTTCGAGGGCGTGGCGGCCAAGGTCGAGGCCGTCGTCCCCGGCCACGGGTCGCCCTGCGGAGCCGGCCGGTTCCGCGAGCGGATCGAGCTGGACCGGGCGTACGTCCTCGCCCTGCGGGAGGGCCGCCCCTTCGGCGACCCCCGCGTCACCTCGGCCAGGCCCGGCTGGGAGTGGGTGGGCGACGTGCACGAAGGGCAGCTCCGGGGCTTCGCCCGCCGGGCCGGAACCGGCTGATTGTTTACAGCGTATACGTCGGCTGTATACGCTGTAAACGTGACGACCGCCGAACGTATCGCCTCCGCCGCCCTGGCGATCCTCGCCGCCGAGGGCGCGGAGGCCGTGACCATGCGCCGGGTGGCCGCGGACGTCGGCGTGAGCGCCATGGCCGCCTACCGGCACTACCCGAGCCGGGAGGCGCTGCTGCGCGCGGTGGCCGAGGCCGGTTTCGCCGCCGCGGCCGGCACCTGGAGCGAGCGCCGCGACGAGCCCATGGCCGAGCGGCTGACCGGCCTGCTGAACGACTACCTGGACTTCGCCCTCGGCCAGCCGAACGTCTACCGCTTCCTGCTCACCGACCGCCGCGAGGACGCCCGCCGCTACCCCGACGACTTCCAGACCGGCGACTCCCCCACCTTCGGGCCGATCTTCACCGCCGTGCGCGACTGGATGGACGAGGGCCTGCTGCGCCGCGACGACCCGCTGGAGGCCACCATGGCGCTCACCTCCGCGGCGCAGGGCCTGGTCCTGCTCTACCTGAACGGCCGCATCGCCCTGCCGGAACCCGACTTCCGCCGCCTGTGCGAGCGGACCGCGAGAAGGATCATCGATGGTCTCCAGGCTTAGCCTTCCGTTAGCCGCGACGGCCTCGGCCGTCCTGTTCTTCTTCGGCACCGGCCTCACCCCGGTGCCCGCGCTGACCTGGCTGGCTCCCCTGCCGTTGCTGCTGGTAGCACCGCGCGTGGGCGGGTGGAGCGCGGCGGGGGCGGCCTTCCTGGCCTACCTGCTCGCCCAGGGCAACCAGTTGCACTTCTACCTCAACACCCCGTCCGTGCCGTTCCCGGTCGCCCTGGTGATCATGACGGGCTCGGCGCTGCTGTTCGCGCTGGTCGTCGCGCTCTTCCGCGCGCTGATGGTCCGGGGCCGGGCGGTGCTCGCCGTCCTGGCCGCGCCCGCGCTCTGGGTGGCGCTCGGGCACCTGTACCTGATGACCAGCCCGGTGGGCATCCTGTGGCCGCTGGCCGGCACCCAGGCCGACCTGCCCGCCGTCATCCAGATCGCGTCGGTGGCCGGGTCGTGGTCGGTCGAGTACCTCGTCCTGCTGGTCCCCGCCGCCCTCGCCTCCCTCCGGCCCCGGGCGATCGCCGTGGGCGCGGTGCTCTGCGCCGCCGCGGTCGGCTTCGGGCTGGTACGGCTGGCCGAACCGGCGACCGGCGGGCGGCAGGTCGCCCTCCTCGTCGCCGGGCGGTTCCAGTGGGCGCCGCAGCTCGACGAGCCGGACGCCCAGAACCGGCTGCGCGGCTACGCCGAACGGATCGCCGCGCTGCCCGCCTCCGTCGAGACCGTCGTCCTGCCCGAGGCCGCGTTCGCCACCCGCCCGGACGACCGGGCCGTGCTCGACCGGGCGCTGGGCACGCTGGGCCGTACCGTCGTCGTCGGGGTGATCCACAAGACGCCGGAGGCCAAGTACAACCAGGTGCTCGCCTACGCCGGCGACGGCTCGGCGCCCGCGGTCTACACCAAGTGGCACGTCGCGCCCGGCGCGGGGCTGGTCGCCGGGCGCGACCTGGTCTACGCGGCCGGGGGCACGATCGGGCTGGCCAACTGCATGGACCTGAACTTCGCCGACCCCGCCCGCTCCTACGGCCTGGCCGGGGCGGGGCTGCTGGCCGTACCGGCTGCCGACGAGTTCGGTAACGGCTGGCAGCACAGCCGCAGCGGCCTGCTGCGCGGGGTGGAGAGCGGCGTCGCGATCGCCTGGGCCGCACAGAAGGGCACGCCGATGATCTCGGACGGCTACGGCCGCGTGCTGGCCGGCGGCGACACAGAGAACACCCGGGAGGACTTCGTCCTGACCACCGCCACAGTCCCCGCCGGCCCCGGCAAGACCCCGTACGCCCGCTTCGGCGACTGGTTCGCCTGGCTGTGCACGGCCCTCAGCGTGGGGGCCGTCCTCTCGCTCCGCCGCAGGCCCGGCCCGGACGCTGCTTCCGAGGTACGGCGGAGCGACCCGGCCGTGGCCTCGGCCCGGTGAGCCGGGCGCGGGCCGGTCAGGACAGTCGGCCGGCGAGGGTGTCGTGCAGCTCGGCGCTCGGCGCGTTGAGGCCGGTCACCGTGACGGTCTTGCCGCGGGCGGCGTACTTACTGGTGACGGCGTCCAGGGCGGCCACCGAGGAGGCGTCCCAGATGTGGGCGTCGGACAGGTCGATGACGACCTCGTCAGGGTCGCCCGCGTAGTCGAACTGGTAGACCAGGTCGTTGCTGGAGGCGAAGAACAGCTCACCGGTGACGGCGTAGACGGCCCGGCCAGGGTCGGAGTCGGGGACGGCGGTGACCGTGGCCAGGTGCGCGACCCGGCGGGCGAAGATCACCATCGCGGTGACCGAGCCGACCACCACGCCGATGGCCAGGTTGTGCGTGACGACCACGACGGCGACGGTGGTGACCATCACGATGGTCTCCCCCCACGGCATCCGCCGGAGCGTGGCCGGGGCGACCGAGTGCCAGTCGAAGGTGGCGAAGGAGACCAGGATCATCACCGCGACCAGGGCGGCCATCGGGATCTGGGAGACCCACGGCCCGAACACCAGGCACAGGATCAGCAGGAAGACGCCGGCGGAGAACGTCGACAACCGGGTGCGGGCGCCGTTCTTCACGTTGATCATCGTCTGGCCGATCATCGCGCAGCCGCCCATGCCGCCGAACAGGCCGGTGACGATGTTGGCGACACCCTGGCCGACGGACTCGCGCGTCTTGTTCGAGTGCGTGTCGGTGAGGTCGTCCACCAGCTTGGCGGTCATCAGCGACTCCATGAGCCCGACCAGCGCCAAGGCCAGGGCGTAGGGCGCGACGACGGCCAGGGTGTCCAGCGTGAACGGCACGTCCGGCAGGCCGAAGGCGGGCAGTGCCGAGGGCAGCTCGCCACGGTCGCCGACGGACGGGACGGCCAGGCCCGCGCCGAGCGTGATCGCGGTCAGGATCGCGATGGAGACCAGCGGGGCCGGCACCACGGTGGTGAGGCGCGGGAAGAACACCATGAGCGCCAGGCCGCCGGCGACCAGCGGGTAGACCGCCCAGGGCACGCCGGTGAGTTCGGGCACCTGCGCCATGAAGATCAGGATCGCGAGGGCGTTGACGAAGCCGACCATCACCGAGCGCGGCACGAACCGCATCAACCTGGCCACCCCGAGCGCGCCGAGGGCGATCTGGATGAGGCCGCCCACGATGACCGCGGCGATCAGGTAGGACAGCCCGTGCTCACGGACCAGCGGGGCGACCACGAGGGCGACCGCGCCGGTGGCCGCCGAGATCATCGCGGGCCGGCCGCCCACGACGGCGATGACCACGGCCATGGTGAAGGAGGCGAACAAGCCGACGCTGGGGTCGACACCGGCGATGACCGAGAACGAGATCGCCTCGGGGATGAGGGCGAGCGCGACCACCAGGCCGGACAGGAGCTCGGTACGGGCGACCTTCGGCGAGAGCCAGGCCGGACGGGTGACGGGCAACAGCAAGACGACGTCCTTGGGCGAGGAGGGAACCGCCCGGCGGCGGAGCGGCGCGTTTTCACGCGGCCAGGAACTCTACCCTCGGGTCATTTCTTCGACGAACGCGGGCGGGCGCGGACGTGGATGCGTTCCCCCTGGCGGCCGAAGAGGCTGAGGATCTCCACCGGCCCCTCGCCGGTGCTGCCGAACCAGTGCGGCAGCTTGGTGTCGAACTCGGCGGCCTCCCCCGGCCCCAGCACCAGGTCATGGTCGGCGAGCAGCAGCCGCAACTTTCCCGAGAGCACGTAGAGCCACTCATAGCCCTCGTGCGTGCACAGCTCGGGCTCCGTCCGCCGCGCCGGGATGACCATCTTGTACGTCTGGATCGGGCCCGGCTGGCGGGTCAGCGGCAGCACGGTGTTGCCGTTCACCTTCCTCGCGGTCAGCCGGATGCGGGGGTCGCCGACCTCGGGCGCGCCCACCAGCTCGTCCAGCGGCACCTGATGCGCCTGCGAGATGGGCAGCAGCAGCTCCAGGCTGGGACGGCGCTGGCCGGACTCCAGCCGCGACAGCGTGCTCTTGGAGATGCCGGTGGCCGCGGCGAGCTCGGCCAGCGTCACGTCCCGCTGGATGCGCAGCCGCTTGAGGCGCGGCCCGACTTCGGCGAGCGCGGCCGTGATGGCGGAAAGGTCGTCCACGCCGCCATTTCACCGCACCGTTCCCAGAAACGGCAACAAGAATTGCCTCCTCCGGGACGGAGGGCGCATCGTCTGCGGCGGAGGTGATCGCGATGAGCGAGACGACACTGAAGACGCAGGACGTGATCATGATGATGGGAACGGGTGAGGGCCGATGAGCGTCGAGACCGCCCCTCAGCAGGCTGCGGTTTCGGGCGGGAGGTTGCCGGTCGGCGTCTACATCCTGGCCTTCAGCCTGTTCGCGATGGGCAGCGCGGAGTTCCTGCTGGCCGGGGTGCTGCCGGAGATCGCCGGCGACTTCCGGATCAGCCTGTCGACGGCCGGGGCGCTGATCTCGGCCTTCGCCGCCGGGGTGGTCGTCGGCGGACCGCCCTTCGCCATCCTGACGTTGCGCTGGCCTCGCCGTACCACGTTGGTGGCCACGCAGGTCGTCTTCGCCGCCTCGGTGGCGATCGGCCTGCTGACCGACAGCTACGCCGTGCTGCTGGCCACCCGGTTCGTCAGCGGGCTGGCCTACGCCGGGTACTGGGCGGTCGCGGCGGTCATCGCGATCAGCCTGGTCACGCCCGACCGCACCGCCCGGGCCTCGGGGGTCGTGGTGAGCGGGCTCAGCCTGGCGATGGTCGCCGGCGGACCGGCGGGGGCGATGCTCAGCTACTTCACCGGCTGGCGTGGCGGGTTCTGGGGAGTGGTCGTCCTGACCGTGGCGGGGACCGTCCTGAGCCTGATCGCGGTGCCGGCGACCCGGGCGGACACCGAGCCGAGCGTGCGCCGCGAGCTGCGGACGATGCGGCGGCCCCAGCTTTGGGTGATCTACGGCGTCACCATCCTGAGCACGGCCGCCTACATGATCACGTTCAACTACCTGGCGTCTTTCCTGACCGACCTCACCCGCCTTCCCGGCGTGTGGATCCCCGCCGTCCTCGCGCTCTTCGGCGTCGGGGCCTTCGCCGGCGTGTCCGTCGGCGGCCGGATCGCCGACCGGCGGCCCACCTTCGCGCTGCTGGCCGGGGCTTTCGGGATCGCGGCCGTGTCGATCCTGCTGGCGCTGCTGGGCCGGCACGCGCTGGCCGTCGTCCCCCTGGTCCTGTTGCTCGGGGTCGCCGCGTTCGTCCTGAACCCCGCCCTTTACGGCCGGGTCTTCACCATCGCCGCCGCGGCGCCCACCCTCGCCGGGGCGACCACCGTCTCGGCGTTCCAGCTCGGCATCAGCCTCGTCCCGGCCCTCGCCGCCGCCGCCCTGACCGCCGGCGCAGGCATCACGTCCGTCACCTGGATCGGCGCCGCCCTGGCGGCCGCGGTGGTACCGGCCGTCCTGCTCGACCGGGCCCTGTCCCGCCGCGAGCCGTAGAACCGCTCGGGGTGCGCTGTACGGCCTGCCGCCCAGCGCACCCCGAGCTGATGCCCTCCCGTCTGGCTCGGCCCGTCAGCCGAACCAGCGGGCGAGCTGATCGTCCAGCTCCCGCTGATCGTCGCCCACCCAGGCCACATGCCCGTCCGGCCGGAGCAGAACGGCCGGGACGTCCATCTCCGCCGCCGGATCCGCAAGGCAGTCGACCCGGTCGGCCCAGTCGCCGACGTCCAGCCGTTCCGTGCGGTCCAGCAGCAGCCCCCGCCCGCGATGCAGCAGCCCGTACAGATCGCCCTGCTTCGTTGCCAGATCGGGCAGGCGGCGGCCGACCAGGTCGGGCCCCGCGCCGAAGTCGTATCGGATGCCGGTCGCGGTGATCTTCTCGG
The DNA here is from genome assembly GCF_040655795.1 of Nonomuraea sp. NPDC050310. Lineage (NCBI taxonomy): Bacteria > Bacillati > Actinomycetota > Actinomycetes > Streptosporangiales > Streptosporangiaceae > Nonomuraea > Nonomuraea sp. NPDC050310. The sequence continues at coordinate 174,081 of NZ_JBFAKP010000005.1, read as the reverse complement.
TCAGGTGCCGGTTCACCTCGTCGAAGTCCATCAGCTCGGTGAGCAGCCTGCGTACAGCCTGCGGCCCCGGCTCGGGAGACAGCAGCTCCGTCTGCGCCCTGGTGTTGTCCAGCACATCCGCGGCCACCGGCCGCCGCTCGGCCTCGTAGGTGTCCAGCAGGCCTTCCGGTGCCCAGCCCCGCACCTGCGCGGCCAGCTTCCAGCCGAGGTTGACCGCATCCTGGATGCCCAGGTTGAGCCCCTGCCCGCCGATGGGCGGATGGATGTGCGCGGCATCCCCGGCCAGCAGCACCCGCCCGGCCCGATACCGTTCGGCCAGCCGCGTGGCATCCCCGAACCGCGACAGCCAGTGCGGGGAATGCACCCCGAAGTCCGTCCCGAAGATCGCGCGCAACTGCTGCCGGAAGTCATCGAGCGTCGGCGCCTCCGCACGATCACTGACCCCGGCCGCAGGGACCAGGACGCTGTAGACCCCCTCGCCGAACGGCCGGAGCCAGGAGCGCTGCTGCGCCCCGCCGATCTCCGCCACCCTGGCGGCGACCTCCTCCGGCGGCACCCCGACCTCCATCTCCCCCATCAGCGTCTCCGCCCGTGCCGGCTCCCCGGGAAACCCGACCCCGAGCAGCTTCCGCACCGTACTGCGCGCGCCGTCGCACCCGACGACATACCGCGCCCGCACCCGCTCCCCGTCCGCGAGCTCGACGGTCACCCCCTCGCCGTCCTGCTCGATCCCCACGACCGCGCTCCCGCGCCGCACATCCGCCCCGAGCTCGACCGCGCGCTCCTCCAGCAGCCGCTCGATCACCGGTTGCGGAATGCCCAGCAAGTAGGCGTACGCCGAATCCAGCCCCTTGGGCGCCGCCTTGGGGATCGCGGCGAAGAACCCCGCCGCCGGCCGCCGCCGCCCATGCGGCAGCACGCGTTCCAGCAACCCGCGCATCGCCATCAACTCGAGGCTGCGCACGTGCAGCCCAACGATGCGAACGAACGACGTGGGCCTGGTCTCTTTCTCCAGCACGAGTACGCGCACCTCGTGCAGCCGCAGTTCGGCGGCCAGCATCGCCCCGGTGGGCCCGCAGCCCACGACGACCACATCGAACCTGTCCAGCTCCCGCTCCACACCGCTCGGCGTGGGCTCCTGCTGAGAATGCATAGGTGTTGCCCTTCAGGAGTGCCTTGGCGCTCCCGGCGACACCTACGTCAATCGCCCGACCGTGACGGCAGGGGGAGCACCCACATAGCTACTGCGTTCATGGGTCCCACCTCCTCGGGCGATGTCACGGTCGCCCGCAACTTAGCGGCCTGAACACCACCCCGTCCAACCCTTTTCCACCCACAGGAAGGGACGGCGACGCCGGGGTTGGTTCCGGCGAAGAGGACCGAGGCTGGGCCGAAGGTTGCCACGACGTCCGTCAAGGTTCGGCCGCATGCGCTCCACGTGCTGACCGGGGTTATGCGCGCGGCCCCAGCAGGCGCCAAGAAGAGCGACCTGTCTACACTCAGCCGGTGTGACGAGAGCTCCCCACAACACCCCAGCGTGAGTACGCTGCGCCTTGCCGTCGATGTCATCGTGCGGGGGCATGTCCTGAGGGCCGACTCGACGAGCAGTCCGGACGAGGTCGACGGGATCCTCGGGGCCACGTCGGCGGAGAACCGGGCTCGGCGGCGGATGTGGCGTGACTACGGTCTGATCGAGTTCTTCTGGGAACGGCACATCGGTGCGCCGACGTGGTGGGGCGTCCACTTCACGGTGCAGTTCCATCGGCTTCGGTCAGCCGGGGTCGGCATCGCTGCGGATCCGATCCGGATCGAGTACGGGCCGCTGCAGCCGGCGCTCCCCCTTGAATCCTTGCGGGCGGCGCTGGCTGAGCTTGGCGTAGGTCTGGTCGAACGGCCTCGTGCCCAGGCAGACGTGCGGGAGTTCCTGCAGCCGGGGTCGGGCGCGCAGATCGTCGTCGTCGAGGGCGAGGTTCACGCCGTCAGCGTGCCTCGCCCGGCCTAGAGCCTCGTTCAGGGCGGCGGGTGCCACCTGGGTCAGGTGTCCTCCTGTCCGGTGGATGAGGTGAGGCGGGTGAGGGCCTCCTCGTCGGAGAGTGCGGCGATTTCGGCGGTGAGGCGGGCTTCCACGGCGGCGGCCAGGCGGCGGACGGTGCGGGTGAGGAACAGGGTGTTGAGCGGCAGTTCGAGGTCCAGGTCGGAGCAGAGGCGAGCGATCACGCGGGTGCCGAGCATGGAGTGGCCGCCGAGGTCGAAGAAGTCGGCGTCCACGCCGAAGGTGTCGAAGCCGAGCACCTCGGCCCAGATCTCGTGGACCAGTTCTTCCGCTGCCGTGGAAGGGGGTGCGGCGAACGTGGAGGGGGCCAGGGGCTGGGGCGGGGGGAGGGCGGTGCGGTCGAGCTTGCCGTTGGGCAGGCGGGGGAAGGTGTCGACGCTGACGTAGAGGCTGGGGACCATGGTGGGTGGGAGGCGGTCGGCCAGGTGGGCCCGCAGTTCTCCGACCGGGGCGAGGCGGTCGACGTAGGCGACGAGGGCGGGGCCGCCGGGGGCGTCGTCGCGGACCGCGGCGGCGGCGCGGGTGACGCCCGGGTGGGTGAGCAGGGCCGACTCGACCTCGCCGAGCTCGATGCGGACGCCTCGGACCTTGACCTGGTCGTCGGTGCGGCCGATGAACTCCAGCAGGCCGTCCGGGCAGCGGCGCACCAGGTCGCCGGTGCGGTACAGGCGCCCGCCCGGCCCGAAGGGGTCGGGGACGAAGCGGGTGTCGGTGAGGTCGGGGCGGCGGTGGTAGCCGCGGGCCAGGCCGTCGCCGCCCAGGTAGAGCTCGCCGATCATGCCGGGCGGCACGGGCTCCATGGAGGCGTCCAGGACGTAGGCCGTGGTGTTGGCCACCGGGCGGCCGATGCGGATGGCGGGGTCGTCGGGCCGGAGGCGGTGGGTGAGGGACCAGATGGTGGTCTCGGTCGGGCCGTACATGTTGTGCACCTGCCCGGCCACGGCCTGCAGCCGCGCGGCGAGGCCGGCGGTCAGCGGCTCGCCGCCGCTGAAGAGGCGGGGCAGCCCGGGAGGAAGCTGGTCGAGGAGTTCGGCCAGCACCGAGGGCGGGGCCTGGACGGTGGTGACGTCGAGGCCGCTGAGCTTGCCGGACGGCGGAGCCACCACGACCGCGCCGCCCGCCAGCAGCGGCCCGAACAGTTCCAGGGCGGCGATGTCGAAGGAGAGCGGGGTGAGCAGCAGCATGCGTTCGGCGGCGTCGAAGGCCAGGCTCTCGACCAGGTTGACCACGCCCCGGTGCGGCACCATGACGCCCTTGGGGGTGCCGGTGGAGCCGGAGGTGTAGATCAGGTAGGCGAGATCGTCGGGCGACACCCGCGGCAGCACCAGGCCGGCGGGCGGCTCGCCGGGGAAGTCGACGAGGCACGGCACGCCGGGCAGCCGCCCGGCCAGCTCGGGCGTGGTCAGCGCCAGGGCGGTCCCGGAGTCGTCGAGCATGAAGCGCAGCCGCGCCTCGGGGTAGCGCGGGTCGAGCGGCACGTAGCAGCCGCCCGCCTTCAGGACCGCCAGGAGCGCGATCACCAGGTCGCCGCCCGGCGGCAGGCAGACCGCGACCGGTGATTCGCCGCCGACGCCGCGGCGGATCAGTTCGGCGGCCAGCGCGCGGGCCCGCCGGTCGAGCTCGCCGTACGTCAGCGTGCGGTCCTCGTGCGGGACGATCACCGCGGGCGCGTCCGGCTCGCGGGCCGCGACCAGCTCGTGCAGCGGCTGCGGCGGGTACGGCAGGCGCGGCCCGTGCCAGGAGGCCAGCACCTCGGCCCGCCGCGCGGCCGACATCAGCGGCAGCCGGGACAGGGGCAGCGCGGGGTCGGCGGTGGCCGCGTCGAGCAGGGCGAGGTAGCTGCCGGCGAGCTCGGCGACGGTCTCCGGGTCGAACAGGTCGGTGCTGTACTCCAGCCAGGCGCTCATCTCCCCGTCCGGGTTCTGCACCTCCAGCGTGAGGTCCGTCTTGGCGGTACCGGTCCCGAACTGGCCGCGGACGTCGAACGGCAACTGGTTGAAGGCCACCTGGTACAGCGGGGTCCGCGCCGGGTCGCGCGGCGGCCGCACCTCCTCGACGATGCGCGCGAAGGGCACCTCGGCGCGGTCAAGCGCCTCCAGCACAGTGTCCCGGACCCGGTCCAGCGCTTCGGCGAAGGTCGGGTCGCCGCCGAGGTCGGCGCGCAGCGGCAGGGTGTTGACGAACATGCCGACCAGCGGGTTGAGCTCGGGCAGGTCGCGTCCGGCCACCGGTGAGCCGATGACCACGTCGTTCTGCCCGCTCCAGCGGGCCAGCAGGGCGGCGAAGGCGGTGAGCAGCACCGCGAAGGTGGTCGCGCCGGAGGACTTGGCCAGGGTGGTGACCCGTTCGGCCAGTTCGGCGGGGACGGTGAAGGCGTGGTTGGCGCCGGCGTAGCTGAGCTCGGCCGGCCGGGGCCGGTCGGTGGGCAGTTCGAGGGGAACCGCACCGGCCAGCCGCTCGCGCCAGTAGGCCAGGTCCTCGTCGAGCTCGCCGGCGTCGAGTCGTTCGCGCTGCCAGACGGCGTAGTCGGCGTACTGCACGGTCAGCTTGCCGAAGGCGGGCTCGCGCTGCTCCAGCAGGGCGGCGTGCGCTTCGGCCAGGTCCTCGGCGAAGACCTCGGAGGACCAGGCGTCGAAGACGGTGTGGTGGGTGACGAGCACCAGCCGCCACTGGTCGCCGCCGAGGTCCACCAGCCGGGCCCGCCACAGCGGGGCCCGGTCGAGGGCGAACGGCTCGGCCACGTCGGCGGCGCCGAGCGCGGCCAGCTCGGCGGCCTGGTCGGCCGCGTCCAGGCCGGACAGGTCGCTCCGCGCCAGGCGCACCGGCACGTCGGGGGCGATGAGCTGCACGACCTGCCCGTCGCGCAGCTCGAAGCGGGTGCGCAGCGGCTCGTGCCGCCGCACGACCAGCCGGAGCGCCTCCTCCACCAGCTCGGGCCGCGTCACCCGCAACCCTTCCAGCCGGTAGACGCCGCCGATGCTGTAGAGCGGCAGGTCGGGCGTCAGCTCGGTGAGGAACCAGATGCGCTGCTGGGCGTAGGAGGCGGGGAAGACGCTCTCGGTCACGGTGCCTCCGTCAGGTGCTCGCGGATCTCCCCGGTGATCGGCTCCAGCGCGCTGACCTCGCCGATGGTGGCCAGCCAGTGCCACTGGTCGAGCGCGTGGTAGAGCCGGTAGAACGCCAGGCGCTCGGCCCAGTCGGCCGGCAGCGGGCCGTACCCCTCCAGGAGCGCCCGCCGGCGGCGGGCGTCGCCGCGGACGGCGAAGTAGTCGGTCCGTGCCAGGTCCATGAGCGGGTCGCCGCCGAGGGCGTTCTCGACGTCGATGACGCCGGTCAGCTCCCAGCGCCCGTCCTGCTCGGCGACCATGACGTTGCGTTCGTGGAAGTCGTGGTGCAGCAGCACGGGCGTGGCGCAGCGGGACAGCAGCGGGCGGCCGGTGCGCAGCTTGGCGACCAGCGCCGCGTGCAGCTCGGGGTCGCCGCCGAACTCGGCGAACCGGGCGGCCTTCGTCTCGAACTCGCCGCCGACGTAGGCGTCGTTGGTCGGCTCCTGGAGCCCGTCGAACGGGCCGAAGGCGGTCAGCTCGACGCTGTGCACGGCCCGCAGGACTCGGCCCATGTCGCGGTAGAGCCGCTCGATGCTCTCCTCGTCCAGCGTGGCCGACACCTGGGACAGCGGTTGTCCGGGGATCTTGGTCATGACCAGGTACGCCTGGGGCAGGTCGCGCTTGGAGTCGTCGGCCAGCACCACGGCCGGTGCGGGCGCCCCGCTGCCGGCCAGCAGCTCGTAGACGCGGCGCTCCTTGCGCATGCGGTCGGTGAACAGGCCCGGGTAGAGCTTGAAGATCAGCTCGCGGGTGGCGGTCCTGACCTCGTAGACGGCGCTGATCTCGCCGCCGGTGCGCAGCAGCACGCTCTCGACGGGTTCGCCGAGCAGTTCCGCGGCCTTGGCCGCCGACAGCGGCATGGTCAGCGCCTTGGCGAAGGCGGGCGCGCTCCAGGCCAGGCTGACGACGTTGCCCGCCCGGCCTTGCAGCGCCTGAGCGCCGACGAGGTCGTCGGGTTCGGCCTCCGGCACCTCGTCGTCGAAGCGGGCCAGCACCGGGATGCGCATCGAGACCAGCACGTGCACCGCGATGCCGAGGCCGAGCAGGACGTACATGAACGCGATGCCGCGGCCGGGGCCGACGCCGATCACCGCGCCGACCGAGGCGGCCAGCGCCCCGCCGGGGGCCAGGAGCGGCTCCAGCAGCCGCTCCCCCAGCGGCGCGACGACGGCCATGCCGATCGGCAGCGTCGACCAGGAGATCATCTGGTTGAACGCCATGACCCGGCCGTGGAAGCGTTGCGGCACCTTCACGTGGATGATCGTCATGAAGACGCCGTTGACCACGGACAGGCTGCACCACAGGCCGAACGCGCCCACGGCGACCACGAGCGGCGAGGCGTGCAGGCCGGTGACCACCGCGAACAGGCTCAGCAGCAGCGTGCCCAGCAGCACCGCGCGCATCCGGCGCCGTCGCGGGCCGCCCCACAGGGCGACGAGCACGCCGCCGAGGGTGGCGCCGAGGCCGCCGACGAAGGCGACGCGGCCTGCCGTACCGAGGTCGGCGAAGGACAGCACCAGCGGCGAGACGGACATCAGCACCGCGGCCAGCATGACGTTGAGGACGGCGAAGTACAGCAGCGCGGCCCGCAGGTGCCGGTTGCCCAGGGACATGCGGAACCCGGCGGCGATCTCGGTGGCCATCGGCTCGCGCCGCTCCAGCCCGAGGGTGGCGGGGAAGCGGATGAGGGCCAGCGCGACCAGCACGACGGCGAAGCTGGCCACGTCGATCACCAGGATGCCGCCCAGGCCGATCCCGGCCAGCAGCGCGACGGCCAGCAGCGGCGCGACGAACTGGGAGGTGCCGAGCAACATCTGCACCACACCGGCCGCGTGACCGAGGTAGCGCTTGGGGACCAGTTGCGGCAGCGCCGAGGAGTACGCCAGCCGCTGGAAGATCAGCGTCACCGACAGCGCCGCGGTGAGCGGGTAGATGTGCCAGACGGCCAGGTTGCCGCTCCACAGCAGCAGCCCGAACAGCAGTTGCACGCCGCCGGCCAGGCAGTTGCCCAGGACCATCATGGACCGTTTGCCGGACCGGTCGACGATGGCGCCGACCAGCGGGGCGGCCAGCACGCCCGGCATGATCGCCAGGGCGACCAGCAGGGCGAAGTTCACCAGCGAGCCGGTGGTGGTGTAGACCCAGATCGGGATGGCGAAGTCGGTGACCGCGGTGCCGATCATGGAGACGAGCTGGGCGGCGGAGACGGTCAGGAAGCGCCGCATGCTGGGCGGCGGCGGCTCCTTCTTCGGCCGGTCCGGTTCAGGCTCCGGTTGCGACGGCGGCGAGGTCTCCTCGATCCACCAGCCCGCCGCCGGTCCCCGGGCGGTACGGCTGAGCGCGTCGGTGGCGCCGTAGCCCATCGCGATGTGGGTGTTGGTGAGGATCTGCGCAAGGTCGTCCGCGCGGTACTTCAGGTAGTAGTGCCCCGCCTCGTCGAGGACGACCAGGGCCAGGTCGGGCGACAGGAAGCGCCATTCCCGGTAGCGCTCGCGGTGGTAGTCGGTGGCGGGGTCCTGCGCGCCGACGACCGCGATGACCGGGGCGCGCAACGGCTCGGCCCGCTCGGCCAGCATCCGGGTGAAGCTCTCCTCCGCGATCAGCGTGTCCCGCCGCTGGTTGCGGACCATGAACCGGACCTGCTCCTCGTCCAGGCCGCTGATGTCGTTGCCCATCGCCTTCATGCGGTTCTCGTAGACCCGGTCGCCGCGCAGCCGGTCGGTGCGCAGCAGCCGGCCCAGCGGCCCGGCGATGCGGCCCTCGGGCCGGGCGAAGGGGAAGATCGCGCCGATGTAGACCGCTTCCAGGTCGCGGCCCCGCGCCTCCAAGCGCCGGGCCACCTCGGCGGTGACCGCGCCGCCGATGCCGCAGTGGCCGTAGAGGGCGATCGGTCCGTGCACGTTGTCGAGGATCTCGCGCACGCACTGCTCGATGACCTCCTCCAGCGGCATCACCGGCTCGTCGGGGCGGCCGGGGTCGTGGCCGGGGAAGGCCATGGAGTACAGCGCGCACTCCTCGGGCAGGGCGTCGGCCAGCGGCTGGTAGACCAGGGCGCTGCCGCCGCCGTACGGGAAGCAGACGAAGGTGAGCGCCGGTACGGCCCGCGAGCGGGTCAGCCGGTGCAGCAGCTCGCGCGGCCGGTCCTCGGCCGGCGCGGGCCCCTCGATGAGCTCGGCGAGCAGGCGCACGGTCGGGTTCTTGAACAGGTCCATGACGCCGACCGAGCGGCCCTCGACCGGCGCCAGCAGGCGGCGCAGCCGGGCGACCACCTGGATGGCCACCAGCGAGTGGCCGCCGATCTCGAAGAAGTCGTCGTCGAGCCGGATGTCGGAGCGCCCGAGCAACTCGCCCCAGAGCTCGGCGACGGCGAGCTCGGCCGGGCTGCTCGGCAGCTCGCCGCGTCCGCCGGCCGGGCCGGGGCGCGGCGGAGCGGGGAGCGCGGCCCGGTCGACCTTGCCGTTCGGGCTGAGCGGCAGCTCGTCGAGGATCACGTAGGCGCCGGGCACCATGTGATCGGGCAGCAGTGCCTTGAGCGCCGCGCGCAGGTCGGCTTCGGGGGCGGTCGTGACGACGTAGGCCACGAGCCCCTCGTCGCGGGCCAGGACCAGCGCCTCGCGCACGCCGGGCTGTTCACGCAGCACGGCCTCGATCTCGCCCAGCTCGACCCGCTGGCCGCGGATCTTGATCTGGCCGTCGATGCGGCCGAGGAACTCCACCGCGCCGTCGCGGCGCAGCCTGGCCAGGTCGCCGGTGCGGTACAGCCGCGCGCCCGGCGGGCCGTACGGGTCGGGCACGAACCGCTCGGCGGTCAGCGCGGGCCGGTCGTGGTAGCCCTGCGCGACCTGGACCCCGCCGATGTGCAGCTCCCCCGGCACGCCGAAGGGCACCGGGTTCAGCCGCGCGTCGAGGATGTGGATGCGCGTGTTCTGCACCGGATGCCCGATCGGCACGCGGCTGTCGCCGGGCGTGCACCGCCAGGCGGTGACGTCCACGGCCGCCTCGGTCGGGCCGTACAGGTTGTGCAGCTCGACGTGCGGCAGCCGCTCGAAGAAGCGGTCGGCCAGCCGGGGCGGCAGCTCCTCGCCGCTGCAGATCACCCGGCGCAGCGACGTGCACGCCTCGATGCCCTCCTCCTCCACGAAGGCGGCCAGCATCGACGGCACGAAGTGCAGGGTCGTCACGCCGCTGCCGGCGATGAGGTCGCGCAGGTAGGCGGTGTCCCGGTGCCCGCCCGGTACGGCCAGCACCAGCCGGGCGCCGGTGATGAGCGGCCAGAAGAACTCCCAGACCGACACGTCGAACCCGGCCGGCGTCTTCTGCAGCACCACGTCCGACCCGTCCAGGGCGAAGGCGCGCTGCATCCAGTCGAGCCGGTTGCCGATGGCCGCGTGCGTGTTCGGCACGCCCTTCGGGCGGCCGGTGGAGCCGGAGGTGTAGATCATGTAGGCGGGGTCGTCGGGGGTCGCCACCGGCTCCGGCGCCTCGTCCGGGAGGCCGGGCAGGTCGGCTTCCGGCGCGAGCGCCGTGATCCCCACGTCGGGCAGCCGGTCGCGGACCGCCTCCTGCGCCAGCAGCACCACGGCCTGGGCGTCACGCAGCATGAACTCCAGCCGGTCGCGCGGGTAGTCGGGGTCCAGGGGCACGTAGGCCGCCCCGGCCTTGACCACGGCCAGCAGGCTGACCACCAGCTCGAACGAGCGCTCGGCGCAGACCGCGACCCGGGTGCCGGGTCCGGCACCGCACTCGCGTAAGCGGTGCGCGAGCCGGTTGGCCCGCCGCTCCAGCTCGGCGTAGGTGAGCCGCTCGCCGTCCAGCTCCAGGGCGACCGCGTCCGGCGTGCGCAGGACCTGCTCGCCGAGCAGCTCGCCCAGGGTCTTGTCCTCCGGGTACGGCAGGCGCGGCCCTTCGGCGAGCGCGAGCAGGTGCGTCCGCTCCTCGGCGGTCAGCATCTCCAGCTCCGACACCCGCCGGTCGGGCGCGGAGGTCGCGGCCCGCAGCAGGGTCACGAACCGGGCGCCCAGTTCCTCGACCGTGTGCTTGCCGAGCAGGTCGCGGTTGTAGACGAACAGCCCGTCGAGCCCGTCGCGGCGTTCGGTGAGGAACAGCTCCAGCTCGAACGGCGCGGCCTGGGCGGCCAGCGGGAAGGCCTCCACCCGCAGCCCGGGCCAGTCCGCGTTCTCCTCTGCGTAGCTCTGCAGGGCCAGCGCGACCTGGAAGACGGCGGTCCGCGAGATGTCGCGGGCCAGGCCGAGCTCCCCGATGAGCTGCTCGAACGGCAGGCGCTGGTGCTCGAAGGCGTCCAGGGCGGTCCGCCGGACCCGGGCGAGCAGCTCGGTGAAGGTCGGGTCGCCCGCCAGGTCGGCGCGCATGGCCAGCATGTTGACGAACATGCCGACAAGCTGCTCCAGCTCGCTGCGCGGGCGACCGCCGACGGGGGTGCCGACGGCGAAGTCGTCCTGCCCGCTGTGCCGGCCGAGCAGGACCTGGTAGACGGCCAGGACGACCATGTACAACGTCGCGTCGTGCTCCCTGGCCAGGTTGGTGGCGGCGGTCAGCAGGCCGGAGTCGATGGTGAAGGCGTGGGAGTCGCCCTCGAAGGTGGCCACGGCGCCGCGCCGGCCGTCGAGCGGCAGGTCGATGGGCGGCACGCCGGCGAGCTGCTCGCGCCAGTAGGCCAGGTCCGCCTCGTCGGCCGGGCGCGAGCGCTGCCACAGCGCGAAGTCGCCGTACTGCACGGCCGGTTCTGGGAGGTCCTCCCCCGCGTACAGGGCACGCAGCTCCCCGGCCAGGATCTCCAGCGACCAGCCGTCGCCGGCGATGTGGTGCAGGGTCACCAGCAGCACGTGCTCCTCGTCGGCCAGCCGTACCAGCGTGGCGCGCAGCGGCGGCTCGGTGGCGATGGCGAAGGGCCGGCCCAGGTCGGCGCCGAGCAGGGCGCGGGCCTCGGTCTCGTCCGCGGCGCTCTGGTGGCGCAACTCGACGTGGACGTGCTCGGCCACCTCGACCCGTGGCCGCCCGTCGGCATCGGCGGGGAAGCGGCTGCGCAGGATCTCGTGCCTGGCCACCAGCGAGTCGAGCGCGTGCTGGAGCCGGCCATTGTCGAGCGGCCCGCGCAGGCGCAGCACGAGCGGCACGGTGTAGGCGGCGGTCCCCGGAGCGAACTGCTCCATGAACCACAGGCCCTCCTGCGCGAACGACAGGGGCACCTCCGCACCCGGCTCGCGGCGCGGGATCGCGGCACGTCTGGGGCCCGATCGCCGGCGCAGGCGCTGTTCCAGCAAGGCTCGCTTGGGGTCGGAAAGCTCTAGCTCGCTTGCGGACAGCCCCGGCGAGGAGGTCACTCCTGCCTCACTTTCTGGTGAACGTCGTCTTTTGTGGCATTCACGAGGTGGACGAAGCTATTCATACCTATTCATCCGGCGGGAGTCGAGAGAGTTCAGGAGACGGGCGTGCTCGTTTCAGACAGGCCGAGAAGCCCTTTATCGCACTGCGCGAATCCGGCCCAAGGGACGGCGGGTCCAGGTCGGGGGCGGATTCCGTGCGGCGACTTCTACCATCTGTGCATGTCCGTATATGGCAGTTGACTGCACCACAAAACGTTAGTTATAAGGATTTATTGCACAGCCCTTGATGACCGCCCGGTGAACGGGACGCCTTGGCCTGCCAGCCCACAGGAGTGCCTTGAGCATCGCCACCCAGCCTCCCCTGTCCACCACCGTCCAGCTCTTCTGCCTTCCCTACGCCGGTGGTGCCGCCGGCGCATTCCGGGAGTTGCGCCGGGTGGCGGGCGGGCGGTTCGAGGTCGTTCCCATCCAGTTGCCCGGCCGGGAGGAACGCGGCGACGAGCCGCCGGAGTTCAGCGTCTCCGCGCTCGCCGACGAGATCGCGCCGCACACCGGCCGGCCGTACGCGATCTACGGGCACAGCATGGGGGCGCGGCTGGCCTTCGAGGTCGTGCGCGAGCTGCGCCGCCGGGGGCTGCCCTTGCCTGAACGGCTTCTGGTCGGTGCGGCGCACCCGCCCGACCGGCGGGTGCCGCTGGCCGCGACCACCGACCTGCCCGACGACGCCTTCATCGACCAGCTCGTACGGCGGGCGGGCGCGCAGCCCGAACTGCGGGACGAGCCCGAGCTTCGGGCGTGGTCGTTGCCCATCCTGCGGGCGGACTTCCGGTGGATCCGTGCCTACCGCTACCTGGCCGAGCCGCCGCTCGACGTGCCTGTGGTGGCCTTCGCCGGCGCCGACGACCAGGAGGTGGGGCCCGGCGACCTGCTCGGCTGGGCCCGCCACACCAGCGCCGGTTTCGGCCTGCGGACCGTGGCCGCCGGGCACCTGTTCCTGCGGGACGCGCCCACCGAACTCGCGCGGCTGCTGGCCGAGGAGCTCGGCGCGCCGACCGAGGACCTCGGCACCCGTGCCGGGGAGGTTCGGGTGAGCGCGGTGCCGAGCCCTGGGGTGGCGATCTGCGGGGTGACGCCGTACGCCTCCATCGTCGAAGCGCTCGATCCCGAGGAGGCGGGCTGGATCGAGTCGGCCGCCGAGGAGGAGCGCGACCGGCTGGCCGCCCGGGTCGCCGCCGCCCGGCAGGCCCTCGGCTCGGCCACCGGGGTGCCACCCGACCGGTTCGCCTTCACCGACCCGGCCACCCGAGGGGCGTGGCGGCCGGTCGGCGACCCCGCTCTGGAGAGCTGGCGGGTGCTGGTGCTGCCGCTCCCCGTACGGCAGGGCGAAGCCGTCCTGGCGGTCGCCGCGCCGTACGAGCGGATCCTGCTCCGGCTCGACCTGGCCCCGGGCTGGGCCCCATGACCGGGCCCCTGCTGCACGAGCTGGTCCTGGCCCAGGCCGAACGGACCCCCGACGCCGTAGCCATCCGGCAGTGGACGCGCACGCTCACCTTCGGCGAGCTCGCCGAGGCCGCCACCGGCCTGGCGGCCCGGCTGCGCGAGGCGGGCGCCGGGCCGGAGACGCGCATCGGCGTGTGCGCCCGCCGGACCCCCGACCTGCTGGTCGCGGTGCTGGGCGTCATGGCGGCGGGCAGCGCCTACGTCCCGCTCGACCCGGCCCATCCGAGGGCTCGGCTGCTGGACGTGCTGGACGACGCCGGCCTCTCGATCGTCGTCACCGACGAGCCGGGCCGGGCCCTCCTCTCCGGCCCGGGCACCGGCTCAACCGACCCCGGCCTCTCAGGCATGGGCGTTGACCTGATCGGTGTGGGTGAGCGGGCGAAGCGGCCCGGCGACGCCCCGCCGGACCGGCCGCGCCCGGACAACGCCGCCTACGTCCTCTACACCTCCGGCTCCACCGGACGCCCCAAGGGCGTCGTGGTCGAACACGCCGCCGCCGTCGCCTTCGTCACCATGGCCGGCCGCTACTTCGAGCTCGACGCCGGCTGCCGCAGCATCGGCTTCGCCGCGCTCGGCTTCGACGTCTCGGTCCTCGACATCTTCGCCCCCCTGGCCAGGGGCGGTTCGGTCATGTTCATCCCGGACGAGGACCGCACCGACCCGGCCCGCCTGCAACGCTTCCTGGAACAGCACGAGGTGACCTGGGGCACCATCCCACCCGCCCTCCTCCCCCTGCTCGACCCGGACCGGCTGCCCACGCTGCGCGACGTGCTCACCGCGGGCGAGCCCGCCGGCCCCGAGCAGGTCGCCCGCTGGGCCCGCCCCGGGACGCGCCGCTTCCACAACTGGTACGGCCCGACCGAGACGACCGTGTGCGTGGTCGGGACCGAACTGTCCGGCGCCTGGGACCGGCCACTGCCGATCGGCCACGCGCTGCCCGGCTGCATCGCCCGCGTCCTGGACGAGCACGGCGAGACCTGCCCGCCCGGCACGCCGGGCGAGCTGTTCATCGGCGGCCCCCAGCTCGCCCGCGGCTACCTCAACCGGTCCGAGCTCACCGCCGAACGCTTCGTGCCCGACCCCTACGGACCGCCCGGCAGCCGGCTCTACCGCACCGGCGACCGCGTGGTCATCGAGCCGGACGGCCGCATCGGCTTCCTCGGCCGCGTCGACCGCCAGGTGAAGGTCCAGGGCCAGCGGGTGGAACTGGGCGAGATCGAGGTCGTCCTGCGGGCCCATCCGGAGATCGGGCAGGCCGTCGTCGACCTCGCCCCCGGGCCGGGCGGACGGCCGGAGCTGACCGCCTACCTCGCGCCGCTGAGCGCGCCCGGGCTTGAGCAGGTGCGGGCGCACTGCCAGGACCGGCTGCCCCGGTACATGATCCCGGTCCGGGTGCTGCGGCTGGCCGTACTCCCGCTGACCGTCGCCGGCAAGGTGGACCTGGCGCGGCTCCGCGCCGAGAGCGCCGAGCGGCTCAAGGCCGACGCCACGGCGGGGCCGGAGCAGGCACCGGACCGGCCGCCGCGCACCCCGGTGGAGAAGGCCGTCGCGCTCGCCTGGGAACGGGTCTTCGAGCTCGGGCCGCCCGGCCTCGACACCGACTTCTACGCCTCCGGCGGGCACTCGCTGCTGGCCATGCGGCTGGTCGCCGCCCTGCGTGCCGACCTGCGCCGCGAGATCACCGTCGAGGACGTGCTGGCCGGGCGGACCGTGGAAGCCCTGGCCCGCCGGGCCGAGGCGGCCCCGCCCGCCGACGAGCCGCCCGCCCGGGCGGTCCCGGCGCTCACCCCGATCCAGCGGCGCATGTGGTTCGTGGAACGGCTGGCGCCCGGGACGCCGGTGCACAACATCGCCCTCGCCCAGCGGCTCAGCGGGCCGCTCGACCTCGACGCGCTGCGGAGGGCGCTGGCGGCGGTGCATCGGCGGCACGAGGTCCTCCGGTGGAGCGTCACGGACGTCGACGGCGTGCCTCAGGTCGCGGTGGCTTCGCCCGGCGAGGTCCCGCTCCCGGTGGACCTCGCCGCCGGCGGCAGCACGGACGAGTGGCTGGCGGCCGAGGCGCGGCGGCCGTTCGACCTGGCCGCGGGACCGTTGTGGCGGGCCCGGCTGCTGCGCGTCGGCGACCGGGAGCACGTGCTCGCGCTCACCGCGCACCACATCGTCTTCGACGGCTGGTCGCAGCAGGTGCTCCTCGACGATCTCTCCCGTGCCTACCGGGGTGAGGCGCTGCCCGAGCTGCCGGTCGACTTCTCCGGCTACGCGGCCTGGCTCGACGCCCGGCCCTCGGGCGAGGCGCTCGGGTGGTGGGCCGAGCGGCTGGACGGGGTGCCGAGCGTGCTCGACCTGCCCGGGGACCATCCTCGGCCGGCCGTGCAGACCTTCGAGGGGGCCGCCGCGCACGCCACGATCCCGTCCGGTGACGCGGTGCGGGCGCTGGCCGCCCGGCTCGGTGCGACGCCGTACGCGGTGATGCTCGCGGCCTTCGCTCAGGTGCTGTCCCGGCTGACCGGGGCCGACGACCTGGTCGTCGGCACCCCCGTGGCGGACCGGCGGCATCCGGCTTTTGATCCGCTGGTCGGCTGCCTGGTGCAGGTCCTTCCCGTACGGCTGGCCGTACGGGGCTCGGTGTCCTTCGATGAGCAGGTCGTGGGGTGCCGGCAGGCGTTGGCCGAGGCTATGGCGCACCTGGACGTTCGGCTGGAGGGGGTGGTCGAGCGGCTCGGGGCGGGCCGGGATCTTGCCCGTAACCCCTTGGTGCAGGTGCTGTTCAACATGTACGACTACACCGAGCCGCGGCTCGACCTTCCCGGTGTGGCCGTCGAGCCGTTGCCGGCCGGGCTGCCCGGGTCCCTGTTCGACCTCACGCTGTACGTCGGGGAGCGGGCCGGGGGTTACGAGCTGCAGGCCGTGTACAACCCCCGCCTGTATCGCGCCGAGCGGATCGAGGCGCTGCTGGCGGGGTACGTGCGGCTGCTCGACCAGGTCGTGGCCGCTCCCGGCTCCCCCGTCCAGGAGGCGACCCTGCGCCCCGCCGGCCACCGGCTGCCAGGCGGTTCTGGGCTCCCGGACGGGCAGAGGGAGCTGGCGGAGTGGACGGGTGACGGGCTGGTCGAGCGGATCCACCGCCGCGCCGCCGCCCATCCCGACCGAACCGCGGTCACCGGCGTCGGCGGCACCCTCACCTACGGCCAACTGGTCACCTTGGCGGCGGCAACCACCGCTGCGGTCACCACCCCTCCCGGGCAGGCCGCTTCCTGGGAGGCGGTCGGGGTGCTCGCTGCTCGGAGTCGTGAGTTGCCCGGGCTGTTGCTGGGGGTGCTCGCGGCCGGAGCGCGGTGGGCGGTGCTCGATCCGGCGCTCCCACCGGCTCGCCTGGCCGCCCAGGCAGCGGCCGCCGGAGCCACGGCCCTGCTGTGCTGTCCCGGCACCACGGCCCCGCCCGAGCTCGCCCACCTTCCGGAACTGCCCGTCCCAGGACCGGCCGACCGGGCGGGAAGAGGGCTGCCGGCTGTCCCCCTTGCCGAGCGCGGTTACCTGGCCTTCACCTCCGGCACGACCGGGGATCCCAAGCCCGTGCACGCCGCCGAGTACCCCCTGGCCCGCTTCCTCGACTGGTACCCGCGCGCCTTCCAGCTCACCGAGGACGACCGGTTCGCTCTGCTCGCCGGGCTGGCCCATGATCCGTTGCTGCGGGACGCGTTCGTCCCGCTGGTGCTGGGGGCGACCCTGTACGTGCCCGAGCAGGAGTGTGTCCGCGACCCGGCCCGGCTGGCTCGCTGGTTGCAGGAGCACGCGATCACGGTGGTTCACCTCACGCCGCAGCTCGCCCGGCTGCTGACCGCGGCCGGGGTGAGGCTGCCGGATCTGCGGCTGGTCGTGCTGGGCGGGGATCGCCTCGACTGGGCGGACGTCACCCGGTTACGCACGATCGCGCCCGGCGCTCGGCTGGTCAACGGGTACGGCACCACCGAGACGCCGCAGCTCCAGGCGCTCCACGAGCTGGGCGCGCAGGAGTGCGGCACCGGCTCTGTCCCGGTGGGTCACGGGGTCGACGGGGCCGAACTGCTGGTGCTCACCCCGGGTGGCGTCCCGGCGGCGGTCGGTGAGCTGGGCGAGGTGGTGGTCAGGAGCAGGCGGCTGGCCGACGGCTACCTCGATCAACAGCTCACCGCCGACCGCTTCGCCACCGAAACGGACCACCTCGACACGGGAACGCACCGCCTCACCACCGAAGCGGATCATCCCGCCACGGAAACGCGCCGCCTTGCCACGGAAGCCGGCCACCCCGCCACACAAGCCGGTGGGATCGCTCGTTACCGCACCGGGGACCTGGGCCGCTACGACCCCGAGGGGCGCGTGGTGATCGCGCACCGGGCCGACGGGCAGGTCAAGGTGCGAGGGCACCGGGTGGAGCTGGGCGAGATCGAGCGGGTCCTGGCCGAGCACCCGGAGGTGCGAGCGGCCGCCGCCGCCCTGGTCGAGCAGCCGGGCGGGCCGGTGCTGCGCGGCTACGCCGTACCGGCCGGGCCGGGGACCAGGGCCGCGGACCTGCAGCGGCATCTGCGGGCCCGGCTGCCGGAGGCGGCGGTGCCCGCGGAGGTGATCCTGCTGCCCGCGCTCCCGCTCACCCCCAACGGCAAGCTGGACCGGGCCGCACTGCCCGACCCGCCGCCACGGCCGGCGTCGGCCGGGGCGGAGGAGCCGGCCGGCCAGACCGAGCGGCTCATCGCCGGGATCTGGCGCGAGGTGCTCGGCCGGCCCCGCATCGGCCTGGACGACAACTTCTTCGACATCGGCGGCCACTCCCTGGCCACAGCCGAGGTACAGGCCAGGCTGAGCGGCCCGCTGGGCCGCGAGGTGTCCATCGTCGATCTGTTCCGCTTTCCCACCGTCCGCTCCTTGGCCGTGCACCTGGACGGCCAGAGCACCACCTCAGGTCTCGACCGCGCCGCCCGGCGAATCGCCGCAAGCCGTGCCCGGACCATTTCTCGGCGGCCTGACCAGGCCAGAAAGAGAGAGTGACGCATGACAGGTCCGCAGGACGAACCGCTGGTCGAGCCGATCGCGGTCGTCGGACTGGCCTGCCGGTTGCCCGGCGCGCAGGACGTGACGCAGTTCTGGAGCAACCTCGTCGGAGGCGTGGAGTCGGTCCGGTTCTACACCCGGGAGGAGCAGGCCGCCCTCGGCGTGCCCGACTACCTCCTGGACGACCCCAACTTCGTCCGCGCCGCCGCGATCACCGACGACTACGGCGCGCTGGACGCCGCGTTCTTCGGCATGTCGCCGCGCGAGGCCGAGTTACGCGACCCGCAGCAGCGCCTGTTCCTGGAGCTGTCGGCCACGGCGCTGGAGGACGCCGGCTACGACCCGGCCCGCTACGACGGCGACATCGGCGTCTACGGGGCCATCGGCTCCGACGAGTACCAGTGGGTCTACATCCGCCGCGACCGCAAGACCCACGCCTCGGCGGGCAACCTGGCGGTCTACGTCGGCAACCATCCCGACTATCTGTCGACCTTCGTCTCCTACAAGCTGGACCTGCGCGGGCCGAGCCTCACGCTGCACACGGCGTGCTCGTCCTCGCTGGTGGCGGTGCACGTGGCCTGCGAGGCGCTGCGCGGCGGCGAGTGCGACATGGCGCTGACCGGCGGCGCGTCCTTCGAGATGCCGCCGGAGTGGGGCTATCTCTACCACCAGGACGGCATCTACGCCCCCGACGGGCACTGCCGGGCCTTCGACGCCTCGGCCAAGGGGACCATCTGGGGCGGGGGCGGCGGCGTCGCCGTGCTCAAGCGGTTGTCGGACGCCATCGCCGACGGCGACCACATCCGCGCGGTCATCCGCGGCAACGCCATCAACAACGACGGCTCGACCAAGGCGGGCTTCTCCGCGCCGAGCCTCGAAGGGCAGGCGGTCGCGGTCTCGAACGCGCTGTCGGTGGCGGGCGTCGAGCCGCGCACGGTGACCTACGTCGAGGCGCACGGCACCGGCACCTCGGTGGGCGACCCGATCGAGGTCGGCGCGCTGGCCAGCGTGTTCAGCCGCGGCACCGACGACGCCGGCTGGTGCGCGATCGGCTCGGTCAAGAGCAACATCGGCCACCTCGGCCCGGCCGCGGGCATCGCGGGACTGACCAAGACGGTCCTGGCGGTCGAGCACGGCCTGATCCCGCCGACGCTCAACTACGAGCGGCCCAACCCGCGCATCCCGTTCGGGGAGAACCCGTTCCGGGTGGCCGCGGAGCTGGCGGAGTGGAAGTCCAACGGAGTGCCGCGCCGGGCCGGTGTGAGCTCGTTCGGCATCGGCGGCACCAACGCGCACGTCGTCGTCGAGGAGGCGCCGCCCCTGCCCCCGGTCCCGCGCGAGCACCGCAGCCGGCACCTGCTGCGGCTGTCGGCCCGCACGCCGACGGCTCTGGCCGCGATGGTGAGCCGGCTGGCCGCCCGGCTGGAGGAGGCCGACCTCGACCTCGCCGACGTGGCGCAGACGCTGCGCACCGGCCGGCGGGAGATGAAGCACCGGGCGGTCGTGGTGGCCGGTGACCGGGCCGACGCCGTGCGGGCGCTGGGCGACTCGCGCCGGCTGATCCGTGGCGTGGCCGGCAGCCCGCGGGTGGCCTGGCTGTTCTCCGGCCAGGGCGCGCAGTACGCCGGGATGGGCGCCGAGCTCTACCGGACCGAGGCCGTCTTCCGCGACACCGTGGACGAGTGCGCCGAGCTGCTGCGGCCCGAGCTCGGGCTGGACCTGCGCGAGCTGATCTTCGGGGACGAGTCGGCCAACGAGCGGTTGAGGCGCACCGAGCTGACCCAGCCCGCGCTGTTCACCGTGGAGTACGCGCTCGCCATGCTGTGGCGCTCGTGGGGCGTCGAGCCGGGCGCGATGATCGGCCACAGCATCGGCGAGTACGTGGCCGCGACCGTCGCGGGCGTGTTCGACCTGCCCGGCGCGCTGCGGCTGGTCGCCGCCCGCGGCCGGCTCATGCAGAGCATGCCGCCCGGCGCGATGCTCGCCGTACGGCTGGACGAGCAGGAGGTACGGCCCGGCCTGCCCGAGGGCCTGTCGATCGCCACGGTCAACGGCCCCGGCGCGTGCGTCGTCGCCGGTCCGGTGGCGCTGGTCGAGGAGTACGCGGCCCGGCTGGCCGCCGACGACATCGGGCACACGGCGCTGCGCACCTCGCACGCCTTCCACTCGCCGATGATGGATCCGATCCTCGCCGACTTCCACCAGGTGGTCGCCTCGATCGACCGGCAGGCGCCGGCGTTGCCGTTCCTGTCCAACGTCACCGGCACCTGGATCACCGCGGCCGAGGCCACCGACCCGGCGTACTGGGCGCGTCACCTGCGCGAGCCGGTCCGCTTCGCCGACTGCGTGGCGACGCTGGCGGCTGAGGGCGAGTGGCACGTGGTGGAGTGCGGGCCCGGCCGGCAACTGGCCGGGCTGATCAGGAGCCAGCTCCCGATGGGCGCGCCCGCCCCGCTGCCCAGCCTGCCCGGGCCCACCGAGACCGCGACCGACCTCCAGGTGATCTACACCGCCGCGGGCACGCTGTGGGCGGCGGGCGCGGTCGTGGACGCGCTCGGCGAGCCCGGCCGCCGGGTGCCGCTGCCGACCTATCCCTACGAGCGCACGCATCACTGGGTGCCGGTCGCGGCCGACCCCGAGCTGATCTACCCCAAGTCGCCGCAGACCGGGGCGCTTCCCGTCGAGCAGTGGTTCGCGCTGCCCTCGTGGCGGCAGGCGCCGCTGGCCGCTGCCCGCCGTACCCCGGACCTGACCGGGCGGCGCTGGCTGGCGTTCGCCGGCCCGGCCGCCGAGCCGCTGCTGGCCGCGCTCGAAGCGGCGGGCGCGGAGGTGATCCGCGCCGTGGAGGGCAAGGAGTACGGCAGAGCGGCCGACGGCTCCTTCACGCTGCGGCCCGGCTCCCGCGAGGACTGCGAGCTGCTCCTGGCCGAGACCGGCACCCCGGCGCGGATCCTGCACGCCTGGGCGCTCGACGGCCAGGGCGGCGAGCCGATCCTGGACGCCCAGGACCGCGGCTTCTTCAGCCTGCTGGCCCTGTTCCAGGCGCTCGCGCAGAGCCCGCGCGAGCAGGACGCGGCGGTCCATCTCGACGTGCTCACCGAGGGCACCCAGGGCGTGCTCGGCCACGACGTGCGCCGGCCCGAGCACGCCACCGTCACCGGCATCGCCAGCGTGCTGCCGCTGGAGGCGCCGTGGCTGTCGGT
This sequence comes from Nonomuraea sp. NPDC050310, assembly GCF_040655795.1. Taxonomy (NCBI): domain Bacteria; kingdom Bacillati; phylum Actinomycetota; class Actinomycetes; order Streptosporangiales; family Streptosporangiaceae; genus Nonomuraea; species Nonomuraea sp. NPDC050310. The sequence goes on along the minus strand of NZ_JBFAKP010000005.1, from coordinate 152,849 downwards.
GCGCCACCTCGACGTCGAGTCGGCGTCCGGCGACCTCGAAGCGACGCTGGCCGAGCTGGCGACCGACCCGGCCGAGCCCGACGGCGGCATACCCTCCCCCGTTGTGCTGCGCGCCGGACGGCGCTGGACGCGCGGCTACGAACCCGTCGAGCTGCCCGAGCCGGCCGACCCGATGGCGGGCCTGCGCGAGGGCGGCGTCTACGTCGTCACCGGCGGCCTGGGCGGCATCGGCCTCACCCTGGCCGAGGACCTGGCCACCCGCACCCGCGGCGCGCTGGTCCTGCTCGGCCGCTCCGGGCTGAACGGCAGCCGCGGCGCCCGGGCGGCCGAGGCGATCGCCCGCATGGAGCAGGCGGGCGCCCAGGTGCTCGTCCTGGCCGCCGACGTGACCGACGCGACCGCGCTGCGGGAGGTCCGCGACACCGTCCTGGCCCGGTTCGGCCGCATCGACGGCCTGGTGCACGCGGCCGGCCTGCCCGGCGGAGGCATGGCGGAGGTCAAGGACCGCGAGGCGGCCCTGGCCGTCATGGCGCCCAAGCTGCTGGGCGCGCAGGCCCTGCGGGAGGTCTTCGGCGAGCTCGACTTCGTCCTGCTGTGCTCCTCGGTCACCGCGGTGGCCGGCGGCTTCGGGCAGGTCGACTACTGCGGGGCCAACGCCTTCCTGGACGCCTACGCCGCCACCTGGCCGGGCCGCGTCATCTCGGCCAACTGGGGCGCGTGGCTGGAGGTGGGCATGGCCGCCGAGGTGGAGGCGCCCAAGTCCTTCCGCGCGTTGCAGCGCGGCGACCAGCTCAGCCCGCTGGACCACCCGATCCTCACCGAGCTGCACGAGCCGGCCGACGGTCGGCTGCCCTGGTGCGGCGGCCGGATCTCGCCCGCGACCCACTGGGTGCTGGCCGAGCACCGGCTGGCGGGCGTGCCGGTCATGCCCGGCACCGGCTACCTGGAGTGCGCCCGCGCCGCCTTCGCCGCGGTGGTGCCGAGCCCGAGCGCCGAGCACGTCGTCGTCCTGCGCGACGTCGCGTTCGTCGCGCCGCTGCCGGTGGCCGAGGACGCCTCGGCCGACCTTCGGGTGCTGTTCACCGCGACGGCCGAGGGCGCCGACTTCGAGGTGATCAGCGGCGGCTCCCAGACGCACGTCAAGGGCAGCGCGGCCTGGAACCTGCCCGAGCCGGCGCCGCTCGCCGATCTGGCCGGGATCCAGGAGCGCTGCTCGTTCGGCGTGCGGGAGGAGAACCTGTTCGCCTCCGCCTCCGGCCTGGTCACCTTCGGCCCGCGCTGGCGGAGCCTGCGCTCGGTCGCGCACGGCGTCAACGAGGAGCTGGCCCGGCTGGAGGCCTGCCCGGAGACGGCCGCCGAGCTCGACCGCTTCGGGCTGCACCCGGCCCTGCTGGACGAGGCCACCGCGTTCGTCAGCGCGGCGGGCGAGCACAGCTACCTGCCCCTCGGGTACGGCAAGCTGACCGTGCACGCCCCGATGCCGGCCCGGGTGTGGAGCCACGCGGTGCACCGCGACACCGGGGGCGAGGTGATCGCCGTGGACCTGACGCTCTACGACGACACCGGCCGCCGGATCGTGGAGATCGCCGAGTTCGTGCTGCGGCGCGTGGACGCCGGCGCGATGTCGCAGCGGGTCGAGGAGGGTGCGCGGGAGAGCGCGGACGTGCCGGAGGTGGCCGAGGAGTCGGCGGCGGCCGGTGTGGCGCTCGACCGTGAGGGCGCCAGGCTGGGCATCCTGCCGGTCCTGGGGGCCGACGCCTTCCGCCGGCTGCTGGCCTTCGCGGTCGGCCCGCAGGTGGTGGTGAACGCCACGGCTCTCGCCGACTTCGTGGCCGGGGTGCGCACGCTGACCAAGGAGACGATCGAGGACGGCCTCCGGCCGGTCGGCACCGGCACCGACGGCGGCGACGAGCACGGCGACACCGGGTACATCGCGCCGCAGGGCGAGGTGGAGACCACGCTGGCGGCGTTGTGGTGCGAGGTGCTGGGCACCAGGCGGGTGAGCGCCGACGAGGACTTCTTCGAGCTCGGCGGCAACTCGCTGGTGGCGGTCCAGCTCATCGCGCTGATCCGGCGCAAGCTGGGGGTGCGGTTGCCGATGCGCAGCCTGTTCGAGGTGGCGACGATCCGCGGGATGGGCGCCCTGGTGACCGAGGCGCGCGAGCAGGGGCAGTCCGCCCCCGCCCGCATCACGCCGAGGCCCCGCGCGTGACCTGAGGAGGCCTCAGGGCCTCAGAGGGTCTCGGGGTCTCGGGGCCTCGGGGACTTCAGGGCCTCAGGGGCCGAGCAGTTCGGCGAGCCAGCCGAGCTGCTCGGCCCGGTCCTCCACGGTGGGCGCCGCCGGCCCGACGATCACGCTGGTCGCGCCCGCCCGGCGGTAGGCCTCCAGCCGCTCGCGCACGCGGGCGGGCGTGCCGCACAGCGCCAGCTCCGCCACGAGCTCGTCGGGCAGCTCGTCCATGGCCGCGCCGAGCCCCTCTTCGAGGTAGACCTCCTGCACCCGCCGGGCCACCTCGCCGAATCCGAGCCGCTGGGCCAGCCGGTTGTAGAAGTTGACCGCGCGGGTGCCCATGCCGCCCAGGTACAGCGTCAGCATGGGACGGACGAGGTCGCAGGCGTAGCCGGGGTCCTCGTCCACCATGGCCAGCACCATGGGCGAGACCTCGGGCAGCGCCCGGCCGCTTCGTGCCGCGCCCTCGCGCAGGTGGGCCGTGGAGGCGGCCAGGTGCTCGGGCGGGAAGTGGATGGGCAGCCACCCGTCGGCGAGTTCGCCCGCGAGCGCGATCGCCTTGGGGCCCATGGCGGCCAGGTGGATGGGGAGGGGCTTGCGCACCGGCGAGATCGCCAGGCTCAGCTCCTTGCCGCCGGGCAGCGGCAGTTCCAGGGTCTCGCCCTTGTGGCTGACCGGCTCCCCGGCCAGCGCCTGCCGTACCACGGCCACGTAGTCGCGGAGGTGGGCCAGCGGCCGGTGGTAGGGCCGGCCGTGCCAGCCCTCGGTCACCTGCGGGCCGGAAACCCCGAGCCCCAGCCGGAACCGTCCCTGGGAGTACCGGTCGACGGTGGCGGCGGCCATGGCGGTGGCCACGGCGCTGCGTCCGGTGATCTGGACGACGCCGGTGCCGAGCTCGATGCGCGTGGTGCCGGCCGCCAGCCACGCCATCGTCGTCACCGGGTCCGCGCCGTAGCCCTCTGCGGCCCAGACGGAGGCGTAGCCCAGCCGCTCCGCCTCCTTGACCAGCCGTAATTGGTCGTCAGGACTGGCCGCCACCGGGCCGAGTGTTCCGATGCTGAATCCGAGCCGCACGTCCGCTCCTCGTGTGGGGATGCCTCCGCTCCGCATCATCCCCCGTCGGACGGCCTCTGCGAAGATCCTCCGGCCAAGCGGCATTGTCGACTAAGTCAATCGGGATTGCCGGAAAGTGATGATATTTCGGACAGTCATACTTCGCGCTACAAACCATCTTAGAAGTGCGGACTAACCGGACGTTTGACATAAATCCAGGTTGATCATCACAATGTGTCCCGGCCTGGCGATCCCAGGTGAATTACAGCCCCACCCGAGGAGAATTACGGTTTGACCGAAACCTTCGGCGGGCGGCCCCTCGTGCTGATCGGTACCGGCGGGCTGGCCCGAGGCCTCGCCTATGCCCTGGCCACCCTCGCCCGCACCCCGCTCCGACTCGTCGTCGCGGGCCGCACCCCGGAGCGGGCCGCGGAGGTCTGTTACGTCACCACGACCCGAGCCGCCCTGACCGGCGCCCCGGTCGTGGCCGAGCCGGTCCCTGTCGACCTCACCGGCGACCCCGCCGGCGACCTGGTCTCGACCCTGGCCGGGCTGAACCCCGCCGGGGTCGTGCTGGCCGCCTCGACCCAGTCCCCCTGGGAGGCGACGCACGCCCCGTCCGCCTGGACGTCCCTGGTCCGGAGCGCCGGGTTCGGTCTCACCCTCCCCTTCCAGGCCGACTTCGCCGTCCGCACCGGCCGTGCGGTCGCCGAGGCCTGCCCGGACGCGTGGTTCGTGAACGCCTGCTTCCCCGACGCGGTCAACCCGGTCCTGTCGGCCCTGGACGTGCCGGTGCTGTGCGGGATCGGCAACGTGAACCTGCTGGCCGCGAGCCTGCGGGGCACCCTGCGCCTGGGCGCGGACGAGCACCTGGCCGTGCTGGCGCACCACGCGCACCTGCACGCGCAGCCGGAGGAGGCGCGCGCCTGGGTGGGCGGCGAACCGGTGGCCGGTGTGGGCGGGCTCCTCGCCGCCCAACGCTCCACCACCCGCAGCGAGCTCAACCACGTCACCGGACTGGCCGCCGCGCGCGTCCTGCTCGGCGTGCTCGCCGGCGAGGAGCAGCGCGTGAGCCTGCCCGGGCCGCTCGGGCTGCCGGGCGGCTACCCGGTGCGCCTGACCGGCTCCCGGCTCGAACTCGATCTTCCCGCGGGCCTGAGCCGCGAGGAGGCGGTCGCCTTCAACCAGCGGTCCGCCGCTCGCGACGGCGTCATTGTTGAAAACGACACTATTTCCTTCACTTCCGACTTGACCGAAATTCCGAAATTCCCCGTGCACGAGCTCGACCGGGTCCGACTTGAGTTAGACCAGCTCAGGACCCGGCTGCGTGACCGGCACCCATCCGAGCATCCCCACGCCTGAACGAGGTCCGCCAGCATGCCGAATTCCGTTCTGTCTCCCGCCACCCGGGAAGCCAACCTGCTCGTCGACTTCTACGACAGGTTGCCGCGCGCGATCGCCGCCTGCGTGAGCGACCCGGCCCCGATCCGGGACGGCGGCTCGTTCTCCCCCGGCTTCCTGCTGCCCGAACTGGACCAGCCGCTGCGTGACTTCCTGGCGCCCGCCACCGCCGCCTGGCAGCACCTCGGTCAGTACGGCGGGCACCGCCTGACGCTGCTCGACCTGACCCGCAACCCGGGCACGGGCACGACCAAGACGTTCGCCTCGCTGCTCATCGTGGCCCGCGCGGTGGAGTACATCCGGCGTTACGACGAGCCGGTCACGATCTTCTCGCCCACCTCGGCGAACAAGGGCACCGCCCTGCGCGACGCGGTCCTACGTGCCATCGAGGCCGGCCTGGTCGAGCCGGAGCAGCTCCGCGTCGTGGTGCTGGCCCCCGCCTCCTGCCTGGGCAAGCTGCGCTCCAGCCGGCTGTCGACCGACCCCGCGCTGCGCGCGCTCAACCCGCTGCTGCTCTACACCGGCCCCGAGCCCGAGGAGGTCAAGGCCATCGGCCGGGCCTTCGCCGACAAGCACGCCGCCGAGGTCCCCGGCCGCCTGTGGTACTCCCTGGACCTGGCCAACTACCTGGTCGCCGACACCGCGCGGGCCTTCTTCGAGCAGGAGGTCGACCCGATCGGCCCGGTGCCGCGCCTGCACGCCCACGCCGTCTCCAGCGCCTTCGGCATGCTGGGCTACCACCGCGGCCGCGACGTCCTGGAGGAGGACGGCCTGGCCTCGCCGGACACCCGCCCGGCCACGCTGCTCGTGCAGCACCTGGGCACCCCCGACATGGTGCTCAACCTGCGGCACGGCAGCTTCGACCGGGAGGGCCTGCCGGCCTACGAGCCCGACGGCCAGGGCCTGTTCCGCCAGTCGGCCGACCCCCGCTTCCCGCAGGTCACCTACGACCCGCAGGAGGTGCTCGACCCGACGTTCTACACCCACCGCCCGGCGACCTCCCCGGCGATGAACGACCTGATCGAGCGCTTCGGCGGCGACGGCATCGTGGTCTCCCTGGCCGAGTGCGTCGAGCGCTACCCGCAGCTTCGCGAGCTCCTGGCGCCCACCTCGTGCGCGCTGCCCGCCGACCTGCGCGCGCTGCGCGAGTGGTCGCTGGTGATGGCGCTCACCGGCGTGGCCAACGCCGTGGACCGCGGGCTGGTCGAGGAGGGCCGCGACATCGTCGTGCACGGGTCCGGCTCCTACGGCGCCGCCGACTACCGGCTGCTGGAGAGCGACGCCATGATCCAGGTCGCGTCGGTCGAGGACGTGGCCGAGGCGGTCCTGCGTCCGTGAGCGAGCTAGCAGTCGCCGTCGTCGGGATGGCGGGCCGCTTCCCGCAGGCGCCGGACGTGCGGGCCTTCTGGCGCAACCTGCTCGGCGGGGTGGACGCGATCCACGACTACCGCCCGGAGGAACTGCTGGAGCTGGGCATCGAGCCCGGCACCGGCGTCCCGGCGGGCGGCCGGCTGGAGGACGTGGCCGGGTTCGACGCCGGCTTCTTCGGCGTCTCCCCGGCCGAGGCGCTGCGCATGGACCCGCAGCAGCGGCTCTTCCTGGAGCAGTCCTGGGTGGCGCTGGAGGACGCCGGGTGCGATCCGGAGCGCTTCGACGGCCTGGTCGGCGTGTTCGCCGGGTCCTCTGCCAACCGCTACTTCCTGTTCCGCCAGTTCGACGGCGACTGGGAGCACCCGGCGGGCTGGGCGCCCGACTACCTGCCGGCCCAGGCCGCCTACCGGCTCGGCCTGACCGGTCCCGCCATGGCCGTCCAGACGGCGTGCTCCAGCTCGCTGGTCGCGATCTGTACGGCGGCGCAGAACCTGCTGGACTTCCGCTGCGACCTCGCCCTCGCCGGCGGGGTCAGCGTCACCGAGCCGCGCTGGCGGCACACGCCGGGCGGGCTGGTCTCGCCCGACGGCCGCTGCCGCGCCTTCGACGCCGAGGCCCAGGGCGCCGCCTACTCCAGCGGCGTCGCGGTGCTCGCGCTCAAGCGCCTGGACGACGCGGTGCAGGACGGCGACCAGATCTACGCGGTGCTGCGCGGCTGGGCGGTCGGCAACGACGGCGCCGCCCGCGCCGGCTTCGCCGCCCCCGGCCTGGCCGGGCAGGCCATGGTGGTCGCCGAGGCGCTGGCGGGCGCCGAACTGTCGCCCGGCGACATCGGCTACGTCGAGGCGCACGGCAGCGGCACCGCGACCGGCGACGCCATCGAGGTGGCCGCGCTCACCCGGGCCTTCGGCGCGGGGCTGCCGGCCGGCTCGTGCGCGCTCGGCTCGGTCAAGACCGGCATCGGCAACCTCGACGCCGCCGCGGGCGCCGCCGCGCTGATCAAGGCCGTGCTCGCGGTGCGGCACGGGATCGTCCCGGCCAACCTGCACTTCACCACCCCGAACCCGGAGATCGAGTTCGGGCCGTTCTTCGTGCCGGTCAAGAACCACGAGCTGGCGGTTCGGCGAGCGGGCGTGAGCTCGTTCGGGCTCGGCGGCACCAACGCGCACGTCATCGTGGAGTCCTTCGAGGCCCCCGAGCGAGCCCCCGAGCAGGACGGCTGGCACGTGCTGGTCCTGTCGGCCCGGTCGGAGCAGGCCCTGCGGGAGGCCGCGGCGAACCTGGCCGGGTTCCTGGAGGCCGAGCCGTGCCGCCTGGACGACGTGGCGTTCACCCTGGCCGGCCGCCGCGCCTTCCCGCACCGCCTCGCCGTCGTGGCCCGGGACGCCGCCGAGGCCGTCGCCCTGCTGCGCGGAGGCCCCGCCCCGGACGCCCCCGCGGACCTGCGGGACCTGGCCTCGGCCTGGGAACGCGGTGACGCGGTGGACCTCCCGGCAGCCGCGCACGCCCGCCGGGTACCGCTACCCGGTTACCCCTTCCAGCGCGAGCCCTACTGGATCGAGAAAGCATCATGAGCCGCTGGTTCAGCGTCCCCCGCCCCCGGCCGCAGGCCAGGGCGCTGCTGTTCTGCCTGCCGTACGCCGGGTCGGGCGCCGTGGCCTTCCACGGCTGGGCCGCCGCGGCCGATCCCGGCCTGGAGGTGCTCTCGGTGGTGCCGCCCGGCCGCGAGAGCCGCATCACCGAGCCGATCGGCTTCGACGTAGCCGAGCTCGCGCAGGTCATCGCCGCGCGGGCGGACCGACCGTACGCGCTGTACGGCCACTCGATGGGCGGCCGGGTCGGCTTCGAGGTGGTGCGCGAGCTGCGCCGCCGAGGCGAGCGCCTGCCGGAGCGGCTGTACCTGGGCGGTTGCCGCCCGCCGGACCGGATCGACCCGCTGGACGGGCTGTCCCAGGCGCCCGACGAGGTGCTGCTGGCCCGGGTCAGCGCCCTGGGCGGCATGCCGCGGGAGGTGCTCGACTCCCCCGAGCTGCTGGAGCTGGTGCTGCCCATCCTGCGCGGCGACTTCGCCTGGCTGGACGGCTACCGCTACGAGGCCGAGGAGCCGCTGCCGGTGCCGATCACCGCCTTCGGCGGGGCCGACGACCCGGTCACCGGGGCCATGCCGTACTGGGAGGAGCACACCAGCGCCGGCTTCGAGCTGCACGTCGAGCCGGGCGGGCACTTCTTCCTGCACGAGTCGATGGAGCGCATCCTGGGCGTCGTGGCCGGTGACCTGCTGGAGCGGCCGCATCTGACGCCGCTGGGCCGGACCGGCTGGTCGGTGTGGCGGGAGGCGATCCTGCGCAGCACCGGCTTCCCGGCCGAGGGGCTGGAGCTGTTCGCCGCGCCCGACCTGGCGCTGGCCGCCGACGAGCACCTGGACGCCGCCGGCGACCCCGACGGTCCCGACGCCGGCGGCGACCTGTTCGACAAGACCTTCGAGGCCGCCGTCGCCGAGATGGCGGCCCGCGCCACCGAGCTGGCCGCCGACCCGCTGCTGCGCGAGGCCGTCATCTGGCAGAACCGCACCATGCTGCCGTCGCTGGACGGCCTGGCCACGCCCGGGCCGCGCAACCACCGGCGGCGCTCGCGGGAGCTGATGCTGGCCAAGTACTGGCAGCGCTACTGCGCCAAGAACGAGACCATCGGCTTCTTCGGCCCGGTCACCTGGACCAGGATCGACGCCGACGGCCCCGCGATCACCGTCGAGCCCGGTCCCGGGCTGGTGCGCGAGCGGCGGGTCGGGTTCGAGGACTGGGCCATCCGCGCCTACGCCGCCCGCCTGGCCGCCGACCCGGACATCCGGCCCTGCCTGCCGCTCGCCCTCCAGCCACACCTGGCGCTGGAGGGCCGCGAGCTGCACCGGCCCGCGCAGCCGCCGATCGTGCTGTCGGCCGCCGAGGCCGCCGTCCTGGCGTTGTGCGACGGCCGCAGGTCGGCCGCGGCGGTGGCCGACGGGGTCAGCGGGCAGGCCGGCATCCGGACCGCCGACGACGCGATGGTCCTGCTGGAGCGGCTGGCCGAGCGCGGGCTGCTGTCCTGGGGCGAGCTGCCGCAGGCGCCCGACACCGAGGTACGGCTCCACCGCCTGCTGACCGAGGCCAAGGCCGCTGCGCCCGCCTCCGCCGAGGAGGCCCTCGACGCGGCGCTGGCCGGGCTCGACCGCCTGTGCGCGGCCCGTGACCGGGTAGCGGCCGCCGCCGGGGACCCCGAGGCGCTGCTGCGCGCGCTGGGCGCCATGGACAGCGAGTTCACCGAGGTCACCGGCCTGGACGCGCAACGCAAGGCGGGCCAGACCTACGCCGGGCGCGGCCTGGTCTACGAGGACACCGTCCGCGACGTGCACGTCGCCTTCGGCGCTCCGGTGCTGGAGGCCCTGGCCGAGCCGCTGGCGCTGCTGCTGCGCGCGGCCCGGTGGCTCACCGCCGAACTGGCCGCCGCCTACGGGGCCGCGCTGCGCGAGCTGTACGAGGAGCTGCGGGCCACCGACGAGCGGGTGCGCTTGGCCGACCTGTGGTTCCTGGCGCAGGGGGCGCTGTTCGGCGCCGGGCACCGCCCGGTCGACACGGTCGCCGAGGAGTTCGCCGCCCGCTGGACCAGGTTGTTCGGCCTCACCGACGAGCCGGTCCAGGAGCTCCGCTTCACCGCCGCCGACCTGGCCGAGGCCGCCGAGCGGGCCTTCCCCGCCGTGCTCCCCGGCTGGTCGACCGCCCGGCTGCACAGCCCCGACCTGCAGATCTGCGCCGAGAGCGCGGAGGCGATCAGGAACGGCGACTTCCTCATCGTCCTGGGCGAGCTGCACGCGGCCTGGCCCACCTTCAACTGCGCGGTGTTCACCCGGGCCCATCCCGACCCCGAGTTCCTGCGCACCGCGATGGTCACCGACCTCGGCCCCGACCGGGTGCACCCGCTGCCGCCCGAGGGCTGGCCGCGCTTCACCGGCCGCATGGCCGCCACCCTGGACGGCCCGACCGACCGGCAGCTCGGCTGGACGGCCGCGCAGGGAGCCGACCCCGGCGCCCTGCTGAGCGCGGCCTCCGTGCTGGTCGGCGAGCAGGACGGCGAGCTGGTGGCGACCTGGCCGGACGGGACCGTCCGGCCGCTGCTGGAGATGTTCGCCGGGCTGATGTCGATGCACGCCGTGGACGGCTTCAAGCTCACCGCCGCCCGCGGCCACACCCCGCGCCTGACGATCGACCGGCTGGTGGTGGCGCGCGAGACCTGGCGCACCACGACCGGCGAGAGCGGCCTGGGCGAGGTGCGCGGGGAGAAGGAGGCCTACCTGGCGGTGCGTGCCTGGCGCCGCCGCCTCGGGCTGCCCGAGCGCGTCTTCGTCAAGCTGTCCACCGAGATCAAGCCGACCTACGTCGACCTGGGCAGCCCGCTGTACGCCGCCCTGCTGTGCGCGATGGTGCGCCGGGCCGGCGACCCGGGCACCCGGCTGGTGATCACGGAGATGCTGCCGGGTCCCGAGCAGGCCTGGCTGACCGACGCCGAGGGCCGCCGCTACTTCACCGAGCTCCGCCTGCACACCACCGACCCGCTGGGGATGCCATGACCACGCTGCCGGACCTGGTCCTCGAGCACGCCGCGCGCCGTCCGGACGCGCCTGCCGTACGGCAGTGGGACCAGGTCGTCACCTACGGCGAGCTGGCCGCCGGGATGCGCGCGCTCGCCGCCGAGCTGCGCCTGCTGGGCGTCGGCCCCGACCGCCTGGTCGGCGTCTGCCTGCGCCGCACGCCGTCCATGGTGACCGGACTGCTCGGCGTACTGCTCGCGGGCGGCGCCTACGTGCCGCTCGACCCGGACGGCCCGCCCGCGCGCCGGGCGGAGATCGCCGCCGACGCCGGGCTCGACGTGATCGTGGTCGACGAGCAGACCGCCGGCCTGGTCGAGGCCCCGCACCTGGTGCCCGTGACCGGCGGGAGCGGTTCGGTTTCCGCCGGTACGGCAGGGCCGGACGACCTGGCCTACGTGCTGTTCACCTCCGGCTCCACCGGCCGCCCCAAGGGCGTGATGATCAGCCACGCCGCGATGTCCGCCTTCGCCGCCGGCTGCGGCGAGCTGATCGGAGCCGGCGAGCACCTGAAGACGCTCGGCTTCACCAGCCTGCTGTTCGACGTCTCGGTGGCCGAGCTGGCCGTGACGCTGGCCGCGGGGGGCACCTTCATGCTGGTCGACGAGCAGGACCGCCGGGACGCCGCCAGGACCCAGCGCTTCGCCGCCGAGCACGAGGTCAGCTTCGCCATCCTGCCGGTGCCGCTCCTGCCGCTGCTGGACCCGGCCGGGCTGCCGGCGCTGCGCGTCATGATGACCGGCGCGGAGGCTCCCGGGCCCGAGCAGGTCGAGCGCTGGTCGGCCGGCGGGCGGCGGTTCCTGAACGCCTACGGCCCGACCGAGGCCACCGTCGCGGTCGCCGCGTTCGAGACCAGCGGCACCTGGACGCGTCCCCTGCCGTTCGGCCGGGCCTTCGGCGGCCACCACCTGCACGTCGTGGACGAGCGGCTGCGGCCGGTGCCGCCCGGCCAGCCCGGTGAGCTGCTGATCGGCGGGCCCGGCCTGGCCCGGGGCTACCTCGGACGGCCCGGGCTGACGGCCGAGCGGTTCGTGCCCGACCCGTGGGGCGAGCCGGGCGGGCGGCTGTACCGCACCGGCGACCTGGTCGTGCTGCAGGACGACGGCGAGCTGCTGTTCCTGGGCCGCGCCGACCGGCAGGTCAAGATCAGGGGCCAGCGGGTGGAGATCGGCGAGGTGGAGACCGTGCTGCGGGCCCACCCCAAGCTCGCCCACGCCGTCGTCGAACTGGTCGACGGCCGGCTCGTCGCCTACTGCACCCCCGACACCGCCACCGCCGAGGAGGTCCTGGAGCACTGCGCCAGGCACCTGACCGGCGCCATGCTGCCCACCCGGGTGCTGCTGCTGCCCGAGCTGCCGCTGCTGCCCTCCGGCAAGGTGGACACCGCCGCGCTGCGCGAGCAGCCGGCCGCGCCCGCCCGCCCGCCGGTGACCGAGCGGGAGCGGCAGGTCGCCGCCGTCTGGCAGCACGTGCTCGGCACAAACGAGGCGGGGCTCGACGACGACTTCTTCGCCTCCGGCGACTCCATCGGCGTCATGCGGCTGGTCGCCGCCCTGCGCGAGGAGCTCGGCCTGGAGGTGGCCGTAGAGGACGTCTACGCGGCCAGGACCCTGGAGGGCGTGGCCGCGGCGCTCACCGAACCCGACCCGCTCCCGCACGGCAGCGCCCCCGCGCTCACCCCGGCGCAGCGGCGGCTGTGGTTCCTGGACAAGCTCGCCCCCGACAGCTCCGCCTACAACATCCAGCTCGTCGAGCACCTGCGCGGCCCGCTGGACGTGGAGACGCTGGGCAAGGCGCTGGCCTCGGTGGCCGCCCGGCACGAGGTGCTGCGCTGGCGGGTGCCGGACGCGGGCGGCCTGCCGTACGTGGAGGTGGACCCGCCCGGCGAGGCGCCGTTCACCGTGACCGACGGCGAGCTCGACGCGATCGTGCAGGCCGAGGCCGGGCACCGCTTCGAGCTGGCCACCGGGCCGCTGTGGCGGGCCGTGCTGGTCCGGCGGGCGCCCGAGGAGCACGTGCTGGTGCTGACCTTCCACCACGCGGTCTTCGACGGCTGGTCGCAGCGGCCCCTGCTGGAGGACCTCTCGCGCGCCTACCGGCACGGCCCGCTGGAGCCGCCGCCCGCGGCCTTCGCCGACTACGCGGCCTGGCGGGCCGCCAGGGACGCCCGGCGCGGCCCCGGCGACCTGGCCTGGTGGCGCGAGCACCTGGCGGGCGTCGCTCCGGTGCTCGAACTGCCCGGCGACCGGCCCCGGCCGGCCGCGCAGACCTACAACGGCGCGATGGTCACCCGGCGGCTCGGCGCCGACCTCGACCGGGCCGCCCGCGAGCTGGGCGTCACCGTGCCCGCGGTGCTGCTGGCCGGGCTGGGCGAGCTGCTGCGCCGCGTCACCGGCCGCGACGACCTGGTGATCGGCACCCCGATCGACGACCGGCGGCACGAGGCCTTCCAGGACCTGGTCGGCTTCTTCGTCGAGATCACCCCGCTGCGGCTGCGGATGGGCGAGCGCGACAGCTTCGCCGACCGGGTGGCCGCCGCCTCCGACGAGCTGCTGTCGGCGCTGGCCCATCCGGGCGCGACGCTGGAGACGGTGGTCGAGGCGCTCGCGCTGCCCCGCGACCCGCGGCGCTCGCCGCTGGTCCAGGTCCTGTTCAACGTCTACAACTTCCCCGCGCCGCACCTGGATCTGCCGGGCGTGCGCGCGGGCAGCCTGGAGGCGGGCCAGCCCGGCTCGCCCTTCGACCTGACCGTCTACGTGGCCGAACGGGACGGCGGGCACGCGGTGGACTGCGTCTACAACACCGACCTGTTCGACCGGGACAGGATCGAGACGCTCGTCGCCGCCTACGCCGCCCTCCTGGAAGGCGGCACGGCCGAGCCCGGCCGCCCGGTCACCGGCCTGCACGCCGACGGGCTGGAGGCGTTGCGGGCCGGCGTCCTGGCGCCTGCCGTACCGGAACGGCCCGCCGCCAGGGGCGGCGTCGCGGTCACCGAGACCGAGCTCCTGGTCTCCGCCGTCTGGTGCGAGGTGCTCGGCCGCGAGAGCGTCGGCGTCAGTGACAACTTCTTCGACGCGGGCGGGACCTCGATGTCCCTGCTCGTCGTGCAGGACCGCCTGGCCGAACGGACCGGACGGCGGCCCGCCGTCGTGGACCTCTTTCAGCACACCACCGTCCGCGCGCTGGCGAGCTATCTCGACGGCGACACGGGCGCACCCCTTCTCAACCGGGCCGACCAGCGGGCGCAGGCCCGCCGCCAGCGGTCCGACCAACGCAGGAAGCGAGGCCGGCTGTGACGGAGTTCAGCGTGGAACCCATCGCGATCATCGGCATGAGCGCCAGGGTGCCGGGGGCCGGCGACCTGACGCAGTTCTGGCGCAACCTGGTCGACGGCGTCGAGTCGGTGACCGTCTTCAGCCGCGAGGAGCAACTCGCGCTGGGCGTCACCGAGGAGGAGTTGGACGACCCGGCGTTCGTGCCGGCCGTGCACGTGCTGGCCGACATGGAGGGCTTCGACGCGCCGCTGTTCGGCATGAGCGCGCGCGAGGCGGAGTTGGCCGACCCGCAGCAGCGGCTGTTCCTGGAGCAGTCGCACGCCGCGCTCGCCGACGCGGGCTACGACCCGGGGCAGTACGACGGCGAGATCGGCGTGTACGGCGGAGCAGGCCCGAGCACCTACCAGTGGCTCAACCTGCGCACCAACCCGCGCGTCGCCGGCGCGGGCCTGCTCGGCCTGTCGGTCGGCAACAACCCCGACTACATCGCCACCACCGTCTCCTACCGGCTGAACCTGCGCGGACCGAGCCTGAGCGTCACCACGGCCTGCTCGACCTCGCTGGTCGCCATCCACCTGGCCTGCGAGGCGCTGCGCAACGCCGAGTGCGACATGGCCCTGGCCGGCGGCGTCTGCATCGAGCTGCCCTACAGCCGCGGCTACGTCGCCCTCGACGGCTACACCTCCTCCTCCGGCCACGTGCGGCCCTTCGACGCCGGGGCCGACGGCACCATGTGGGGCAACGGCGTCGGCGTCGTGGCGCTCAAGCGGCTGTCGGACGCGCTGGAGGACGGCGACAACATCCGCGCCGTCGTGCTCGGCAACGCCATCAACAACGACGGCGCGACCAAGGTCGGCTTCTCCGCGCCCTCGCTGCAGGGCCAGGCCGAGGTGATCGCGCAGGCGCTGGGCATGGCCGAGGTCGACCCGCGCACCATCGGCTACGTCGAGGCGCACGGCACCGGCACCGCCATGGGCGACCCGATCGAGGTCGCGGCGCTGACCGCGGTCTACGGCCGCGACCACGACGACAGCGGCTGGTGCGGCCTGGGCTCGGTCAAGTCGAACCTGGGCCACCTCAGCCAGGCCTCCGGCGTGGTCGGCCTGATCAAGGCGGTGCTCGCGATGGAGCACGGCCTGATCCCGCCGACGGTCAACTACGAGCGGCCCAACCCGGCGATCGACTTCGACGCCACCCCGTTCTACGTCACCTCCAGCCTCACCAAGTGGGACAACGCGCAGGGCCCGCGCCGGGCGGCGGTCAGCTCGTTCGGCATCGGCGGCACCAACGCGCACCTGGTCCTGCAGGAGGCGCCGCCCCGCACGCCGGTCGCGGCGGAGGGCCCCGCGCTGATCCAGGTGTCGGCGCGCACGCCCGAGGCGCTGGAGGCCGCGCGCAAGCGCCTGATCGAGCACGTGGACGGGCTGTCGCCCGCCGACGACGTGACGCTCGCCGACGTGGCCCACACCCTGCGGGTGGGCAGGACCGCCTACCCGCACCGCGCCGCGATCGTCGCCGAGGACGCCTCGGCGCTGGCCAAGCGCTGGGAGAGCGGCCAGGCGGGCGAGCCCTCGGTCGCCTTCCTGTTCTCCGGCCAGGGCGCGCAGTACCCCGGCATGGGCGCCGCGCTCTACGCCGCCGAGCCCGCCTACGCCGCGGCGGTGGACCGCTGCGCCGAGCTGCTCCTGCCGGAACTCGGCGTGGACGTGCGCGCGGAGCTGACCGCCGAGGAGCTCGGGCAGACCAGGCTCACCCAGCCCGCGCTGTTCACCGTCGAGTACGCCCTGGCCTGCCTGTGGCAGGAGTGGGGCGTGCGCCCGGCGGCCATGATCGGCCACTCCATCGGCGAGTACGTGGCCGCCACCGTCGCCGGTGTCTTCGCCCTGCCGGACGCGCTGCGCCTGGTCGCGGCGCGCGGGCGGCTCATGCAGTCGATGCCGCCCGGCTCGATGCTGGCCGTCCAGCGCGACCCGGCCGAGCTGGCGGACCTGCTGCCGGAAGGCGTCTCGGTCGCCACGGTCAACGGGCCCGGCGCCTGCGTCGTGGCCGGGCCGACCGAGGCGATCGAGGCGTTCGCGGCCCTGCTGCGGTCCAAGGGCATGCGCTGCACCCCGCTGCGCACCTCGCACGCCTTCCACTCGGCGATGATGGACCCGATCCTGGACGAGTTCACCGCCCTGGTCGCCGCCGTGCCGCGGCAGGCGCCGCAGGTGCCGTTCCTGTCCAACGTGACCGGCACCTGGATCACCGACGCCCAGGCCACCGACCCCGCCTACTGGGCCCGCCACCTGCGCGAGCCGGTGCTGTTCGGCGAGTGCGTCCGCACCCTGACCGCCTCCCCCGGCGACTGGGCGCTGCTGGAGTGCGGGCCGGGCAAGCAACTGTCCAGCCTGGCGCGCATGCAGCTGCGTGACGCGGTCGCCGCCGGCGCCTTCGCCCCGGCCTCCAGCCTGCCCGGCCCCGGCGAGCAGGCCTCCGACCTCACCGTCCTGTACGGCGCCGCCGCCCGGCTGTGGGTCGCGGGCGTCCCGGTCGAGCTGCCCTCGCAGGGCCGCCGGGTCTCGCTGCCCGGCTACCCCTACGAGCGCACCCGCCACTTCGTCGAGCCGGGCGCCGGAGCCGTCACCCCCGCGCCCAGGCGCACCTCCTGGTACGAGGTCCCGGTCTGGAACCAGCTCCCGCCCGCGGAGCCCGGCGAGCCGATCGAGGCCTGCCTGCTGTTCGCCGACGGCCCGCGCGGCTCCCGCCTGGCCGCCGCCCTGCGCGCGGCCGGGACCACCGTCGTCGAGGTACGGCCCGGCGCCGCCTTCGAGGCGGTGGACGGCGGCTACACCCTGCGCCCCGGCGCGGCGGAGGACTACCAGGCCCTCGCCGCGGCGCTCCCGGCCACCCGGATCGTGCACGCCTGGGCGCTGGACGGCGAGCCGGTCCAGGAGCGCGGCTTCCTCAGCCTGCTCCACCTGCTCCAGTCCGTGCCTGCCGAGGGCCTGCGCCTGGACGTGCTCACCCAGGGCACCCAGGACCCGCTCGGCGGCGACCTGACCTGCCCGGAACACGCCACCGTCGCGGGCATCGTCCAGGTGGCGCCGCTGGAGCTGACCGGGCTGACCGTCACGCACGTGGACGTGGACGCCGCCACCAAGGACGCGGCCGTCCTGGCCGAGCTGCGCGCCCCCGCCGGTGAGCCGGTCGCCCTGCGCGGC
This sequence comes from Nonomuraea sp. NPDC050310, assembly GCF_040655795.1. Lineage (NCBI taxonomy): Bacteria > Bacillati > Actinomycetota > Actinomycetes > Streptosporangiales > Streptosporangiaceae > Nonomuraea > Nonomuraea sp. NPDC050310. Next base: position 135,698 of record NZ_JBFAKP010000005.1, on the reverse strand, counting down.
GCCCGGCGCTGGCGGCGCGCGTTCGAGCCGGTCACCCCGCAACCGGCCGGGGAGGCGATCCGCGAAGGCGGCCGCTACCTGGTGACCGGCGGCCTCGGCGGGATCGGCATCACCCTGGCCGAGGACCTGGGCACCCGGTACAAGGCCCGGCTCGTGCTGCTGAGCCGTACCGGGCTGTCGGCCCACGACAGCCGCACGGCCCGGGCGCTGGCCGCGATCCGCCGCATCGAGCAGGCGGGCGGCCAGGTCACCGTGGTCGAGGCCGACGTCACCGACCCGGCGCCCGAGCGGGTCCTGGCCGCCTACGGCGGGCTCGACGGCGTCGTGCACGCCGCCGGCCTGCCCGGCGACGGCATGATCGAGGTCCGCGACCCCGACCAGGTCGAGCGGGTCCTGACGCCCAAGGTCGCCGGCACGATCGCGCTCTGGAACGCCTTCAAGGACCAGGACCTCGACTTCTTCGCCCTGTGCTCGTCGGTGACCGCGCTCACCGGCGGCCTCGGCCAGGTCGACTACACCGCGGCCAACGCCTTCCAGGACGCCTTCGCCCGTGCCCACGAAGGCGTGGTCGCCATCAACTGGGGCGGCTGGCTGGAGGTGGGCATGGCGGTCGAGACCGGCGGCGACCCCGTGCGCCACCAGTTGCTCGGCTCCAGGAGCGGCCCGGTGGTCAGGGGCGTGCTGTCGGCCGCCGCGCACTGGGTCCTGGACGAGCACCGCATCGGCGGCACCCCGGTCCTGCCCGGCACCGCCCAGCTCGAGCTCGCCCGCGCGGCCTTCGAGGCCTGCGTGCCCGGCCAGGACGGCCAGGCGATCGAGCTGAGCGACGTGGTGTTCGCCGAGCCGCTGGCCGTCCTGGAGCCCACCGAGGTCAGCGTGACGGTCACCGACGGCCGCTTCGAGGTGGCCGCGGGCGGCCGGGCCCGCACCTCCGGCGGCGCCGCCTGGGTGAGCGCCATCCCGGCGAAGGTCGAACCGGGCGAGCTGCTCGGCCGGCTGCGGCCGGCCACGCCCGAGCCGGGCGAGAGCGCCATCACCTTCGGACCGCACTGGCGCGAGCCCGGGCAGGTCTGGCACGGCGAGGGCGAGGAGCTGGCCCTGGTCGAGGCGGTCTTCCCCGAGGAGGCCGGCCAGTGGGTGCTGCACCCGGCGCTGCTGGACGTGGCCACCTCCTTCGGCGCCTCGCGCACCGGCACCTACCTGCCGCTCGGCTACGGCCGGCTGCTGGTGCACGCGCCGCTGCCCGCCCGCTTCTACAGCCACCTGCGCCACCGCAGCACCACTGCCGAGCTGGTCGCCGCCGACCTGACGCTGTTCGACGAGAGCGGCGCGGTGCTGGTGGAGATCGAGGAGTTCCTGCTGCGCCGGGTGGACGCGGCGGGCCTGGACGTCGCCCGGGCCGCCGCCCCGGTCAAGGAGGCCGACCGGACCGGCATCCGGCCGGCCGAAGGCGCCGAGGCCTTCCGCGCGGTCCTGGCCTCCGGGCTCGGGCCGCAGGTGGTGGTCAGCGCGGTCGCGCTCGCCGAGGTGGCCGAACGCGAACGCGAACCGCTCGCGGCCCCGCAGGCCGCCGCGGGCGCGCCGGCCGAGCGGGCCACGCCGTACAACGCGCCGGCCACCGAGCTCGGCCGCACCATCGCCCGCATCTGGGGCGAGGTGCTGGGCGTGGCCGGCGTCGGCGGCGACGACGACTTCTTCGACCTGGGCGGCAACTCCCTGGTCGCCGTCCAGCTCATCGCCCAGATCAGGGCGGCGACCGGCGTCAAGCTGCCCATGCGCACGTTGTTCGAGGCGCCCACGGTCGACCAGATGGCCGCCCGCGTCGAGCAGCTCAGCGTCAAGGAGCCGGCGCCCACCACGATCCCGAGACTGTCCCGGAGGTGACCACCATGTGGCTGGTAGTACTCAACGACGACGAGCAGTACTCCATCTGGGCCGCCGAGAGCCCGCTGCCCGCGGGCTGGCGTCCCGCCGGCTTCGAGGGTGACAGGCAGGCCTGCCTGGACCACATCGACCAGGTCTGGACCGACATGCGGCCGAAGCGGGTGCGCCGGTGACCGAACTTGTCCAGGTGGGCGAGTGGCTGGCGCCCGCCTCCTTCGCGCAGGAGCGCGTCTGGCTGGCCGCGCAGCTCGCCGGGGACGTCCCGGCGTACAACGTGGTCGACGCCGCCCCGCTCGACCTGCCGCTCGACCCCGAGACGATCACCGAGGCGCTGGCCGAGGTGGTGCGCAGGCACGAGACGCTCCGCACCGGCCTGCGCGTGGTCGACGGCGCTCTGACCCAGGTCGTGCTGGACGAGGTGCCCGTGGCGCCCGACCTGGCCGACCTGAGCGACCTGCCAGAGGCCGAGCAGCAGGCGCGGCTCCAGGAGCTGCTGGCCGGGTACGGCAAGCTGACGCTCGACCTGGAGTCTGCGCCGCTGTGGCGGGCCACGATCGTCCGGCTGGCGCCCGAACGCTGGCGGCTGGCCTTCGTCGCCCACCACACCGTGGTCGACGCGGGCTCCGAGCAGAACCTGGCCGCCGAGCTGCGCGAGCTGTGCGCGGCGGCGGTCGAGGGCCGCCCGGCCGAGCTGCCCGAGCTGGCCATCCAGTACGCCGACTTCGCCGCGTGGCAGCGCGAGAGCCTGTCGGGCGAGGCGCTGGAGGCGGAGCTCGACTGGTGGCGCGCGCGGCTGGCCGACCTGCCACCCGTGCACGCCCTGCCCACCGACCGGCCCCGGCCGGCGCTGCCCTCGCACCGGGGCGCCGACGTGACCTTCACGCTCGGCGCCGAGTTGCTGGCGGCGGTGAACGCGCTGGCCAGGCAGCACAAGGCCAGCACCTACATGGTGCTGCACGCCGCCCTGGCCGCGCTGCTGCACCGGCTGTCCGGCCAGTCCGACATCGTGATCGGCGCGCTGGTCGCCGGGCGCGACCGGGCCGAGCTGGCGCCGCTGATCGGCATGTTCGTCAACAACGTGGTCCTGCGCAGCGACCTGAGCGGCGACCCGACCTTCGCCGAACTGGTCGAGCGCGAGCGCGAGCAGATCCTGGAGTCCTGGGAGCACCAGGAGGTGCCCTTCCACAAGGTCGTCGAGGCGGTCTCCCCGCGCCGCGACCCGGGCGTGCACCCGCTGTTCCAGATCAGCCTCAACTACCTGCCGCACTCGGGCACCGGCTACGGCAACGGGACCTCGCGGCGCGACCTGGCCTTCGAGCTGACCTCCGGCGAGTGCCGCCTGGAGTACGCCACCGACCTGTTCGACGCCGCGAGCGCCGCCGCGCTGGCCGAGCGCTACGTCCGGCTGCTGGCCGAGGCGGTCGGCCGGCCCTCACTGCGGGTCTCCGAGCTGCCGCTGGTGTCGCCCGAGGAGTACGACTGGCACGTCCACGGGCGCAACGACACCGCCGCGCCGTACCAGGACCAGGCCACCCTGCACGGCCTCATCGAGGAGCAGGTGGCCCGCACCCCGGACGCGCCCGCGGTGACCTTCGAGGGCCGCACGCTGAGCTACGCCGAGATCAACGCCATGGCCAACCGCATCGCGCACGGCCTGCGCGGGCGCGGCGTCGGGCCGGAGACGCTCGTGGGCGTCTGCGCCGAGCGCTCCTTCGAGCTGGTCGCGGCGATCCTCGGCGTGATGAAGGCGGGCGGGGCCTACCTGCCGCTCGACCCCGAGTACCCGGTCGACCGGCTGGCCTTCCTGGTCGAGGACGCGCAGGCGCCGGTCCTGCTGGCGCAGAGCCACCTGCTCGGGCTGCTGCCCGAAGGCGTGCAGGTCGTGCCGCTGGACGAGCCCTGGGACGAACCCGGCCACGACCCCGAGCCGCTGGCCACCTCGGCCAACCTGGCGTACATGATCTACACCTCCGGCTCGACCGGCCGGCCGAAGGGCGTGCCGACGCCCCACTCGGCCGCGGTCAACCACATCGACGACATGCAGCGCCGCCACGGGCTCGGCCCCGGCGACGTGATGCTGCAGAAGACGGTGATGAGCGCCGACGTGTCGATGCGCGAGTTCATGTGGCCGCTGCAGACCGGCGCCCGCATGGTGCTGGCCAAGCCGGGCGGGCACAAGGACGCCGCCTACCTGCGCGACCTGATCAACGCCGAGCGGGTCACGGTGACCAACTTCGTGCCGTCGATGCTCGCGGTCTTCCTGGAGGAGGACGTCTCCTCCTGCACCTCGCTGCGGGTGGTGACCAGCGGCGGCGAGGCGCTGCCCGGGCACGTCGGGGCGCGCTTCTGCCGGACGCTGCCCGGCTGCCGGCTGGTCAACATCTACGGCCCGACCGAGACGACCATGGACGTGACCTGGTGGCCGGTCACCCCGGAGGGCATCGACGGCGAGACCGTCGCGCCGCTGGGCGGACCCATCCAGAACACCACGATCTACGTGCTCGACGCGGCCCTGCGCCCGCAGCCGCCCGGCGTGGCCGGCGAGCTGTGCGTGGGCGGCGTCCAGGTCGCGCGCGGCTACCACCGGCGGCCCTCGCTGACCGCCGACCGCTTCGTCCCCGACCCGTACGGCCCGCCGGGCAGCCGCCTGTACCGCACCGGCGACCTGGCCCGCTGGCGGCCCGACGGCACGCTGGAGTTCCTGGGCCGCACCGACGGCCAGATCAAGCTGCGCGGCCTGCGCATCGAGCTGGGCGAGATCGAGTCCGCCCTGCGCGACCAGCCGGGCGTGCGCGACGCGGTCGTGCTGGTGCGCGAGGACACCCCGGGTGACAAGCGCCTGGTCGGCTACCTCGCGGTCGACGCCGAGCCGGACCTGGCCCAGCTCCGCGTCGAGCTGCGCAAGCGGCTGCCCGACCACATGGTGCCCACCGCGTTCGTCACCATGGACCGCTTCCCCTCCACCACCAACGGCAAGCTGGACCGCAAGGCGCTCCCCGCGCCCGAGGGCCAGCGTCTGCTGGTCGCCGAGAGCGTCGCCCCGCGCACCGACACCGAGCGCGAGATCGCCGCGATCTGGTCGGAGGTCCTCGGTATCGAGGGCCTGGGCGTGGACGACGACTTCTTCGAGCTCGGCGGCCACTCGCTGCTGGCCACCCAGGTCGTGGCCAAGCTGCGCCGGCTCACCGACGCCACCGGGCGGCAGGTCAGCGTCATGGACCTGTTCGCCTCGCCGACCATCCGGCAGCTCGCCGAGCTGATCGACGGGCCGGAGGAGACCGAGCGGCGGCTGCTGCACCAGCTCACCAAGCGCTCCTCGCGCGAGGCCGAGCTGTCGATCGTCTGCGTGCCGTACGGCGGGGGCAGCGCGGTGGTCTACCTGCCGCTGGCCGAGTCGCTGCCCGCCGGGCACGCGCTGTACTCCCTGGCCATCCCCGGCCACGACGTCGGCCTGGACGAGGAGGCACTGCCCTTCGAGGAGCTGGCGGCCCGCTCGACCGAGGAGATCCTGGCACGGGTGTCCGGCCCGATCGTGCTCTACGGGCACTGCGGCGTCGGCGGCGCGCTGGTCATCGAGCTGGCCCGCCGGCTGGAGGCGGCGGGGCGCGAGGTGCGGGCCGTCTACACCGGCGGCGTCTTCCCCGCCGCCCGGCCGACCGGCGCGGTCAGCAAGTTCCTGACCTGGTTCGACAGCAAGTCCAGCAACCGCCACCACGCCAACTGGCTCAAGGGCATGGGCGTCGACATGGACGAGCTCGACCCGGCGCAGGCCGACCGGATCGTGGCCAACATGCGGCACGACACGCGCAACGCCGAGGCGTACTTCACCCGGCTGCTGGAGGAGAAGGCCACGCCGCTGCGGGCGCCGATCATCTCGGTCGTCGGCGAGCGTGACCCGCTGACCGACTACCACCAGGAGCGCTACACCGAGTGGGGCTTCCTCACCTGCACGACCGCGCTGGTGGTCCTGGACGAGGCGGGGCACTTCTTCGTCAAGCACCGGGCGGGCGAGCTGGCGCGCATCCTCACCGAGACGCACCTCTCCCTGACCGGCGAGCTCGACGGGGAGACCTGGCGGCTCGAAGGCGTCTCCGGGGCGACCCCGGCTGCACCGGAGGCTGCCGGGCAGGCCGCTGCGACGCCTGCTGCGGCTCCCCCGGCCGATCCGGCGTTGCGGCGCTTCCTGGCCGTCACGCTGGGGCAGCTCCTGTCCCTGCTCGGCTCGGCGCTCACCCAGTGGGCCGTGCCGGTGTGGATCTTCACCGAGACCCGCTCGTACGTGTGGTTCGGCCTGGTCGGCGTGCTCGCGTACGCTCCCGGCCTGATCGTCATGCCGCTGGCCGGCGCGCTGGCCGACCGGCACGACCGCCGCCGCGTGCTGTTGCTGTCCAGCCTGGCGGCGGGCGCCTGCCAGGCGGCGATGGCCGCGCTCGTCTTCACCGGACGAACCAGCGTGGTCCCGATCCTGGTCCTGGTGGGCCTGCTCAGCATCGCCTCGGTCTTCGAACGCGTCACCTTCACCGCCTCCATCCCGCAGCTCGCTCCCAAGCGCTACCTCGGGCACGCCAACGGCGTCGCGCAGCTCGTCAACGGCACCGCGATGCTGGTGATGCCGCTGATCGCCGCCAGCCTGCTGGCCGCGCTCGGCCTCGGCGGGGTCCTGGCCATCCCGGTCGCCAGCTACGTCGTGGCGGTCACCGTCCTGGTCATGGTCCGCTTCCCCGACCTGCTCGGCCGCCGCCGCCGCGAGCCGCTGCTCAAGGAGATGGCGGAAGGACTGCGGTACTCGTGGGGCAACCGCGGCTTCCGCGCGATGCTGATCTACTTCTCCGTGCTCAACCTGCTGCTCGCCGCCCCGCTGTTCCTGGTCTCCCCCATGGTCCTGGGCTTCGGCACCACCGCCGACGTCGGCGCGGTCGCCTTCGCCGAAGGCATCGGCACCGTGCTCGGCGGCCTGCTCATGGCGGTGTGGGGCGGCCCGCAGAAGCGGCGCATGGTCCGCCTGATGACCTTCACGCTGCTCGTCGCCGCGTGCTGCTTCGTCACGGGCCTGCGGCCCTCGCTGCCGCTCATCGCCTTCGGCCTGTTCGGCATGGGCTTCGGGCTGGCGCTCAGCCAGGGCGTCTACACCACGATCGTGCAGATCAAGGTGCCGCAGCGCTTCCACGGCCGGGTGGTCTCCATCAACCAGGCCATCTCGTGGGCGGCCTTCCCGCTCGGCTTCGGCGTGCTGACGCCGCTGGCGGGCAGCGTCCTGGAGCCGCTGATGCAGCAGCAGGGCGCGCTCGCCGGCACCCTCGGCACGCTGATCGGCACCGGACCCGGCCGCGGCCTGGCCCTGGCGTACCTGCTGTGCGGCGCGGGCCTGGCGCTCGCCGCCGCCATCGGCCTGCGCACCAAGGTCCTGGCCGGGCTCGACACCGACCTGCCCGACGCCCTGCCCGACGACCTCATCGGCATCCAGCAACTGGCGGCCCGCTCATGACCACCGGACAGTTCGCCCACCTGCACCGCGGCGACCCCGCCCACACCTCCTGGGAGGCCGGCAGCCTCCACGGCCGGTTCTGGGAGGTCGTCGCCGAGCACCCCGACCGGCCCGCGGTGATCGGCACCGACGAGACGCTCAGCTACGCCGAACTCGGCGCCCGCGCCCGGGCCGTCGCCGCGGCCGTCGACGGGGCCAAGCGGGTGGCCATTCTGGTCGACCACGGGCCCGACCTGATGGCCGCCATCCTCGGCGCGCTCAGCGCCGGGGCGCTCTACATCCCCCTGGACCCGCTCTACCCGGTCCGGCGGCTGGAGCAGATGGCCGAGCTGGCCGAGCCCGACGCGGTCGTCATCTCGCCGCGGCACCGGGAGCTGGCCGCGCGGCTGGCTCCCGGGGTCCCGCACGTCGTCCCCACCGGTACGGCAGGCTTCACGCCCGTGGCGGTGGATCCGGACGCGCCCGCCTACATCCTGTTCACCTCCGGCTCCACGGGGGTGCCCAAGGGCGTCGTGCAGACCCATCGCAACGCGCTGTTCCAGGTGCGCACCCACACCGCGAACCTGCGGCTGGGGCCGGGCGACCGGGTGAGCGTGCTGTCGTCGTTCAGCTTCGACATGGCGGTGACCGACGGGTTCTCCGCCGTGCTGAACGGGGGCGCCGCCGTACCGGTTGACCTGCACCGGCACGGGCTCAACGACCTCGCCGCGCACCTGGACGCGCACGGCGTCACCGTCTACCACTCGACGCCGACCGTCTACCGGCACCTGCTCGACTCCCTGGCCCCCGGCCGGCGGCTGGCGAGCGTGCGCGCGGTCCTGCTCGGCGGCGAGGAGGTGGTACGGCGAGACCTCGAACGGTTCGTGGCGCACTTCCCCGACGGGTCGGTGTTCATCAACGGCTACGGGGCCACCGAGATCTCCTTCGCCGTCCAGAACCACCTGACGACGGCCGCCATCGAGGCCGGGCAGGGCGTGGGCGCCGGGGTCGTGCCGATCGGCCGGCCCCTGGACGGCGCCGGAGTCGAGCTGCGGGCGGTCACCGACGGGATCGGCGAGATCGTCATCCGCAGCGCCCACCTGGCCTCGTACTGGCGGGTGGACGACCCGCGCTTCGGCGTGGACCCCGACGGCACCCGCTTCTACCGCACCGGCGACCTGGGCCGCTGGCTGCCCGACGGCCTCCTGCTCTACCAGGGCCGGGCCGACCGGCAGGTGAAGATCCGTGGCAACCGGGTGGAGCTGGGCGAGGTGGAGGCGGCCCTGGCCGCGCTCCCGGACGTCGACCGGGCCGCGGTCGCGGTGCGCGACGGCTCGCTCGTCGCCTACGTGAAGGGCCGTGCCACCGGAGTCCGCGAGGCGCTGGCCGAGGCCCTGCCCGCCTTCATGGTCCCCTCCCGGGTCGTTCCGGTGGACGCCTTCCCGCTGACGCCGACCGGCAAGATCGACGTCAACGCCCTGCCCGACCCCGTCATCGTGCCCGAGGACTCCCCCGCACCCGTGGGCGAGCCCGCCCGCACCATCGCGGCCATCTGGTCCGAGGTCCTCGGCGTGGAGCGGGTGGGAGCGAGCACCGCCTTCTTCGACCTGGGCGGCGACTCGCTGCGCATGGGCCGCGTCCAGCGTCGCCTGGAGGAGTCGCTGGGGGTGAAGGTGCCGCTCGCCACCCTCTACGCCCACCCGACGGTCACCTCCCTCGCCACCCACCTCAGCCAGACCCGATCCTCGGCGCCGGACGTCTCCCTCACCTCCGCCGCCACCGACCGCGCCGCCCGCCGCCGCCAGGCCCGAACCCGCCCCGGCACCTGAGCCGAGCAGCTTGCGGCCGCACTGGACAGGTTGGCCCGGGCCTCGGACTGGGCGGCTTCGGGGCTGGGCCTAGCATGGCGTTCGTGCACATCGCGAAGCTGCCCGCCGAAGCGCGGGCCAGGCGGTCCGCGGAGATGCGGGAGTTCCTGCGCTCGCGCCGGGCCAGGGTCACCCCGGTCGAGGCGGGGCTGGCCGCTGGGGACAGCCGCGCGCGCCGTACCCCGGGGTTGCGGCGCGAGGAGGTCGCGGTCCTGGCCGGGGTGGGCGTGTCCTGGTACACGTGGCTGGAGCAGGGCCGCGAGATCAACGTGTCCGGCGAGGTCCTGGACGCGATCGCCCGGGTGCTCCGCCTGGACGCGGCCGAACGGGAACACCTCTACCTGCTGGCCGGTCTCAACCCGCCACAGGCGCCACCGGTGGCGGTCCGGCGGGTGCCGGACGGGTTGCGCCAGGTGATCGACTCCTGGTTGCCGCGCCCGGCCTACCTGCTGGACCGGCACTGGAACCTGGTGGCGGTCAACCGGGCGGCCGAGGCGGTCTTCGGGTACGGCGAGGACGACCACAACTGCCTGGTCACCTTCTTCGCCGGCGCCCGCTTCCGTTCGTCGTTGCTGCACTGGCGCGATGCCGCCCACGCCATCGCGGGCCAGTTCCGGGCGGATGCCGCCCGCTACCCCGACGACGCGGAGTTCGGGCGCCTGGCGGCGGACCTGTGCGCGGTCAGTCCGGAGTTCGCCGAGATCTGGGCCGAGCACGACATCCGAGGCGCGAGCACCGGCAGGAAGACCGTCCTGCACCCGGACGTGGGTGAGCTGACCTTCGACTACGCCACGCTGACCCTCCCCGACCTTCCGGGTCACCGCCTGCTGCTGCACACGCCCGCGGCGGGCACGGACACCGAGCAGCGCCTCGCCGCCCTCCTGGGGGCCGCCGTCGGGTGAGGCGGGCCGGAAGGTGGTGGTGACGGACCCAGGTTCGTCACGCACTGCCGGTCCGGCGGCGAGCCGCCCAGGATGATGGTCATGGAACGCTTCACCAACCGCACAGTCCTGATCACCGGCGGCACCTCGGGCATGGGCCTGGCCACCGCCCGCCGCCTGCTCGACGAGGGCGCCTACGTCGTCATCACCGGCCGCGACGAGGCCCGGCTGCGGCGGGCCGCCGCCGAGCTCGACGCCGGGCCGCGCCTGCTGACCGTCCGCGCCGACGCCGCCGACCTGGCCGACCTGGACCGGCTGATGCGCCGGGTCGAGACGTGGCGCGGCGGCCTCGACGCGGTCTTCGCCAACGCCGGCACCGGCGTCTTCAAACTGAGCTCCGAGCTGACCGAAGCCGACTTCGACCAGGCGAGCGACGTCAACTTCAAGGGGGTCTACTTCACCGTGCAGAAGGCGCTCCCGCTGCTGAAGGAGGGCGGCGCGATCGTGCTGAACGCCTCGTGGACGATCCACCGCGGGCTGCCGGTCGCCTCGGTCTACTCGGCGACCAAGGCCGCGGTGCACAACCTGGCCCGCACGCTGGGATCCGAGCTGGCGCCGCGCGGCATCCGCGTCAACTCGGTCAGCCCGGGTTACATCGACACCGAGATGTACCGCGGGGCCAACCCGGACCCGGAGGCCGACCGGCGTAACGCGGCCGAGGTGCCACTGGGCTCCATCGGGCACGCTGCCGAGGTGGCCGCCGCCGTGGCGTTCCTGGCCTCCGATGACGCGTCCTACATCACCGGGCAGGACCTGGTGGTCGACGGAGGGCTGGTCGGGTCGGTTCCCCACCGGTAGAGGTCAGCCGGGTGACCGGAGGTGGAGGGCGGCGAGGGCGGCGCGAGCCTGGCCGGGCGGGGCGCCGTCGGCGATCGCGGCGAGGGCGGCGCGCCAGGCGGCGGCGAGGATGCGGCCCAGCAGGGGCGCCGGGGCGTGGCGGCCGAGCAGGTCGGCGAGGGCATCCTGGGCGGTGCCGGAGGGTGGCTCGCCCAGGATGTGCAGGAAGTTCTCCCGCACCGCGAAGTCGAGGCCGACCAGCAGGGCGGACATCACGGCGGCCGAGTTGACGGGCGCCGGCCCGTCAGGGCTGGGGGACGTCGGGGAGGCGGCGGCCAGGGCGCCCTCCATGCGGTCCAGCAGGCGGCGTTCGACGTCGTCGCGGACGAAGGCGTACAGGCCGAGCTTGCTGCCGAAGTGGTGGTAGAGCGCGCCGGTGGTGACCTTGGCCGCCGCCGCCAGTTCGGCGACCGTCACCTCCTCGAAAGGCCGGGCGCCGAACTCCTTGACCGCGGCGAGGACGAGTCGGCCCTTGGGGGACGTCGAAACCGGGATCCATTCGCGCACGCCACCATAATGCCGTTATGCTCAGAGGAAATCCAGTTACGACCAGGAGGCAGCTCCCATGAAGCTCGAGTTCCTGTTCATCCCGACCTCCGACCTCAAGGCCTCGCTCGCCCTCTACCGCGACAGCCTCGGCTTCAGCGAGCAGTGGCGCGAGGGCGACACCACCGTCGCGCTGGGCCTGCCGGGCTCGGACGTGCAGATCATGCTGGACACGCACGACTCGTCCGCGCCGGTCGCGCCGGTGTTCGTGGTCGAGAGCGTCGAGGCCTTCCACGCGGCCCGCCCGGAGACGCTCGCCGTCGTCGAGGAGCCCGCGGAGATCCCCGGCGGCTTCCAGGCCACCTACCGGGATCCGGGCGGCGCGACGCTCATCGTCATGGACCAGTCCACCGACCAGACCGCTTCGTAGGCTCAGGACCCGGGGTCAGCCCCGGCGGTGGGGGGTGATCACGAAGGTGAGGCCGTCCAGGACCCGTTCGAGGCCGAAGGCGAACAGCGACTCCAGGTCGAGTTCCGCGTCGGCCCCGGCGACCTGGGCGACCAGCGGCCCCTCGGCCGACAGCCGGGCCCTGCCCCACTGGATGCTGGTCATCCCGGTGTCCAGTTCGGCGGCGGCCTCGCTCTCGATGTTGATCGCCGTGCCTCGCACGTAGTTCACCAGCGTGCCGTACACGTGCATGCGGGTGGTCGGGTCGAGCCCGAGGCCGTCGAGGGCGCGCAGGGTCCACACGCCGTACGCGAGCTGCGCGGGCAGCATCGCCGGGCGGGTGATGGACACCAGCCGGGGCAGCCAGGGGTGGCGCTGGTAGGCCGCCCATTGGAGCTGGGCGGCCACCCGCAGGTGGGAACGCCAGCCCGGCGGCGGCTCCGGGTAGACGATCTCGGCGAAGGCGGCCTCGGCGATCAGGTGCGTGAGCTCGGCCTTGGCCTCCAGGTGCCGGTAGAGGGTCATGGTGGCGACGCCGAGCTTGGCGGCCACGGCCCGCATGGACAGGCCGGCCAGCCCGTCGGCGTCGGCGATCTCCATGGCCACGCGGACGACGCGGTCCCGTGCGATGCCGCCTGCCGTACGGGAGGGAAGCCGGCGCGAAGCGACCACCGCGCCGACGCGGGGCTTCGACTCGATCGCGCCCGCCTGCTTGAGCGCGGCCAGCGCCTTGGTGGCCGTCGCCATCGCCACGCCCCAGTCGTGCATGATCGCCCGGGTGGTCGGGACGGGGTCGCCGGGCCGCAGCTCGCCGTCGGCGATGCGGCGCTCGATCTCGGCGACGATCCGGAGGTACGGCGGATGCGGATCGCTCACACCGGTCATGCTGTCACGCCTCAGCGGTCGGGCAGCCAGTTGCCGTGCAGGCCGAGCGGCACCCGGGCGGGCAGGTGGACGCGGGCGACGGGCTCGCCGGTGAAGTCCTGGGCCGAGAGGATCACCAGGTCGCCCGCGCCGCGCGCCGGGTTGTGCACGTAGGCGAGCAGGTAGCCGTCGTCCTCGCCCTCCCCCGCTGCGGCGAACACGGCCTCGCCGGTCGCCTCGTCCCGGCCGAAGGCGTGCACCTCGGCGGTCCCCCGCTCCAGGTCGTGCTTGACCAGGGCGTTGACGAAGGCGTCGTCCGGCGGCGCGCCCTCGGGCACGGACGGCATCCCGTAGAACGAGGTCGCGGCCGAGTAGCCGTAGCGGTAGGGCCGGGTCAGCCGGGCCTCGTTCACCCGGGGGAAGTCCTGCGGCCGGTCGTCGACGCGCCGCTGGTGGAGGGCGTTTTGAGTGATCGTCCAGCGGTCCAGGACGGGCCGGATCGCGCCCGGGTCGGCCGGGTCGAACGGGCCCTGGGCGGTGACCAGGTCGACCACCACCGACCCGCCGTCGTCGTAGGCGTTGAGCGTGTGGCTGACGTGGACCGGCTCGATCTCGTGCCAGCGCACCTCGCCCCCGGCGCGGGGCATCACGCCCACCCGGGTCGGCCGGCCGGGCTCCCACCGGCACTCGAACCCGTCGAAGCCGAGCGGGGTGTCCCACAGCACGACGTGGTTCTCGGTGAGCGCGAAGTCGTGCAGGAACGGCGTGCGGGCCATGGGGATGCTGACGCTCCGGACGACCGTGCCCCCGGCGTCGGTCACGATGTGCTGCACGAAGGCGTGCCCCGGCATGTACGACAGGGAGTGCAGCTCGCCGGTGCGCGGGTCGTGCTTGGAGTGCGCCCCGGCGGTGAAGCCCTCCGCGGTGCCGCCCAGGGCGCACAGCCCCACGGTGTCGAGCTCCGCGTCCAGCTCGGCCGGCGGCAGGCCGCCTTCGGCCATCGCGAAGGTACGGCCGGCATGCTCGATCACGTTCACTATGGGGGCGAACCCCGGCGTGCGGACGAAGCGGTTGCGGTACCACTCGGCCCGGCCCTCGCGCAGCCGTACCCCGTGGACCATGCCCTGGCCCATGCCCCAGATGTGCACGGCCGGGTCCTCCACGCCCAGGGCGTTGGGCCCGTTGCGCAGGTAGCGGCCGTTCAGCTCGGCGGGGATGCGGCCGGTGACCGGCAGGTCGAAAGCGGTGATCTCTTCGGTGACGGGGGCGAAGTCCCCTTCGAGGTATCTCATGGGGACACCGTACGCAGGGACGACGGCAATCCCGCTCCGACAAGGGGAAAGGCTCCTCTGTGCACTAGTGCAGAAGGCGTCGGGATCTTGCCCGGGCGGCGGTGCTGGAAAGATGGGAGCCATGACCACCTTCCTGACACCGGATCAGTTGGCCGCCCGGACCTCCGCCGCCGTGGAGGCGGCTGTCGCGGCCGGGCGGGAGCTCGGCCTGACCGTGACCGACCCCGTGGTGCTCCACGACCTGTTCTCCGTCGTGGTCCACCTCGCGCCCGCGCCGGTCGTGGCCAGGATGCCGACCGTCCTGCCGAGCACGGACGACCTGGCGGGCGTCGCGCGCCGCCAGCGGGACGAGCTGGCCGTGACGCACTGGCTCGACGGTCAGGGCGTCCCGGTGCTCGCCCCGAGTCCGCTGGTGCCGCGCGAGCCCGTGCAGCGGGACGGGTTCTCGATGACGTTCTGGCAGCTCGTCGCGGAGGACCGGGCCAAGGAGCCGGACTACGTGGCCAACTCAGAGAGCGTGGCCGGCCTGCACGCGGCGCTGCGTGACTACCCGGGGCGGCTGGAGTTCCTGTCCGCGGCCGACCCGGACTTCGTCGAGGCCGCCCTCGCGCAGCTCGACGGGCAGCCGGACCTGATCGGCGCGGCCGAGCTCGACCGCGCGCGCCGCGAGTGGGAGATCCTCGAACCCCTGGTGCGCTCCCGCGAGGCCTTCGAGGCCCGCTTCCCGGGCATCGACCTGCAGCCGATCCACGGCGACTCCCCGCCGGCCAACATCTTCTCCGGCGTGGACGGCGACCGCTACGCCGACTTCGAGCTGGTCACGCTGGGTCCGGTCGAGTGGGACCTGGCCGCGCTCGGGCCCGAGTACGAGGCCGCCTACGACCGCGGCGCGCAGCGCCACGGCCTCAGGCCGCTGGACAAGGACGTCCTGGCCTTCGTCAACGCGGTCGGCATGCTGCGGGTCATCGCCACGCTCAGCCTGGTCCCGCAGTTGCCGCAGTTGATGGACTACCTCAAGCCCGCCGTCGAGCACTGGCAGGCGTCGCCCTTCGCGGGCGGCGTCAGGGTGGGCTGATGGCTCTCGGGGTGCTGGGCGTCTACGCGCATCCGGACGACGAGGCGATCTGGACGGGCGGGACTCTCGCCAAGTACGCCGCCGAGGGCGCGAGGACCGCGGTGCTGACCTGCACGTGGGCGGAGGGCGTGCGGGTGACCGAGCTGGCGCGCTCGCTGGAGATCCTCGGCGCGGGTGAGCCTCGGCTGCTCGGGTACGCCGACGCGGGCAAGCCCGAGTCGGCTCCGGGCAGTCCCCGCTTCGTGGACGTGCCGCTGGACGAGGCGGTGGGCCGGGTGGTGGCGCACATCCGGGAGTTCAGGCCGGATGTCGTGCTCACCTTCGACGGGTACGGGTCCTCCGGCCATCAGGACCACGTGCACACGCACCGGGTGACCGTGGCGGCGGTCGAGGCGGCCGGTTACGACCAGCTCTACCCGGAGGCGGGCGAGCCCTGGCGGCCGAAGGCCCTCTACCTGGCGACCATCCCGCGCTCCGTCGTCGCCGCCCACTGGGAGGCGGTGTTCGGGTCGCCGCCCGCGCCCGGGCTGACCCTGCCCGGCGTTACGGACGACCAGGTCAGCGCCCATGTCGACGTCGCCCGGTGGGCCGAGGTCAAGTGGGCGGCCATGCACGCCCACGAGTCGGAGGTCGCGCGCGGCGCGTCGATGACCCTGCTGACCTCGCTGCCGGAGCCGGCCCGCGCCCAGATGCTGGCCAACGAGTGGTACCGGCGCATCTCCTTCACCGCCGGCCCGCACGAGGGCCTGCTCACCTGACCGGCCGGCCGAGGCCCCGGACGATCAGCCAGAGCGCCAGGACCAGGGTCTGCACGGCCAGCGGCGCGTTCAGGGCCAGGTAGAACGGGGTGACCACACCAGTCACCCCGAGCAGCACGAGCACGCTCGCCACGATGGCGAGCCCCACTCCGAGCAGGCCCCAGACCGACAACCAGCGGGGAACGAGCCTCGACCGGAAGAACACGGCGAACATCAGCAGGTCGCCGAGGCCGAGCGCGATGATGAGCGCGACGTGGTTGACCAGGTCGCGCCCGCTCCGCAGCAGCTCGGCCAGGACCTCCACGTCGGGCGCGGCCTCCTGCCGGGCCAGCAGCAGGATCAGGGGCAGGCTGATCACGCCCACGACGTGGAACGCCGCCGCGATCAGCCGGAAGCCGACGAAGCCCAGGGCGAGCGTCTCGTTCTCGGCCTTCAGCGCCCGATGCAGGCACAGCGCGAACCCGGCGTAGGCCGGGATCATCACCAGTTGCGCCACGGCCCCGAGGAGGAGCTGGCCCTCCCGCGCCGGGACGAGGGCGAGGAACCCCGGCTCCTCCAGCACCGGAACGATGCTCAGCACGCCGGCGAGCATGCCTGCGAGGGCCAGGACACCGGCCATTCTGTCCGTCTTCAGCACATCCCGCTCCTCTACTGCCTTACACCCGTAAGGAAGGAGGCCGACGCTACACTTACGCCTGTAAGGCCGTCAAGCAGGAGGTCCGAGTGCCCGCACGCCCGCAGCTCAGCCGGGAACGCGTGATCGAGGCGGCGGTGGCCGTCGCCGACGAGCGCGGCGTCGCGGCGGTCAGCATGCGCAACGTCGCCACGCAGCTCGGCGTCGAGGCCATGTCGCTCTACCACCACGTCGCCAACAAGGACGCGATCCTCGACGGGACCGTCGACGCGGTGTTCGCCGAGATCGAGCTCCCGGACCCGGAGCTCGACTGGCGTACGGCGATGCGCCGCCGAGCAGGCTCGGCCCGCGAGACCCTCGCCCGGCACAGCTGGGCGCTCGGCCTGATGGAGTCGCGGCGCACCACCGGCCCGGCCACGTTGCGGCACCACGACGCGGTGCTCGGCTGCCTGCGCGGGGCTGGCTTCTCGACCGCCGGGGCCGTGCACGCGGTCTCGGTGATCGACAGCTACGTGTACGGCTTCACGCTGCAGGAACGCCAGCTCCCCTTCGAGGCGGTCGACGAGGCCGCGGGCGAGCTGGCCGAACGGCTGGCCGAGGGGTCGTACCCGCACCTGCGGGAGACGGCCGTCGCGCAGGCGCAGCGGGCCGGTTACACCCCCGCCGAGGAGTTCGCCTTCGGTTTCGAGCTCATCCTGGACGCCCTGGAGCGGCTGCTCAGCCGGTGAACGGGGTGGCCAGCTTGGTGGCGGCGCGGGTGAGGGCCGTCCTGCTGCTGGCGGGCGTCGACGGCTCGCCCGGGTGCATCATCCGGGCCATCTGCGGGACCGCGTACCACCAGCCGGCCAGGGCCAGGACGAGGAAGGCGAGGTCGGCCGCGGGGATGTCGTCGCTGATCAGCTTCGCCCGCTGCGCCCGGTCGAAGGCCTCGACCTTCCGGCGGTAGGTCTCGCCGCGGGCCGGCTCCTCGGGCACCTGCGGCAGGTCGAGCAGGCCCTCCCACAGCAGGAGCCGGGTCAGCTCCGGGTGCGCGGCGTGGTAGTCGAAGACCGCCCCGGCGTAGGCGCCGACCGCTTCCGGCCCGTCGAGGTGCTCCACCGGCACGGCGGCGGCCACCTTGTTCAGCTCGTCGGCCAGGACCGCGGCGAAGAGCTTGGACTTGTCGCCGAAGTAGGTGTAGAGCCGCTCCTTGTTGATCCCGGCCCGGCGCGCGATGCGCTCCATGGTGGTGCCGCCGAGGCCGTGCGCGGCGAACTCGGCGGTCGCGGACTCCTTGAGCCGGCGCTTGGTCTCGGCGGTGTTCCAGGCCATGTCGGCAGCATATCCAACGCTCGCGTTGCAAATCCCGGGCGGCGCGTTACAGTGTTTCCAACTAAAACGTTGGAGTTGGAGATTGATGTCTGCCATCGTGAGCACCCCGCCCGCCGTCCGGCCGTCCGCGCCGCGCGCCGGCACGGTCCCGTTGCTGGTCGGGACCGCCCTGGTCGTGCTGATCCAGTTGTACGCGTCCATCCCGCTGCGCCAGCCGGTCGCCGCCGACCTCGGGCCGGAGGGGGTGACCGCGGCGCTGGCCGCGGGGTACTCCTTCGCCTACGCGGTCGGGTTCCTGATCTACGGGCCGCTCTCCGACCACTTCGGCCGCCGCCGCATCCTGGTGTACGGCCTGGCGGCCCTCACGCTCGCCACGTTCGCGGTGAGCCTCGCCCCGTCGACGGGCGTCCTCGCCGTCGCGCGAGCCGTGCAGGGACTGGCCGCCGCGACCTTCGCGCCGACGGCTCTGGCCTACCTGGGTGAGGCACTGCCTCCGCCCCGGCGGGCCAGGGCGATCGCGGCCATCTCGATCGCCTTCCTCACCGCGGGCATTCTCGGGCAGGTGGCCGCGACCTCGCTCTCGGCGCTCACCGGCTGGCGGGGGACGTTCCTCGCGGGCGGCCTCGTGCTCGCCGTGCTGACGCTCGCCGCCTTCGTCGTCATCCGGGAGCCCGAGGTGGACCGGCCCGGGCAGTCTTTGGCCGGCCGCTACGCGGGGCTCGTGCGGTTCGCGGTGCGGCCCGGCTCGTTGCTGCTCGCCGCGGGGCACCTGGTGGTGCTGGGCGGGTTCGTCGGGATGTACAGCCTGCTCGGGCCGCACCTGGCCCAGGCCGAGCTGTCCGCCGGGGAGATCATGCTGGTCCGGGCGGCGGCGTTGCCCGCGCTGTTCTGCTCGCTCCTGGCGGGGCCGCTGGCCGTACGCCTGGGGGTGCCGCGCACCGCGCTTCTCGGCTTCACCGTCGCGGCGGCCGGGCTGGGCGGCGAGGCGGTGCTGGGCGGCAGCCTGGCGGGTCTGGTGATCGCGAGCGTCGTCTTCGTCGCCGGGGTGGCCCTGCTGGTGCCCGCGATGATCGCGCTGTGGGGGGCGGCCGCCCATCCGGCGCGCGGCACCGGGATGGCGGTCAACGGCTTCGTGTTGTTCCTCGGCGCCGGGCTCGGCTCCTACGCGGTCGAGCTTCCGGGCGGTCTCGCCGGGGCGCTCGGCGTGCTGGCCGGGCTGTACCTGGTCGCGGGTGCGGCCGTGTACGCGGCTCGCCCTCGCCGCTGATTTGACACCCCTCTAATCAACGGCCTTAACTGGAGCGGCTCGAATCGGGGAGGGGCGATGACCGACGTGGTCGTGATCGGCGGCGGCCAGGCCGGGCTCGCCGCCGGGTACTACCTGCGCCGCGCGAAGGCCGACTTCGTCATCCTCGACGCGCAGGACGCGCCCGGCGGCGCGTGGCAGCACGCCTGGCCGTCCTTGCGGCTGTTCTCCCCCGCCCAGTACAGCTCCCTGCCCGGCCGCATGATGCCCGCCCCGCCCGGCGGCGGCTACCCGTCCGCCGCCGACACGGTCGCCTACCTCACCGGCTACGAGCAGCGTTACGACCTGCCCGTGATCCGCCCCGCGCGGGTCGAGGCCGTGCGGCGGGACGGCGACCGGCTGCGCGTCGAGTCCCCCGCGGGCGTCTGGCGGGCCCGCACGGTCATCAGCGCCACCGGCACCTGGTCGCGCCCCTACGTCCCGCACTATCCCGGTCTGCGGGACTTCCGGGGCGACCAGATCCACACCGCCGGCTACCGGGGGCCCGAACGGTTCGCCGGGCAGCGGGTGGTCGTCGTGGGCGGCGCCAACTCCGGCGCGCAGATCCTCGCCGAGGTCTCCACCGTCGCCGACACCACCTGGGTCACCCTGCGCCCGCCCCGCCTGCTGCCCGACGAGCTCGACGGCCGGGCGCTGTTCGAGCTCGCCACCAGCCGTCTCCGCGGCGCGGCGGGTGGCGACCTGGGCGACATCGTCGCCGTCCCGCCGGTCCGCGAGGCGCGGGAGCGGGGCGTGCTCAAGGCCCAGCCGATGTTCGCCCGGCTCACCCCGTCCGGCGTGGCCTGGGCCGACGGGTCGCACCTGGAGTGTGACGCGATCATCTGGTGCACCGGCTTCCGCCCCGCCCTCGGCCACCTGTCCCCGCTGCGGCTGCGTACGGCCGGCGGGCACATCCCGGTCCACGGCACCCGGGCCGTGGGCGAGCCCCGCCTCCACCTCCTCGGCTACGGCGACTGGACCGGCGCCGCCTCCGCCACCCTCATCGGCGCCGCCCGCACCGCCCGCGACACCGTCGCCGGCCTGTCCATGGTTAAGTGATCGATCCACTAGGAGGATCATCATGGACAACCCGAACGGGGCCTTAGCCGCGCCCCGGCGGCGGCTCTCCTCGGTCTTGATCGTCGTAGGCCTCGTGGCCGTCGCCGGGGTCAGTGCGTTCATCGTGCTGCGGTTCGGCGCCCTCGCGCTGGCGCCGCGCCCGCAGCCGGCGGCAGCCGTACCGCAAGCCCTGCCTTCGGCGCTTTCGGAGCTGAGCGCGCCCGAGACGGTACCGGACGACGAGCCCGGCGTGTTGCCGGACAAGCTGCCGGCCCCGATCCGGCACGCCTACGCCATGGAAGGGCTGGAGCCGCCCGGCTGGCGGATCGTGACGACGGCCGGGAAGGAGTTCCTGGTCGCGGCCGCCCACCCCGGGAAGGCGCTGAGGGTGAGCTCGGACGGCCACCGGCTGGCCTACGTGGACGCCGGCGACGGCCGCTACCTCGTCCGCGACCTGCCGACCGGGGCGATCAAGGAGATCGAGGTGCGGTTCAGGGGCGGCGAGCCCGCCTTCACCTTCTCCCCCGACGGCCGCTTCGCCGGGGTGGCCTACGGCAGCGACTCCTCCCCCGGCCAGCCCCAGGAGTCGGAAGACGTCCAGTGGGAGGGAACCGCCTTCCTGGACTTCCGGACGGGCCTCACCCACAACGCGAGCGAGCAGGTCGTCGCCCTGCGCGACGACGGCTGGTGGCTGTCGCTGGTGACCGGGCGCTCCACCACCACGCTGGCCCTCAACGACCTGGACCTGTCGACCGTCAAACGGTTCCGCGTCCCGGCCGGGCTGCTCGGGCGGGAGTTCGCCCTGGCGCCCGACGGCCGCACCCTGGCCAGCCTCTCCGAGGACCTGCGCCTGGTCCGCATCGACGTCAGGACCGGGAAGATCGCCGCCCACCGGCCGTCGCTGCGCGGAAGCCTGCCGTTGGCCGCCGGGGTGGACCGGTGGCTCAACGGGCGCGAGGTGCTGGTCATGCTCAGGGACGGCGACGACGCGAAGGGCTTCGCCGTCGTGGACGTGCGCACCGGGAAGAGCCGCCACCGCGACACGATGGGCATCAAGTCGGACGGCGTGCGGCTCCAGCTCGGCAAGGTCGACTGACCGGTCAACGGCCCGTGGGCTTGCTGAACTCCTCGATCAGCACCGGGTACTGCTCGCCGCCGTGCCCGGCCGCCATGCCCCGGTCGGCGATCGCCTTGATCAGCCTCGGCAGTTCGGCGTTGATCCCCGCGGCCTCGCTCTCCTCGAGGAGGTGGGACATGGCCCGCACGTCGGTCTCCAGGGCGGACACCTCGGCCGGGAAGGCGCCCCGGTCGATCTGCTCGGCGTACCCGGGCAGCCAGCCGGCCACGCCGGTGGCGAGCTCCTGGGCGAACGGCGCGAAGGTGGCCGCGTCGATGCCGGCCGTCCTGAGCAGGGCCGTGCCGTGCAGCCAGGCGTTCAGGACGCTCCACATCATGGCGAGCCCGGCCACGTCGTACAGCGCCGCCAGCCCGGGGTCCTCGCCCAGATAGGTGATGGTGGCGAGCGAGCCGAGCGCCGCCCGGTGCTTCTCGTGGTGCGCCTGCGGCCCGCTGAGCAGGATCAGCGCCTCCGGGGTGCCGATCACCGGCGGGACGGCCATGATGGCGCCGTCCAAATAGCCGGCGCCGTGCTGCTCGGCCCAGCGGGCGGCGGCACGGGCCTGGGCCGAGTCGCCCGAGGTCAGGTTGATCACCATCGTGCCGGCGAGCTCGCCCTCGCTCGGGCGGAGCAGCTCGCGCACGGCCTCGTAGTCGGTGAGGCAGATGATGGTCAAGGAGCCGGCCTTGAGCGCGGCGCCGACGCTCGGGGCCAGCGACGCGCCCTCGGCCACCAGGGCGTCGGCCTTGGCGCTCGTGCGGTTCCACACGGTGGTCGGGTGCCCGGCCCGCAGGAAGGCGGCGGCCAGCGCCTGGCCCATGAGGCCCAGGCCGAGGACGGTCACAGAGGTCTTGGGTGTGCAGTTCATGGGGTTATCGTCAACCTTGAGGCTGGTATGAAGGTCAAGGGGGATTCGATGCTGATCGGGGAACTGAGCCGCCGGACGCAGGTCAACGCCCATCAGTTGCGGTACTACGAGGCCCAGGGGCTGCTGACCCCGGAGCGCGGCTCGAACGGCTACCGCGAGTACGGGGAGGACGCGATCCTGCGGGTGAAGCAGATCCGGCACCTGCTCGGGGCCGGGCTGTCCTCCGAGGAGATCGCCTACCTGCTGCCGTGCGCGACCGGGGAGGAGCCGGAGCTGCTGGCCTGCCCCGAGCTGCTGGTCGCGACCCGCTCCCGGCTCCAGCGCCTGGACGAGCAGATCGAGCGGCTGACCCGGTCCCGTGCCGCGCTGGCCGGCTACATCGACGCGGCCGAGCAGTCGATGGACGAGCGCTACCGCCCGTTCTGCGACGCCGAGGCGGACGCCGTCCCGGCCTGAGCCCCGGCGCTCACCCTTCCACGGACAGCGTGACCTTCCCGCGGACGAGGCCGCGCTCGGCGGCGCGATGCACGCCGAGCAGCGCCGTCAGCGGGCGGGTCTCCGCCTCGACGGCCACCACGCCCTTGTCGATCAAGGTCACCGGCTCGGCGAGCTGGCCGGGCTCGTTTCGGGCCACGAACCGCACGGCTCGCGGTGCTCGATCGGCTGGGTGACGGAGACGAACGAGCCGGCCAGCTCTGTAACCGACGCGGGCACACCGGGCGCCAGGTTGATCAGCACCCGGTGGCCGGGGCGGAGGCGGGCGTGCTCGAACACCGCCCGCCACGCGGCCAGCCCGGCCACCGGGGGCCAGATCGCCCGAGCCGGTGAGCACGATTCCCCGCCACGTCCCAGCCGAGCGGGTGCGGGAGCGTGAGGCCGAGCACGTCGTGCAGCAGGCCACGGCGCAGGCCGATCTCCGACGGGCTGAACGAGGTCGCGGCCACCTTGACGAGCACCTCACCCGCCCGGGCCTCGGCACCTCCTCCAGCGTGATCACGTCGGCGGTCGCCCTGCGCAACCCGCGGCCCCGGCGCCGACCTGGTGGTCTCCTCGCTCGTGGACCTGCTGCTGCCGTACATCCTGCGCGCCTGGTTCGACGCCCCGGCCAAGCACTGCAGGGCCGAGGGGTGGGCCGCCGCTCGCGTACCTGACCTGGTGGCGGCTGAGCACGGCCGCGCGCCTGCTGCGCGACACCGACGCCGCGCTGAGCGAGATCGCCGCGGCGATCGGCTACGGCTCGGAGTTCGCGTTCGCCAACGCCTTCAAGCGCGAGTACGGCACGGCCCCCGGCAAGTACCGCCGCCAGGGCTGCCCGGCTCCCGCCCGGCCCGGCGGTTCCCTCGCGGTGGGCGGGGTAGGCGGCTCGGGAAGGGAGTGACCCGCATGACCGCGAAGCAGCCCAAGACCGAACTCGACGCCCGCTACAGCTCCGCGCTGCACCCGCGCCCCGGGGCGGAGGACGTCACCGCCACCGACTGGGCCGAGGTCCAGCGCCGGCTGCGGGCGGCCGAGGTCTTCTGGATCACCACCGTACGGCCCGACGGCCGGCTGCACGTCACGCCGCTGATCGCCGCCTGGCACGACGGGGCCCTGCACTTCAGCACCGGCCGGGCCGAGCAGAAGGCCAGGAACCTGGCCGGCAACCCGCAGTGCGCCCTCACCACCGGGCAGGCGTCCCTGTCCGAGGGGCTCGACATCGTGGTCGAGGGCAGGGCCGAGCAGGTGACCGACCCGGCGCGGCAGGACGAGGTCATCGCCGCGTTCGAGGAGCAGTACGGCGAGCATGTCACCTCGCCCGACGGCCTGTTCTTCGGCTTCGGCGACAACATCCGCAAGGGCGGCGACCTGCTGTTCGCGGTGGCGCCCGGCACGGCCTACGGGTTCGGGCACGACGGCCAGGTGTTCAGCCACACCCGCTACACGTTCTAGAAACCGGACCGCTCCCATGAAACGCGGGATCCGCGCAAAGGAAATCTTGGTATTGCCTATGCCGAGTCCCGGGGAGCAAGCCGTACATGCGACAAGGAATCCGAAAGACAGGCCTGCTCGGCATCGTCCTGCTGGGGGCGTCGCTCGTCGGCGGCACGGCCTGCGGCACAGGCGGCCAATCGGCCGGCAGCGACAGTTCAGCGGTGCGTCTCGCGGCCGAGCGGCAGGCCGCCTCACCGTCGGGTGAGCCGACCGGCTCGTACCCGGCGGAGTCCTCGCCCTCGGCGGGCGCGTCCGGGCCGGTGGACACGCAAGGCCTGGAGAAGGCCGCGGCGGCCGCCATGGCCGCGGTGGAGGGCGCCAAGCTGATCTCGATCGAGGCCGAGGGCGACGGCAAGGTCTGGGAGGTGCACCTGGCGGAGCCGGACGGCACCGAGCAGCAGCTCGACGTGGACGCCGCCTCCGGCCGCGTGGTCGCGGGACCGGCCGCCGAGCAGGACGACGCCTCGGACAAGGCCGAGCTGGCGGCCCTGGTCAAGGCGGCCACGCTCGACTACAAGGAAGCGGCGCAGAAGGTGGCCGAGGCCGTGCCCGAGGGCCGGATCACCGAGCTGAACCTGGACAGCGACGACGGCAAGCCGGTCTGGGAGGCCGACGTGGTCACCGCCGACGGCGCCAAGCGCGAGGTCAAGGTGAACGCCAAGGACGGAACCGTCCAGACGGACGCGCAGAACAGCTGAACGCGGCCGCGGGCGGGCCCTTGAGGGCCGGGTGATCGAGTGCTGCGATGCCCGGCATGACTCCTCAGGCCCGCCCGCCGCGGCGCGAGGAGCTGCCCGCCTGCTACCGGGTGCTTGCCCTACGCCACCGGGGTGATCGCCGCGCACCGCCGCCACGGGGCCTGCTGCCCGCCGAGACCGCCGAGGGCTCGGCCGAGCACCAAGCCCGGACCGCACGACTCCTTCGGCCTCTAGCGCGCCACGCCCGGTTCTATGCTGTCCGGGATCGATTCTCCCGAGCAGCCATAACGTCAGAGGCATCATGGATCTGCTGTCGCTGCGCTACTTCCAGGTCGTGGCCCGGCACGAGCACATCAGCCGGGCGGCCGAGGAGCTCCGCGTCGCCCAGCCCTCGCTCAGCCGGACCATCGCCCGGCTGGAGGGCGACCTGGGCGTGCCGCTGTTCGACCGGCAGGGCCGCCGGATCCGGCTCAACCGGTTCGGCGCGGCGTTCCTGCGCCGGGTGGACCGGGCGCTGGCCGAGCTGGACGACGCCAGACGCGAGCTCACCGACGCCGCCGGGCTCACCCACGGCAGCGTCTCGCTGGCCTCCGAGACGCTGCTCACGGTCACCGAACCGGTCAAGAGCTTCCTCGCCGAGCATCCCGGCGTCGCGGTCCGGCTGTTCCAGGCGACGCCCGCGGCGATGGCCGAGCGGCTGAGCGAGGGACAGGTCGACTTCTGCCTGGCCTCCGAGACGCTCGACGGGCCGGGGCTGGTCCACGAGGTGCTCCTGCGCGAGGAGGTCGTGCTCGCCGTACCGCTCGGGCACCGGCTGGCCGGGCGGCGGGAGGTGACGATGGCCGAGGTCGCCGGCGAACCGGTGGTGACCACGCGGCCGGGCCTGTGGCAGCGCACGCTGGCCGAACGGCTCTTCGCCGAGGCGGGGCTGGAGCTGGTGGTCGCCTGCGAGATCGACGAGGCGGCGACGGCCATCGAGCTGGTCACCGCCGGGCTCGGCGTGGGGTTCGGGCCCGCGTGGTACCTCGACTCGCCGATGGCGGCCGGGCGGCCTCGCTTCTCGGCCATCCGGCTGCTGGCGCCGGGGGCCTTCCGGGTGTTGCGGCTGTACTGGCGGGAGGGGGGCTACCTGTCGGAGGCGGCTCACCGCTTCCGCGCGCACCTGAGCGAGGCGCTGGCTGGCTGAAAACCCGTCGTGCGGGCGCGGCGTCTGGGGCGACAATCAGGGGTCCATGCTCCGTGTTCGCCGGGAGGCGGCTTGTCGTTCCGTCCGCAGGTCGATGCCGCGCTGGCCGCGCGGCTGGTGGAGGCCCAGTTCCCGCAGTGGTCGGGGTTGCCGCTCACGCTCGTGGAGCCCGGCGGGTCCGACCACATGATCTTCCGGCTCGGTGACGGGCTTGCCGTACGGCTGCCGCGGCATTCGGACGCGATCGAGCAGGCGGCCAAGGAGCTGGAGTGGCTGCCCCGGCTCGCGCCGCACCTGCCGTTGGCCGTGCCGGAGCCGGTCGCGGTGGGCGAGCCGGGGTTCGGGTACCCGTGGCCGTGGGCGGTGTCGCGCTGGCTTGAGGGCGAGGTGGCGACCGTCGAGGGGCTGGGCGACTCCGTCGAAGCGGCCGTCGAGCTGGCCGGGTTCCTGCGGGCACTCCAGGCCGTCGAACCGGCGCCGTTTCCGCAGGCCACCGCAGCGGTCGAGCCCGCGGCTCAAGGCACCGAGGACGGGGATCAGCACGCGGACGGCGGGCTGCTGGCCGTACGGGATGGGGCGACGCGGGCGGCGATCGCCCAGGTGGCCGGGGTCTTCGACGCCGCGGCCATGACCGCGGTGTGGGACGCGGCGCTGGCGGCGCCAGGCTGGGCGGGCCCGCCGGTGTGGTTCCACGGTGACTTCCACACCGGCAACCTGCTGACCACCGGCGGCGCGCTCAGCGCGGTCATCGACTTCGGCGGCCTGGGCGTCGGCGACCCGGCCTGCGACCTGATGGTCGCCTACACGCTGATGACGCCCCGCGCCCGCTCCGCCTTCCGCGAGGCGCTGGAGGTGGACGAGGCCACCTGGCTGCGCGGACGCGGCTGGGCGCTGGCGACCGGCCTGAACGCCTACGTCGCCTACGCCGCCGTCGATGCGCGCGTCGCCGCGCAGACCACCCGGCAGATCACCCAGGCCCTGGCTCCGGACTGAGCGTCAGGCCCGGCCCAGCACGCAGAACTGGTTGCCCTCCGGATCGGCCAGCACCTGCCACGGCACCTCACCCTGGCCCACGTCGGCCGAGGCCGCCCCCAGGGTCCGCAGCCGGGCCACCTCGGCCTTCTGGGTCTCGATCGGGTCCGGGATCAGGTCGAGGTGCACCCGGTTGGCCACCGGGGTCCCGCCGGGCGGGATGCGCAGGAACTCCAGGAACGGCCCGACGCCGCCGGCCGAGCGCAGCCGCGCGTGCTCGTCGTCCACCTCGTGCACGGTCCAGCTCGTCGCCTCGCCCCAGAACCGCGCCATCGCCCGCGGGTCGGCGCAGTCGACCACCACCGCGGCGATCTGCCCGGTGTCGCGGTACAGCTCCCGGGGCTCCAGCACGCAGAAGAGGTTGCCCTCCGGATCGGCCAGCACCTCCCACGGCACGTCGCCCTGGCCCACGTCGGCGGGGGTCGCGCCGAGCTCGGTCAGCCGGGCGACCAGCTCGGCCTGGTGGGCCTGGGAGGTGGTGGCGAGGTCGAGGTGCACGCGGTACGTCACCGTCTCCGGGTCGGGGACGGCCACGAAGTCGAGGTAGAAACCGTTCGGGTCCGGCCAGGTGAAGCCCGCGGGCTGCAGGTTGGTCACGCCGGGCCCCTCGCTGGAGACGTCCCAGCCGAGCGCCGCCGCCCAGAACCCGCCGAGTGCCACGTCGTCCTTGGCCTTGAAGTTCGCCTGAACAAGCTGCAATGACATGGCGACCACCCTATGCCCGCCCGGCGAGGGGGCAGGGCGCATCCGCGATGAGCTGGGGTTCAGCGCGTCCGGGTAGTCCTGGGTCGTCAACGCCTACTTCCTGGCCTTCGGCGGGCTGCTGCTGTCGTGCGGCCGGATGGCGGATCTGCTTGGCCGCCGCCGCGTCTTCCTCGTCGCAGGTGGCGCACACGGTGGGGTATGCCACCCCGAGCGCCTTCCTCGCGGCGTTCCGCCGGACCGTCGGCACCTCACCCGGGCGCTACCTCAACGGCGAGGCCGATCCCGGCGCCTGATCCAGCGCCGGGCTGCTCCCGGGTGAAGGGATCAGCGGCTCACCACGACCTCGCGGCCGACGTGGGACAACTTCTCGGGGTTGCGTACGTGGTAGGCGCCGGTGACCAGGCCGTTCTCCACGCGCACCGCCACCACGCCGTCGATCTCGCCGCCGACGCGGACGAGCAGGCCGGGGCCGCCGTTGATCTGCACGAACTCGGCCGTCCGCGGGGCCTGCC
This sequence comes from Nonomuraea sp. NPDC050310, assembly GCF_040655795.1. Taxonomy (NCBI): domain Bacteria; kingdom Bacillati; phylum Actinomycetota; class Actinomycetes; order Streptosporangiales; family Streptosporangiaceae; genus Nonomuraea; species Nonomuraea sp. NPDC050310. The sequence goes on along the minus strand of NZ_JBFAKP010000005.1, from coordinate 107,403 downwards.
GCCGCCACCAGCCGGCGGCCAGCAGCCGGGCGACGTTGGCGGCGCCCACGATCGGCTGGAGCAGGGCGTGCCGGATGCCGCCGCCGTCGCTGAGCGCGACGACGTCCGGTGCGAGGACGTCGAGCAGGTTCTGCAGTTCGCCGGTCTCGACCGCGCGCTGGAAGGCCTGGAGGGCGGCGCGATGCTCGGCCGGGGAGCCGGCGCCGCGGGGCCGGCGCGCGGCGACGTGCTCGCGGGCCCGGCGGGCGATCTGGCGCACCGCGGGCCGGCTCTTGCCGACCGCCTCGGCGATCTCGTCGTAGTCCACGTCGAACACCTCGCGCAGCACGAACACCGCCCGCTCGGTCGGCTGGAGCGTCTCCAGCACCAGGAGCATCGCCATCGAGACGCTGTCGGCCAGCTCCACGTCCTCGGCCACGTCGGGCGCGGTCAGCAGCGGCTCGGGCAGCCACGGCCCGACGTAGGACTCCCGGCGCCGGCCGAGCGTCCGCAGCCGGTCCAGCGCTTGCCGGGTGACGATCCGCACCAGGTAGGCGCGCGGCTCGCGCACGGTTTCCGGATCCACGCCCGCCCAGCGCAGCCAGGTCTCCTGCAGCACGTCCTCGGCGTCGGCCGCCGAGCCGAGCAGCTCGTAAGCCACGGTGAAGAGCAGGTTGCGGTGGGTGACGAACACCCCGGTGGCCGAGTCCACCGCCTCGGTTCGGTCGCTGCGTTCCCTCATGCGCACTAGACGCCGCAGCCCGCCCGTCTGTGACGGCCGGGACCGATGGCGTATGTCACAACGCGACTCCGTCACAGGGTCGCGGCGGCCGGCGTCTCGTGTTCACGCACCTCACGAGAAGGAAGGTCTCGCCATGACAGCAGATCAGCGATCGCGGATGCCCAGCCCGCTCCCGTTCGTCCCCGAGATGGCCGAGGTCGCCGCCGGCCTGCACAACGTCCTGCGCAACGGCGCGATCCCGCAGACCAACGTCCATCTGCTGCAGTTGCGCGCCGGGCAGCTCCTGGGCAGCACGTACTTCACCGTCCGCGAGACCGGCGTCCTGCGCCAGGCCGGGGAGAGCGAGGAGCGCATCACCGCGGTGGCGACCTGGCGGGACGCCACGGTGTTCACCGCCGCGGAACGCGTCGCGCTGGAGCTGGTGGAGGCGGTCCTGACGCCGAACCCGTCTGGAGAGCGGGTCCCGGACGAGCTGTACGCCAGGGCCACCGAGCACTACGACGACAAGGCGATGTGGACGCTGATCATGGCCATCGCGCACATCGGCTTCTTCACCCCCGCCGCGCTCATCGCCAAGCCGATCCCCGGCATGCCGCCCGGCCAGAACTACACCGACTAGGAAGGAACCCCTCATGAGCACCACCAAGATCGCGGTCGCCGGAGCCACCGGACGGCTGGGCCGGCACGTCGTGGACGTCCTCACCGAGCGCGGGCACCACGTAGTGCCGATGTCGCGGGCCACCGGCGTGGACATCATCACCGGCGACGGCCTGGCCGAGGCGCTCACCGGCGTCGAGATCATCGTCGACGTCGCCTCCTGGCACGCCTCCGAGCAGGAGGCGGCCACCGCCTTCTTCCGCACCTCCGCCCGGAACCTGCACGAGTACGGCAGGCAGGCTGGCGCCGCCCGGCTCGTGGTGGCCTCCATCATCGGGGCCGACAAGGCCACCGCCGGGTTCCTCGCCGCCAAGAAGACGCACGAGGACCTCCTGCCGGCCGGCCCGCTCCCGGTCCGGATCCTGCGCGCCGCGCAGTTCCACGAGTTCGTCGGCCAGCTCCTGGACTGGCAGCCGGGCGAGGTGGCCCACGTCCCGGCGCTGCCCGCCCAACTCGTCGCCTGCCGTACCGTGGCCGAAGAACTCGCCGACCTGGCCCTTCGGCCCGCCGAGCCCGACCCGGCCGCGCCGGTCCTGGAGATCGCCGGGCCAAGGGCGGAGATCCTGGCCGAGGCGGCCGCGCTCCTGGGCGCCCGCCGGGGCGTCAAGGTCGTCGGCGTGGACGGCTCGGCCGTGCCCGACGGCGAGCTCGCCGCCGAGGGTGCTTTCCTGCCCGGCCCGCACGCCAAGCTCGCCGGCCCCACCTTCCAGGAGTGGCTCGCCACCCAGTGACCCCTGCCGGGGTGTTCCCACGCCCGTGGCTCTGCCGAGGGCGTGGGAACACCCTTGGGGTGCAGCGGTTTGACCTTGACGTTGCGTCAACTTCTAGCATCGCCGCCATGTCCATCACTGTTCTTGACACCTTCTCCGCCATGCGGCGGATCCTGCTCGCCCCGCCCGCCGGCCGGGCCGCCCTGCTGGGCGAGATGCTGGAGCCCACCAGGCCGATGTACCGCTACCACCCCGGTGAGCTCGACCTGGTGGCCCTGCACGGGCAGACCTCCGGGTTCCCGCTCGACCGGGACGAGGAGCGTTGCCTCGACGCGCTCGACACCCTGGAGGCGGCCGGCGCCCTGGAGCGGTTGCGGCGGGCCTTCGACGACGCGCTTGCCGTACTGGTGGAGGCGAACCCGGGGCTGGAAGCCCCGGACATCACCGTGGCGGTCATCCTCGGCGACCCGGGCGACGAGCACTTCATGGGTCCCTGCAAGGGCGTGACCGGGTTCGGCGGCATCACCGGGACCATCGTGATCACCCTCTGGCCCTGCCCGGAGAACGTGGCGCGGCTGGAGGTGACCGCGGTGCACGAGCTCCACCACAACCTGCGGTTCGCGCCCGGCGGGGTGCTGTGGGACCCGGCGACCGTCACGGTCGGCGAGCACATCGTCTCCGAGGGCCTGGCCGACGCCTTCGCCCGCCAGCTCTACGGCGACGAGCTCGGCCACACCCGCATCGGCGTCCCGCACCTGCACGACGACGAGGTGTTCGCCAAGGTGCTCACCGGGCTCGACGTCACCGGCATGGAGAACTTCACCGCCTGGGTGCACGGCGACCCGAGCGCCGAGCTGTTCGGCCTCACCCCCGTCGGCCTGCCCATGGGCGCCGGCTACGCCGCGGGCAACCGCCTGGCCGACGCCTACCTGACCGCCACCGGGCAGACCCCCGCCCAGGCCCTCCACGCCGACGCCGCCGAGGTCATCGCCATCACCCGTCGGGAAGGGTGATCGGCACCCGGGTGCCGGGCTTCGCCGACGAGCGGTGAGACTGGGACGGTGGAGTGGACGATCCAGGAACTCGCCGCCAGGGCCGGCATCACCAGCCGCGCGCTACGGCACTACGACAGCACGGGGCTGCTGACGCCGTCGCGGGTGGGGGCGAACGGGTACCGGTACTACGACGCGGGCGCGGTCTTGCGGTTGCAGCGGATCCTGTTGATGCGCCGGCTCGGCATGGGTCTGCCCGCCATCGCGAAGGTGCTGGCCGAGGAGGTGGACGCGGCCGAAGGGCTGCGCGGTCACATCGCGGCGCTGGAGGAGGAGCGCGAGCGCCTCGACCGGCAGATCCGGTCGGTCCGGCAGACGCTCGAAGTCCTGGAGGCGGGCGGGGAGCCCCGGATGGACGTCATGCTGGCCGGGTTCAACGACTACTACAAGGACGAGGTGATCGCCCGCTGGGGTGAGCGCGCCTTCCGGGTGAGCAACGACTGGTGGCACGGCAAGACCCTGGAGCAGCAGCGGGCCTGGAAGCGCGACGCCGAGGACCTGGTGGCCGCCTGGGTCGACCTGGCCAAGGCGGGGATCTCCCCGCAGTCGGACAAAGCTCAGGAGTTGGCCGCCCGGCACGTGCGGTGGCTGAGCCGGATCCCGGGCACGCCCACGTTCGACGGCGACCGGGAACGCTCGATCGAGATGGTGATCGGCGTGGGCGACATGTACGTGGACGACCCCCGCTACGCCGGCATGTACGACGACGCGGCGGGGGCGGCCTTCGTCCAGGACGCGCTGCACGCCTACGCGCGGTCGGGCATGTGACCTGAGCCGAACACGGCCGACAGCCCGGGCCAGTGCGCGGCCAGGCAGAGCACCGGCGGCCGGTCGAGGGGCGCGTCCAGGGTGAGCACCTGACCGCCGGGGCGGGCCTGGCCGGTCCAGACGTCGATCCACTCGCCCTCGGGCAGGTACGCCTCCACCCCGTCGGCGCCCGGCTCGGTGACCGGCACGACCAGCAGGGCGTCGCCCAGCTTGTACTGCAGCGGGTAGGCCCAGATCCGCTCGTCGCGCGGATGGTCGAAGAACAGCCCGCGCATCAGCGGCGCGCCGCCGCGCACGGCCTTGGCCGCCTCCGCCGCCAGGTACGGCACCAGCCGCTCGCGCAGCTTGGCGAAGGCGCGGAACAGCGGGAGGACCCGCTCGTCGCCGGTCTGCTCGGCGATGTTCCACGGCGTGCGGTCCCGCCGCGGGGTGCGGTGGTGGTTGAACTCCGAGTGGTACTGCATGATCGGCATGAACGCGCTGGTCCCGGCGGCGCGCAGGTACAGCTCGGCGCCGGGCACCGGCCCGGAGAAGCCGGCCAGGTCCCAGCCCCAGTAGACGATGCCGCAGGCGCTCGCGGTGATGCCGGCCCGGATCGAGGCGCGGAAGGCCTCCCAGGTGGAGTCCTCGTCCCCGGCCCAGAAGGCGCCGTGCGGCTGGGACCCGGCGAACCCGGCCCGGCTGAAGGTGACCGGCGCCTTCCCGGCCGCGCGCAGCAGGTCGCCGAAGGCGCGGGCGTAGTGCACCGGGAACAGGTTGTTGCCGTCCGAGCCGCGCCGCCCGTCGGCGTAACGCAGGTCGTGACCCCAGGCGTGCTCGCCGCCGTCGGTCTTGAACCCGTCGACGCCGACCTCCTCGACCAGGTAGCGGCGCTTGGCCGTCCACCACTCGCGGGTCGCCGGGCTGGACAGGTCCGGCATCAGCGCCAGCGGGAACCACCAGCCCCGGTTGCGGTACGGCCGGCCGTCGGCCTCACGGACGCCGTGCTCCAGGATCTGCCGGGCGTCGACGGCGGCCTGGTGGGCGGGGTGCGGGCGCATCTTCTGCAGCGGGATCTGCCACAGCAGCACCTTGATGTCGCGCTCGTGCAACTCGTCCACCATCCCCTTCGGGTCGGGCCAAGGCCCGTCGGCCGGGAAGGTGTAGTCGGCCAGCGTGTGCGGCTCCTCCCCCGGCTCGTACTGCGCGCCGCGGAAGGCGGTGAAGGTGCTCTCGTCGCTCCACGCCTCGATGACCAGCGCGCCGACCGGGATGTCGTGCTCGCGGTGGGCGTCCATCTCGGCCATGACGCGGGCCTGGGTGTTCCACTCGTTGCCGCTGGCCCACAGCCGGAACACCCAGTCGGGCAGCTCGGCCGGCCGGCCGACGTCGTCGAGGAAGGCGTCGAGGACGCGGGCGGGCTCGCCCTCGTAGAAGGTGACGTGCACCTCGGCGCCGTCGGCCTCGACGGTGAGGGTGTCGCCGACGTCGTACCAGGTCCGGTGCGAGGTGGCCACGTGGAAGCCCCAGGTGCGCGGGCCGCCGACGACGATCGCGAACGGCATCGGCAGGTAGGTGCGGCCGTGCTCGCCCTGGGCCTTGTACTGCTCGAACACCACCGCGTCCAGCGTCCGGCCGCGCTGGTCGACGTGGTCGAAGCGCTCGCCGAAGCCGACCACGTGCTCGCCGGGCGCGAGGGCGATCTCGAACCGGCTCCGCCGTACGCCGTCGCCGTCGGCGAGCCAGCGCACGCTGCCGGGCACGATCCGGTCGGCGCCACGCGTGGTCAGCTTGCCGCCGCCGTCCTGCCAGCTCGCCGCGGTGACCTCGAACCACCGGCTGGTACGGCGGGCACCGCCGTCGGTCGTGGCGACGAAGCGGTAGCCGTACCGATGCCCGGCGCGCAGCGGCGGCGTCGTGACGCGCCACGAGCCGGAGGCCGCCCGGGCGGCCCGCGCCTGCGCGGCGGCCAGGTGCCCGCCGTCGAGCTGCTCGTCCCCGGCCGGATCCTCGGCCGATCCCACCCTGGTCAGGCCGAACTCGGCGGCGTCGCGCCCGTCGACGCGCCACTGGCAGGTCAGCTCGCGCACCGAGGCGGCGGCCCGCACCCGCAGCTCCACCGGCTGCCCGTCCAGGGGCGTGACCGGCAGCCGTTGGTCGGGGGTGTCGGCGTAGGGGTGGCCCGAGCCGTACGGGCGGTGGGTGATCATGCGCGGACCTCCAGCGCGTCGGCGAGCATCAGGTACATTCCGTGCGACCACAGCAGGGGCCGCGCGACCGGCCCCCAGCGGCGCGTCCACTCCGAGAGCCGGCGCGGCGCGAGCAGGACGTCGGAGACCTGCTCCGGCAACTGCCCCGACTCGTCGGCCTGCGCGGCCATCCAGTCCAGGTAGCGCAGCGCCTCCGCGCGACGGCCGGCGGCGGCGTGGTTGAGCCCGAGGAAGCCGGCCAGCAGCACCCAGCGGCCGCCGCCGTAGAAGCTGTCGGCCAGGAAGCGGTGCACGCCGCCGTCGCGGGCGAGCTGCCGCTCCACCTCGGCCACCGTGGCCACCGCCACCGGGTGGCCGACGGGGTAGAGCCCGAAGGGCGCCACGCAGGCCAGCAGCGAGGCGTCCACGGCGTCGCCGCCGAGACCCTGGGCGTCGAGGTCGTGCAGCGGGGCCACGGCCTGGTCCGGATCCACCAGCGTGACCGTGCCCTGTCCGGAGGGCAGCCACTTGCGCAGGTGACCGGCGGGGGCGACGCCGTGCTCGGCCACCAACGCGGCGATGTCGGCCACGGCCTGCGCGGCGGTGGCGGATTCCCGGTTGTCGAGCAGGCCGCCGGCCACCGCGGCGCGCAGTCCCGCGTGCACGGCGCCGAGCGTCGAGACGTGCCGCTGGTCGACGTGCTCCTCCCACCAGTCGTAGCAGGGCTGGTTCCAGAACCAGATCAGGTAGCGGGCGGCGACGCCGACCGCCTCCTCGGCTCCCGGCACCCGCGCGCCGTGCCGGGCGGTGTGCTCGGCCAGCGCCCACAGCCAGGTTCCGTAGCCGTCGAGCTGGTGGTCCCACCACTCGTCGGCGCCGTCGCCGCCGTCGAGGGTGAAGCGGGTGGGCAACATCTCGGCCGCCGAGACCGGCAGCCCGGCGCGGGCCCGGGCGATCAGGCTCTCGACCTGGTCGCGGCGGGCGCCGATCACCCGCGCGCACCAGGCGTGGAAGGCGCTCGCGCTCTCGGCCTGCCCGGACCGGCTCATGCCTTCGGCGATGAACGCGCCGTCGCGCAGCCAGGCGTAGCCGCGGTAGGCCGAGAAGGTGGGACTGGCCGGGTAGGCCCCCGAGGGCGACTGATGCGCGCCGATCACCTCGACGCTGCGCGTGACGAGCCGCGCCCGCGCCAGGTCGCTTCCTACGATCACTGGGTCAGTTCTCCTGGTAGATGGGGTCAGCCGAGCAGCGCGTCGACCTTGGCGGCGGCCGCGGTCAGCGCTTCCTGCACGCTGACGCGGCCGGCGGCGGCGTTGCCGAGCTCCTGGGTCACCGCGTCCTGCATCTCCTGCTGACGCTTGATCACCGGGGGCAGCGCGATCGACTTGAGCGAGTCGAAGACCGCCTGGCGGTTGGCCGGCTCGGGGTCCTTCAGGTAGCCGTCGAGGACGGCCTGGTCGGAGATCGGCGGCAGCTCCCACGACGACTCGATGCGGGTGGTGGCCGCGACCTTCGACGAGGACAGGAACTTCGCCCAGGCGTAGGCCTGCTTGCCGTGCTTGGTGCCGGCCGAGGCGGCCACCGAGTTATGGAAGACCGCGCTGGCCTTGGTCACGTCACCGGGCTCGACGACCACGTCCCACTCGAACGGCACGTCCTTCAGCCCGGCGAACTGCCAGATGCCGTTGTGCCACATGGCGAGCTTGCCGGACTTGAAGAGGTTGGTGTCGTAGTCGGCGGTGCCGCCGATCTCCGCCTCGGTCGGCATGGTCTTCCCGACCTTCGACACCAGCCAGGTGGCGGCCTTGACGCCCTGCGGGCTGTTGAAGGCCGACTTCTTGCCGTCGGCCGCCAGGAACTCGCCGCCGGCCTGCTTGAGCGCCTTGTAGAACTCGAAGAACTGCACCGGCTGGAAGTCGCCGTAGACCTTGGCGCCCTTGTCGGTCAGCTTCTCGGCGGCGGCCTGCTCCTCGGCCCAGGTCCAGTCGGCGGTGGGCAGGGCCACCCCGGCCTTCTCGAACAGGTCCTTGTTGTAGAAGAGCACGACGGTGGAGAAGGAGGCGGGCAGCGCGAACTGCTTGCCCTCGTGCCGGAAGGCGTTGAGCGACTCCTCGGCGTAGCCGGCCGGGGCGGTGTCGCCGGCGACGGTGCCGAGGTCGAGCAGGGAGCCGGCCCCGGCGTAGGTCACGAAGTTCTCGTAGTTCAGCTCGAAGGTGTCGGGCGCGGTGCCGCCGGCGATGGCCGTCTGCAGCTTGGTGAAGTACTGGTCGTAGGGGGCGGTCTCGACCACCACGTCGATCGCCGGGTTCTCCTTCTCGAAGGCCTGGACGATCTTGTCGAGGTCTTTGACGTGGTCGGGCGCGGCGGAGAAGGTGAAGTAGCGCAACGTCACCTTGCCGCCCTCGGCGGTGGTGGTGTCCCTGGTGGCCGAGCCCTGCGAGCAGGCGGTGGCCAGCGCGGCGAGCGCCAGGAGGGCGAGGGTCTTCTTCATGGGGGGTTCGTCCTTACTTGAGGCCGGACTGGGCGACGGAGGCGATGACGTGCTTCTGCGCGAACAGGTAGAGGATGAGGATCGGCACGACGCTGACCACGGAGCCGGCCATGACGACGTTCCACTCGGTGGTGAAGCGGCCGTGCAGCTCGGCCAGGCCGAGCGGCAGCGTGAAGAACTCCGGCGAGCGCAGGATCACCAGCGGCCACAGGTAGCTGTTCCAGCTCGCCATGAAGGCGAAGATGGCGAAGGTGGCCAGCGCGGGCCGGATCAGCGGCAGCACGACGAAGGCGAAGATCCGCAGGTGGCCCGCGCCGTCGAGCACCGCGGCCTCGTCGAACTCGCGCGGCACCTGCTGAATGGCCTGCCGCAGCAGGAACACCCCGAACGCCGAGGCCACGGTCGGCGCCAGCACGGCGAAGTAGGTGTCGGTCAGGTCGAGGGTGCGCATCTCGATGAACAGCGGCACGATCAGCACCTGCAGCGGCACCATCAGCGTGGCCAGGTAGACGGCGAACAACGCGCCGCGCCCAGGGAACGGGAGCCGGGCGAAGGCGTAGGCGGCCATCGCGCTGGTGATCAGTTGCAGCGCGGTCGAGGCCAGGCCGATCCAGAGGCTGTTGGCCAGGATGCGCCAGAACGGCATCGCCGCCAGCAGCCGCTCGTAGGCGCCCAGCCCGGCCCCTTCCGGGGTGAAGTCGGGCGGCGAGGCGAGCACCGCGCCGTCCGGCGTCAGCGAGGTGATCACCGCCCAGGCGAAGGGGAAGAGCATCACCAGCGCGCCAGCGATCACCAGCAGGTACTTCAGCGCCTTACCCATAGGTCACCCACCTGCGCTGGCCGCGGACCTGGACGAGGGTGACCACCAGCACGACGGCGAACAGCAGCCACGACAACGCCGAGGCCGCGCCGGCTCTGCCGTACTCGAAGGTCAGCTTGTAGACCTGCTCCACCGCCACCTGGGTGGCCCCGCCGGGGCCGCCGCCGGTCATGACGTGCACCTGGTCGAAGACCTGGAAGCCGTTGATGAGCGAGATCACCACGACGAAGAAGGTCGAGGGCGACAGCAACGGCAGCGTGATGCTGCGGAAGCGCTGCCAGGGGGAGGCGCCGTCGACGCGGGCCGCCTCGTGGTACTCCCCCGGGATGGCCTGCAGCCCGGCCAGCAGGATGATCATGACGAAGCCGAGGTCCTTCCAGGCCGAGGCGAGGATGATCGACGGCATCGCCCAGTCCGGATCGGTCCACCAGCCGGGACCCTCGACGCCCAGCAGGCCGAGCGCCCAGTTGACGATGCCGCTGGCCGGGTTGAGCAGCCACTTCCACATCAGCGCCACGACCACCCAACTGGTGATCACCGGCAGGAAGTAGACGGCGCGGAAGAGGTTGCGGCCCTTCATCGCCCGGTTGAGCAACATCGCCAGGCCGAGGCCACCGGCGTACACCAGCGGGAGGTAGCCGGCGATGAAGTACAGGGTGTGCCCGAAGGCCGCCCTGGTCTCCTCCTCGCCCAGCAGGTCGGCGTAGTTGGCCAGGCCGACCCAGCGCATCGGCTGCAGCAGGTCCCACTCGTGCAGGCTCACCCACAGCGACCCGGCCATCGGGACCAGGGTGAACAGGGTGAGCGGCACCAGGCTCGGCAGCAGGAAGATCGCCACCGTGCCCGCGTACCGCCAGCGCTGTCCCGCGGTACGGCGGGGCGGCGCGGTGGCCCGTTCGACCGGCGACGCCGCCCGCGTGGTCACGCTCATGACTGGGTCCCGATCAGCCGGGCGCGCACCAGCCTGCCCTGCTCGCCCGCGGCTCCGGCCGCGTCGAACGGCGTGGCCAGCACCAGCGCCGCGGCGCCCTGCGCCCAGCTCGTCTCGTCCCAGGCCTCGACCTCGATGGAGATGTCGCGCCGACCGGGCATGAGCTGGGCGCGCACGGCGCGGTCGAAGCCGGGCTGCCAGAACGGCCAGTGCGCGACGCCCTCGCCGAGCACGACCACGACCTCGGGGTCGACCACGTTGATCAGCCCGGCGGTGGCCCGGCCCAGGATCGCGCCCGCCTCGGCGAAGACGCCGAGCGCGGCCCGCGAGCCCTCGGCGGCGGCCCGGCCCAACTCGTCGACGGAGGCGACCGGGCCCAGGTCCTGCTCACCGGCGGCGGCGAGCAGTCCGGCGGTGCCGACGAACGCCTCCAGGCACCCGGAGGAGCCGCAGCCGCAGCGCGGGCCGTCCTCGGCCACCGGCACGTGGCCGAACTCGCCCGCGCCGCCGCGCGCTCCCCGGTACACCCGCCCGTCGGTGACGATCGCGGCGCCGACGCCACGGCCGATGGTCAGCACGAGGAAGTCGCGGTGCGTGCGGCCCCTGCCGTACAGCCGCTCGGCCGCCGCCAGCGCGTTGACGTCGTTCTCCACCAGCACCGGCAGCTTGAGCCTGCGCCGCAGCCGCTCGCCGACCGGCATGCCCTGCCAGCCCAGCGTGGGCGCGTTGACGGTGCCGGCCGCCTGGTCGTCCACGGCGCCGGGCACGCCGACGCCGAGCCCGAGCAGCGGCGGCCCGTCGCTGAGCGCGCCGAGCGTGGCCTCCACCGCGTCGGCCAGCTCGTCCAGCGCGTGCGGCGAGGCCGGGTCGAACGGGCGCTCCCAGGAGCCGAGCACGACGCCGTCCAGGCGGACGTCGACCAGCACCAGGTGGTCGGCGGTCACCTTGACGCCCAGCGCGCGGCCCGCCGCGCCGATCAGGCCCAGCAACTGCGCGGGCCGCCCGCCGCGCGAGGGCTTCAGGTCGAGCTCCTCCAGCATCCCCGCCCCGATCAGCTCGCGGGTGAGCTGCGTGACGGTGGCGGGACTGAGGTCGAGCTCGCGGGCGATATCGGTACGGCTCAGCGGCCCGAGCGTGCCCAGGAGGGCGAGGATCGCCGTCCGGGTCAGGTCGCCGCGGTCAGTGCCTGCCATGTGGGGGTACCAGGCTTTCTTCGGCAATAAAGTTAGTGGTGAAAATATGGAGCCGGGCTTCGGCCGGTGTCAACCCTCCGAAACCGTTCCGAAACCAACCGGCGTGGCCCTGCTACCTTCTGCGCTGTGCAGAACTGCCGAGCCGAGTCCGGGTGAGCGCCAGGGCGGCCATGTGGCCGCTGTACGCGGCGGGCTTCACCACGGCGTTCGGCGCGCACGCCGTCGCGGCCAACCTCGGCGGCTTCTCCTCCGACGCGGTCACCTCGCTGCTGGTCCTCGGCGGGCTGCTGGCCCTCTACGACGGCGCGGAGGTGCTGCTCAAGCCGGTCTTCGGCACGCTGGCCGACCGCGTCGGCGCCCGGCCGGTACTGCTCGGCGGGCTGCTGGCCTTCGCCGCCGCCTCCGCGCTCTACGCCCTGGCCGACAGCCCGGGGTGGCTGTGGGCGGCTCGCCTCGGCCAGGGCGCGGCGGCCTCGGCCTTCTCCCCCGCGGCCTCCGCGCTGGTCGCCCGGCTCAATCCGGGCGCCAAGCACGGGCGCGCCTTCGGGGGATACGGGTTCTACAAGTCGCTCGGCTACACCCTCGGCCCGCTGCTCGGCGGCGTCCTGGTCTGGGCGGGCGGGCTGCGGCTGCTGTTCGCGGCGACGGCCGGGCTCGGCCTCGCCGTCGCGCTCTGGGCGGCGCTGGCCGTCCCTGCCGTGCCGCCGCTGCCGCGCGCCCGCCAGACCGTCCTCGACCTGGCCCGGCGACTCGGCAGCCGCTCCTTCCTGACCCCGACCGCCGCGCTGGCCGGGGCGACCGCGGCGCTGTCGGTCGGCGTCGGCTTCCTGCCCGTCTCCGGCGCGGCGGCCGGGCTCGGCACCGTGGCCACCGGGGCCGCGGTCTCCACGCTGGCGGCCAGCGCCGCGCTCGTCCAGCCGCTGGCCGGGCGGGCCCTCGACGCCGGACGGCTCAGCACCCGCACCGGTCTCACGGCCGGGCTGCTGACCACCGCCGCGGGGCTCGCCGCGGCCATGCTCCCCGGCCTGGGCGGCCTCCTGGCCGCCGCGGTGCTGATCGGCGCGGGGACCGGCCTGATCACCCCGCTCGGCTTCGCCGCCTTGGCGGCCACCACCCCGGCCGAACGCCTGGGCCAGACCATGGGCTCGGCCGAACTCGGCCGCGAACTCGGCGACGCGGGCGGGCCGCTGCTGGTCGCCGGCGTCGCGACGGTGTCCTTCCTGGGGTACGGCTTCGCCGCGCTGGCCGGTCTGCTGGCCGTCCTCGCCGCCCTCACCGTCCGGCACCGCGCACCGTAGCCGGACGGTGGCGAGGGTCCACACCAGCTCGTCGCGGGCCCGCCGGCTGCAGCACGTGTCACCTCCGGGATGCGCTGTACTGGCAGGCATGACGATCATCCGCTCCCTGGTGCTGTTCGCCCTGGCCGCGCTGGCCGAGATCGGCGGGGCGTGGCTGGTGTGGCAGGGCGTGCGCGAGCAGCGCGGGCTGGTCTGGATCGGCGCCGGGGTGATCGCGCTGGGGCTGTACGGGTTCGTCGCCACCCTGCAGCCGGACGCCGACTTCGGCCGTATCCTGGCCGCCTACGGCGGGGTGTTCGTGGCCGGGTCGCTGGTGTGGGGCATGGTCGTCGACGGGTTCCGGCCCGACCGGTGGGATGTCGCGGGGGCGCTGATCTGCCTGGCCGGCGTCGCTGTGATCATGTACGCGCCCCGCTCCTAGCCGCCACTGAGTACCCTGTACGCAGCAAGGAGGTGGCGTGGCCACGTGAACATCTGGATGCGGCCCGAGCGCCCCGCCCGGGGCCCGAAACCGGCCTACAGCCGGGCGCAGATCACCGAGGCGGCGGTACGGCTCGCCGACGCCGAAGGGCTGGAGGCCGCCACGATGCGGCGGATCGCGGCCGAGATCGGCGCCGGGGCGATGTCGCTCTACCGGTACGTGCCGAGCCGCGACGACCTGGTCGATCTCATCGCCGACCACCTGATGGGCGAGCTCGACCTCGCCAGGCTGCCCTCCGGCGACTGGCGCGCCGACCTGACCCGTTACGCCTGCGAGCTGCGGGCGATGTGGTTGCGCCACCCGTGGATCGCCGGCGTCCAGCGCTCGCGTGCCGGTTTCGGCCCCAACCAGCTCCGGCTGATCGAGCGGGTGATGGGGACACTCGACGCCCACGTTCCCGTCGACGAGAACCTCAGCCTGATGGCCCTGTTGAACGGCTACGTCGAAGGCGCCGCCCGCGAGGAGGTCACCTGGGCCGGGGAACTGCGCCGCAGCGGCCTATCCGAGGCCGACTGGCTGGCGCAGAGCTACCCGCGCATCCGGCAGATCGTGGACAGCGGCGAGTACCCGATCTTCACCAAGATCACGCTGGAGGCGCGGCAGCCGCGGCTCAGCCCGGACGAGCGGTTCCGGCACGGGCTGGAGCGGGTCCTCGACTGCATCGCCCTGGCCCTCACCGAAGCAGCCGCCGAGCGGCCCTGACCAGGGCGGCGTTGTCCGGGGCCGGGGAGCCGCCGGGCAGATGGAGGGTGTCCTCGAGGCCGATCCTGGCCGCCAGCCCGCGCGCACCGGCGAGGGCCAGCACCGGCCAGGCCGAGCCGTCCTCGCCGTGCAGCAGGATCGGCCTGGCCGCGCGGGCGGTGTTCGGCCGTCCGGCGCGGGCGACCTTCGGCCCTCCGGCGCGGGCGGCGTGCGGCCGTTCGGCGTGGGCGGCCAGGCGGTCCAGCAGGGCGGCGGCGGTGGACACGGCGGTGTCCGGGTCGGTGTCGGTGATCTCCGCCAGGACGCGCGTCACCCGGTGCGCGCCCGGCCAGGCGAAGAAGCGCTCGACGACGTCCACCCCCGCGAAGACTCCCGCCCCGCCGGCCCCGGTCCCGGAGAAGAGGCCGGCCTCGACGGCGACGCCTCGGGCGAGCAGGGCCTCGGCGAGGTCGGCCGCGCCGTCCTCGTGCCAGTTCACCGAGGCGTGGTCGGGCAGCACGCCCCACTCCCGCACGCGGGCCGCCCGGTCGGGGCCGGTCCAGGCGCCGGTGGTCACGCCGACCGGGATGCCGGGGACGGCCGCGCGCACGGCCGAGACCGCGGCGGCCACCTGCGGGGCCGCCATGGTGTCGGCCCCGGCGTCGTCCTTGGGGTGGAGGTGGATGTCCTCGGCGCCGGCCGCGACCGCCGCCCGCGCGGCGACGGCCAGTTCGGCCGGGGTCGTCGGCAGAGCGGGGTGCTCGCTGCGGCTTCGCGAGCCGTTCAGGCAGACCTGCAGCATGCGGGAAGACCTTCCCCCGGCGGCGCGCCCGTCACGGTGCCGCGTCGCCGAGGGTGGCGAGCTTGTCGGGGTTGCTCACCACGTAGACGTCCCGCACCTGCTCGCCGCCGTCCTCCAGGTCGAGCACCATCACCGCGAACGGCGTCTCGTCGGCGAACAGGACCACCGACGGGTCGCCGTTGACCTGCCGGTAACGCACCTCGACGTCGCCGACCTCGCGGGCGCCCGCCAGCAGCACCCGGGCGACGTTGTCCCGGCCATGCACCGGCCTGGGCCCGCCGACCGCGGACTTGCCGCCGCTGTCGGCCCACAGGGTGACCTCCGGCGAGAGCAGCTCCAGCAACGCCGCCAGGTCGCCGCCGAACGCGGCCGCGATGAACCGCTCGGTCGCCTCCCGGTGCGTCCGCTGGTCGACGCGTGCGCGCGGGCGGCGGGCCCGCACGTGCTCACGGGCCCGGTGCGCGAGCTGGCGGACGCCGGCCGGAGTGCGTTCGAGCATCTCGGCGATCTCGGTGTGCCGGTAGCCGAAGACCTCGTGCAGGATGAACACCGCGCGCTCGGCCGGGGTCAGCGTCTCCAGCACCACGAGCATGGCCAGCGACACCGACTCGGCGCGTTCGGCCGGCTCGGCGGCGTCGCCGGTGGTGACCAGCGGCTCGGGGAGCCACGGGCCTAGATAGGTCTCCTTGCGGCGGTCGAGGGCCTTCCGGTGGGCCAGGGCCTGGTTGACGGCGATCCGGACCAGGTAGGCGCGATGGTTCTCGATCCGCGCCAGATCGGTGCCGGACCAGGCCAGCCAGGTCTCCTGCAGGACGTCCTCGGTGTCGCCGACGGTGGCGAGCATGCCGTAGACGACGGAGAACAGCAGTTCGCGGTGCTCGGCGAAGACCTGCTCGTTCACGCGTGGCTCCGGGCGAGCGCCAGCAGGTCCTCGACGCTCCACTGGTCGGCGGCGTGCCTGCCGTACCGCACGGCGAGCAGGACGCCGTCGGGGTCGAGCAGGAAGTCGGCGGGCAGCCCCGTGACGTTCTCGCCGCTCCGGGGGTACGGCCGGCCGCCACGGAACACGCCACGCATCACCACACCGTAGGTGCTGGGCCGCACCGGCGCGAGCCAGGCCCGCGGATGCAGCACCGAGCGCACCGACCGGCCGACGCCGAACGCCTCGTAGAGCTCCTTGCCGGGGTCGGCGACGACGTCGAACGGAAGCGCCTCGTGGTGCGGCAGCAGGTCCTCGGCCGGGGAGTGGAAGACGGCGATCTCGTGGAGGCCGACGGCGGTGAGGTCGGCGTGCCGTACCGCGAACGTGCGCAGGTGCACGTTGCACACCGGGCAGCCGGCGTAGCGGCGGAACTGCAGGTGGGTCAGCCCGCCGGGCGCGGGCAACGACACCGGCCCGCGCAGCCCGGCCGGCCGGCGGGGCGTGACGCGGTCGCCGGGCGCGAACCTGGCCCGGTCGAGAAGGTACCGCTCGATCTTGTTCATCGCCGCTCCCGCGACGAGTCGTGTCGGCTCATGTCCATAAGAGGGATCCGGCGCCCGGAATGTGACGTCACACTTCGCCCTCGCCGGATCTCTCATCGGCATGACCGGAACATCGCAGGAAATGGACATGAACGTGCTGAGGACCCCGGAGGAGCGGTTCGCCGACCTGCCGGACTACCCGTTCACCCCCCACTACGCCGCGCTGGACGGCGGCCGGGTGCGGATGCACTACCTCGACGAGCGCCCGGCCGGGCCCGCGTCCGGGGAGACGGTGGTGCTGCTGCACGGCAACCCCTCGTGGAGCTACCTGTACCGCCGGGTCATCCCGCCGCTGGTCGCGGCGGGACACCGGTGCGTCGCGCCCGACCTGATCGGGTTCGGCAAGTCGGACAAGCTCGCCGACCGCTTCGGCTACACCTACCAGCGGCACCTCGACTGGCTCGGCGAGGCCCTGTTCGACGTGCTCGGCCTGCGGGAGCTCACCCTGGTCTGCCACGACTGGGGCGGTGCGCTCGGCCTGCCTCTGCTGGCCGCCCGGCCCGGCCGGTTCCGCCGGGTCGTGGCCGCCAACACCGGCCTGAGCACGGGCGAGGAGGACCTCGGCGAGGGCTGGCCGATGCTGGCCTCCTGGTTGCAGTCCAGCCAGCGGACCCACCCGTTCAAGCCGTCGGCCGTGATCGACGCGATGACCGTCACCGAACTGGACCCGGGGGCGCTGGCCGCCTACGACGCGCCCTATCCCGGGGAGGCGTACCTGACCGGGGTGCGGCAGTTCCCGCTGCTCATCCCGATCACGCCGCAGGACGAGGTCACTCCGGTGCTGCGGCAGGCCTGGCGGGCGCTGGAGGGGCTGGACGTGCCGTTCCTGTGCGCGTTCAGCGACCTCGACCATGTCAGCCGGGGTGACCACCGGGGGCTGAGCGACCGGATCCCGGGGGCGAAGGGGCGGGCGCATCCGCTCATCACCGGGGCGGCGCACTTCCTCCAGGAGGACGCCGGGCCGGAGCTGGCCGCGGTGATCAACGAGTTCATCGCGGAGACGGGGGCGGGGCCAGCGGCGGCTCGGTGAGGGTGGCGGCGGGGTCAGTCGGCCAAGATCCGCTCCAGGGTGGTGAGGCCCATCCGGCTCATCGCGGGGTTGCTCGTCACGTAGTACCAGGCGGCGCCCATCGCCTGCTGGAAGGCCCAGGCCTTGCCGCGCTCCCACGTCAGGTCGTCGCTGTCCAGCCGCTCCCGGAGCACCTTCCGGGGGCCGGGCTCCAGGAGGTGCCAGGCTGCGACGAGGTCCAGGGCCGGGTCGGCCGGGCCGAAGCCGCCCACGTCGAGGACGCCGGTGAGCCGGTCGCCGGAGACGAGCAGGTTGCCGGGGATGAGGTCGCTGTGGCACATCACGTCCGGCCCGGCGGGCGGCAGCACCCGCAGGCGCTCCCACAGCGCGCGCAGGCGGGGGACGTCCAGCAGGTGTTCGCTGCGCTGGAAGCAGGTCTCCATCCAGGCGTCGTGGGAGCGCAGGTCGCCGCCTCGTCCCTTTCCGGTGAAGGTGCGCCCGCGGGTGTCGACGGCGCGTAGGTCGGTGATGAGGTCGGCCAGGTCGTGGGCGAAGGCGGTGGAGGTGGCGACGGAGTCCGGGGTGGCCATGGTGCCTGGGAGCCAGGTCTGCACCGACCAGGGCAGCGGGTAACCATCGCCGGGGGAACCCAGCGCGACGGGTTCCGGGGTACGGAACCGGGTGCGACCGGCCAGCTCCCGGGCAGCCGCCGCCTCCGCCTCCAACTCCCCCCGAAGGCCGTCACGCACCGAGGCGGTGACGCCGGGCTGGAGGGGGAAGCGGGCGGTCAGGTCGTCGCCGAGGCGGAAGATGGCGTTGACCGTGCCGGGCCCGGTCACCTCGGTGACCGGGAGATCGCGCCACTCGGGGAACTGAGAGGCCACCAGGGCACGCACGAGCTCCGGAGTGATCGTGAGCTGGTCGTCGTGCATCCTCATCCCAGCTCTCCCCCGCTCGTGCCGGCCCGGCCGGTCGCCCACGCCCAGCCCGCGACGGCGACCCGGTTCTGGGCCCCGACCTTGCGCTGAAGGGTGGCGACGTGGTTCTTCACCGTCCCGGGCGACAGGAACAGCTCGGCGGCGATCTCCGCGTTGGTCCGCCCCTGCGCGACGAGCGTGACGACCTGCTCCTCCCGCTCGGTCAGGACCACGTCGGAGCCCTCCCGAGCCTCACCACGCCGCGCGAGCAGCCCGACGGTGAGCTGCGGGCTGATCAGGACGTCCCCGCTCATCGCCGCACGAACCGCCTCGACCAGCAGCGCCGGGCCCGACCGCTTGAGCAGGAACCCGGCGGCGCCGTGCCGGAGCGCGGCGTCCACGTACTCGTCCAGGCCGAAGGTGGTGACCACGACGACGTGGATGCCGGTGTCCCGCAGCGCCCGGGTGACCTCGATGCCGTCCGCGCCCGGCATCCGGATGTCGGCGAGCACCACGTCCGGCTTGATCGCCTTCGCGGTGTCGATGGCGGTCCGGCCGTCGGCGGCCTCGGCCATCACGCTCATGTCGGGTTGCGCGTCGAGGATCAGCCGGAAGGCGCTGCGGATGCCTTCCTGGTCGTCGGCGAGGAGGATGCGGGTGGCCATTCCGGCGATTGTGCCAGCGGCAGCCGGACGGTCAACGACCACCCCTGCGGTACGGCTGCCGCCCGCAGTTCCCCGCCGTGCGCCTCGACCAGCGAGGTCAGGGCGGCCAGCCCGGTGCCGCCGCGCCGCCCGACGGGCTGGGCCGCGCGCACGCCGTCGTTGGTCAGGCTGAGGTCGAGGCTTCCGGCGGAGGCACTGACCCGCAGGCCGACCAGCCGGGCCTGCGGCGCGTGCCGCCGGATGTTGGTCAGCCCTTCGAGCACCACCCGGTAGGCCAGGGCCGAGGTCTCCGGTGGCACGTCCGCCGCCTCCAGCGTCAGCTCGACCCGGGCGGGCCCGGCGGCGGCGAACCGGCCGGCCGCCTCCCGGATGCCCTCCAGGTCGCCGCCGGGGGTGAGCGGGATGTGGTGGTGCAGCGTGTCGTGGTGCAGCGTGTCGTGGTTCAGCGTGTCGTGGTGCAGCATGTCGAGGGTGCGGTCGAGCATGGCGAGCGCGCGCTGCCCGGCCGCCTCGACGCGGCCGAGCGCCTCGCGGGGGTCGCCGGCGACCGTGCCGGCCTGGGCGTGGGCGACCATCTCGCTGATGTCGTGCGCGAGGTAGTCGTGCAGGTCTCTGGCCAGGCGCAGGCGCAGCTCCAGGCGGGTGCCGGCGACCGCACGCGCTTGCCGTACCTCGGTGTGGCGCAGGTGGCCGCCCACGGCGGCGGCCAGCGCGGCGCCCGCGCCCCAGAACGCGCAGGCCCCCACCGCCTCCAGCGGCGAGGCCGCGTCGAAGACGCGCAGCAGCCAGGTCGCCGCCGCCAGCGCGACCAGCGCGGCGAGCACGGCTGCTCGCCGGCCGGGGACGAAGCGGACGACCACCCCGGTGAGCGCGGTCAGGACCACGCTCTCCGCCATGGACAGCGCGTCACCGCCGGGACCGGCCACCACCGGGCCGGTCAGGTGTGCCGCGGTGACCAGCAGCGACGTGCCCGCCGCGACGACGGCGGCCACGGGCAGGCCGGGACGGCAGCGCGGCACCGACCCGGCCACGACCGCCAGCAACGCCACGAACAGGGCGACAACCCCCAGAACACTCACCAGGGTGACGATACGGGGCTGAACGGCACCCGATCGAAGGTGCCGAACGGCACCCCTCGGGGCTTCTGAACGTGCCGAACGGCATCTGTCAGGACATCGGCCCTGGCCAGGAGGCTGGTCCCATGACGATCTCCCTTCACCACCGGTCGGCCGCGGCGGCTCTGTGGGGCCTGGCCTACGGCGGGCTCGGCGCCGCGTGGGCCCTGGGCGCGCCCGGATACCCCTGGGGCGCCGCCGACCCCGACCCGGACGGCGCGCTGTCGATCCTGGCCTGGACGACCCCCGGCTTCGGCTGGGTGGTCGCGGCCTTCGGGCTGCTGACCGCCGGCGTGGCCGTGGGGGTGGCCCGGGGCGTGCGGGCGGCGAGCTTCCTGGCCTGGGTCATCGCCGCGTTGCTCATCCTGGTCATCCCGGACTCGCGGCTGATGATGGGCGTGGCCTACACGCCGCTCCTGCTGATCGGCCCGCTCTTCGGCCTGCTCGACGGCGCCGGCCTGGCCGACGCCTGGCACTGGCCGGTCTTCAACCAGTTGCTCTGCATCACCGGCGGCCTGCTGCTGGCGTCGGTGGCCCTGGCCTCGGCGCGCGGGCAGGGCGGGTTGCGCTGGTTCACGCCGCAGCGGGGCCGCGTCGCGGTCTACGTGGCGGTCGGGGTGCCGCTGGTGTACTGCGCGACCCGCTGGGCGTGGGCGCTCGGCATCCCGCTCGGCGTGAGCGACGCCTTCCTCGCCGGGGGTGAGCCGAGGCTCTGGCTGGCCGGGGCCTACCTGGCCACCTTCGGCGCGCTCGGCGGGGTGCTCACGCTCGGCCTCGTCCAGCGGTGGGGGGAGATCTTCCCGCGCTGGATCCCGTGGCTGCGTGGCCGGCGGGTGCCGCCGCTGCTCGCGGTGATCCCCGCCGGGTTCGTGTCGGTCATCATCACGGTCGCCGGGATCACCTACCTCCGGGCGACGATCGCGGGCCGGTTCCGCTGGGCGGAATGGGGGGCGTGGCTGCCGGAGTGCTTCTGGCCGATCTGGGGCGCCGCGCTGGCGACCGCCGCGATCAGCTACCGCCGCCGCCGAGCCTGACCCCGGTACGGCAGGCCGCCCGGTACGGCAGGCCGCCCGGCGGAGCAGGCGTGGCGGGCCGACCGGCGCGGGAGGGCCGCCGGTCGCCCGCCGCGGCGGCTACTTGGCCAGCAGGGCGTCCATCTGCCCGACCGACAGCCGCAGGCCCTCCACCATGCCCATGGCCGCCATCTGCTCCATGTGCTCGCGCGAGTCGAAGACCGAGCGCAGCTCCATTCGCGTGCCGCCCTCGTGCTCGACCAGCCGCACCTGGGCGGTGTTCGTCGGCAGTTCGGCGGAGGGCGTGCCGTCGGGGTCGGCGAAGCCGTCGATGAACTCCAGCGACTTGGGCGGGTTGACCGACGAGATGCGCCACCAGCCGCGGTGCCGCTCGCCCTCGGGGCTGGTCATGTAGTAGGTGACGCTGCCGCCCGGGGTCAGGTCGTGCTCCTCGACGGTGGCCGGGTAGGTGGGCGGGCCCCACCAGCGCTCCAGCTTGCGCGGGTCGGCCCACAGCTCCCAGACCTGCTCGACGGGTGCGTCGAAGTCGGCGGTCAGGGTGAGGGTGAGACTGTCGAAATCGGTCTTGACGTCGGTGACGCTCATCTTTCCGTTCCTCTCCTCGGTTCGGCTTGCCCCGGGGCCGGCTCCTCGGCCAGCAGGGCGGCCATGCGGTCCACGCGTCCCCGCCAGAGCGCTTCGAGCTCGTCGAGCGACTGGCGGGCACGGGCCAGGGCGTCGGGGGCGGTTCGCACGATCTGTTCCCGTCCTCTCCGCTCCTTGGTGACCAGACCGGCCCGTTCCAGCACCGCGACGTGCTTCTGGACCGCCGCGAAACTCATCGGGTAGGCCTCGGCCAGCCGGGAGACCGACAGCTCGCCCGTGGCGCACCGTCGCAGGATGTCCCGGCGGGTCCGGTCGGCCAGCGCGTGGAACGTCTGATCCACGGCCCCATCATCTACAACCATTTGGTTGTAGGTTACCGCCGACGGCACCTGCTGTCCACCACCCACCCGCTACGACCTGCCGGGATTCAGCCGGCGGAACCACTCCCTGGTACGGCGCAGCAGATCCACCCGGTGCGCGCGCTCCGCGATGGTGTGTCCCTCCCGCGGATAGACGACGAACTCGTGCTCGACCCCGAACCGGCGCAGCGCCCGGTGCAGGAACACCGCCTGCCCGAGCGGCACGTTGGCATCCTCCGCCCCGTGCACGATCAGCACCGGGGTGGTGATCCTGGCCGCGTAGGAGATCGGGCTCCGCTCGTCGTGCGGATGCGGCCCGGCGCCCTCCCAGCCGATGCCCAGCCGCCCGGGGTCGGCCACGCCTTGCTCGATTAGCAGGTCGAGCCCGGTCAGCACGTCCTGCCACTCCTCCTGGCCGACGGTGCCGGCGGCGGCGAAGGCGTGGCCGTGGCCCTGGCCGCCGCGCGGGTTGGGCAGGAAGACGGCGTGCCCGTCGGCGGCCAGCCACTGCGCCGGTTCGTGGGTCTGCAGGAGCAGCTGGTCGGCCCAGCGCCCGTACGGCCCGCCGTGCAGGAAGGTGACCAGCGAGAACGGGCCGTCGGCGCGGGTCTTGCCGGGCGGCAGCACGAGCAGGCCGTCGAGGTTCAGGCCGTCGGCCGCCCGGTAGGCGAGGCGCTCCTGGCGGCCCCAGGCGACGGCGCGCAGTTCGGGGGCGGTGTCGCTCTGCCGTACCAGCGGGCCGTCGGCGGGCCCGGTGGGCTCAGCGGGCCCGGCGAAGACCGAGCGCGGCTCGTGCGCCTCGCTCCTGGCCAGCGCGACCGTCGCCCCGTCCGCTGCGGCGCTGAGCCGGACGGCCTGGCCGCGCAGGCGGCGGAGCTCGGTGAAGCGGCCGGTCGCCGGATCGAGGCGGTGCAGCGCCGAGTCCAGCCCGTGGGCCGCCAGCATCAGCCCGCCGCCGGCCAGGTCGACCGGGCAGAACGGCAGGCCTTCGGTGAGGTTGCGGTGCGCGGGGTTCGAGCCGCGGCTGACCGGCGTGGGGCAGGCGTGCTCGCCGGTGAGCGCGACGTCCAGCACCGCGTTCCCGCCGGCGAGGCCCGGCGGGGTCGTCGCGAGGTAGAGCAGGTGCCATCCGTCGGCCGCCGCCCACCAGGTGAGCGAGTGGGCCGCGGCTGCGGTCCGGCCCAGGTCGTGCACCTGCCCGGTGGCCGGGTGGAACAGATGCAGCCGGGGCGCCAGCTCGCCGGGGTCGGGGTCGGCCGACTCCTGGGTGAGGACGGCGAGCGGACCGCCCCCGGGCCGCTCGGCGACCTCGGCCACGTGCCGGCCAGAGAAGACGTCCGGGGTGGTGACCGTGCCGTCGCGCAGGTCGAGCAGGCGCAGCCGGTCGTGCCCGGCGGCCTCGCTCCACACCCAGGGGTCGGGCTCGCCGGGATCCGGGGACAGCACGACGACCGTTGCGAGGTCGGCGAGCGGGACGAAGTCACGGGCCGCCACCGGCCAGGAGGTACGGTCGCCCCCGTCGGCCCGCTCACGCCACAGTTCGCCGCCGGCCAGGAAGAACAGGTGCCGGGAGTCGGCCGACCACCTGGGGGTGCGCCCCTCCCCCACGGTCCGGGTCGGCCCGCCGACGGTGACCACGTGCAACGTGCCGCCGGGCTGCCGGCCGTACCCGATCCTCCGCCCGTCGGGCGAGAGCACCGGGGTGACCGGCAGCCCGGCGTCGGCCACCAGGCCGGCGCTCAGCGGCAGGCTCATCCGAGCAGGAAGGCGCGGATCTGCTGACCGACCGCCTCGGGCGCCATCCAGAAGGCGGAGTGGTCGTGGTCGGGCAGGGTCAGCACGGTGACGTTCGGCAGGATCGCGGCCAGGGCGTGCGCGCCGCGGCGGATGAACTCCTCGCCGTTGCCGCCGACGGCCACCGCGACCGGCGCCTCGATCGACCAGCGGTCGGCAGGCAGCGGCTTGCCGTCCTGCAGGCCCTTCAGGATCAGGCCGTCGTAGGTGTAGGTGTGCGCGTTGGCGGCCATGGCCTCCCAGGACGGGTCCGCCTTCATCATCGGCAGGTACTCGGCCGGGACGCGGATCATCTCCGTCATGAAGTACTCGACGGCCTCGCTGCGCCGGCCGGCCGCGACCAGGGCCCGCTGGTGCTCCAGGTAGTCGGCGGGCGCCGGCGGGCGGGAGTCGTCGACGATGAAGGGCGGCTCGTAGAGGTAGACGCCGGTCACCTTCGCGCCCAGGGCGCTCGCGGCGTCGAGGGTGATCCCGCAGCCGCCGGACCCGCTGGCGAGCGCTGCCGTACCGCCGACCACGTCGATCAGGGCGGAGATGTCGTCGATCTCGCGCGCCGGGTCGTAGGGCTGCGGGTCGCCGCTGGCGCCCCGGCCCCGGCGGTCGAAGGTGATCACGGTGAAGTCCTCGGCCAGCACCTTGGCCAGGCCGGCGACGCTGGTGTGGTCCTCGGTGACGTTGCTGACCACGATGATCGCCGGGCCGGAGCCGGTCTGCTCGTAGGCGATGGTGGTGCCGTCGGCGGAGGTGAGGGTGTTCAGCTCGGACATGATGGGCTCGCTTTCGTTGTTCGGGGTGTCGACCAGGCCGGCCAGCCGGTCGAGGGCCTCGGCGTAGCCTTCGGCCATCTCGAGCTCGACCGCGCGCTGCAGGGCCTGCTCGTCGGGGAAGGTGGCGGCGACCTCGACCGTGCAGCCGGTGCCGGCCGGGGTGAAGGTGGCCGTCGTGGGGAAGGTGTCGGGACCGTCGGCGCGCCACTCCTGATCGGCGAAGGCGCCGTCGTAGCCGAGGCGGGCGCCGGTCTCGACGACCTGGTAGGTGGCGAGGGTGCGGACCGGGTCGGCCGATCCGTCCGCGGGCGCGATCTGGAAGCGCCAGCGGCCGCCGGGCCGTACGTCCATCTCGTAGACGGTCGCGTCCCAGCCCTGCGGGCCCCACCAGCGGCTGATCGCCTCCGCGTCGGTCCAGGCCCACCAGACGCGCTCGACGCCCGCGGTGTAGGTGCGGGCGATGCGCACGGTGTTGCTCGCCCGGTCGATCGTGATGCCGTCAGGCATGGTCGTCCTCCTTGCCGGTCGGTGCGGTCGTCCCTGTCGTGGCGCGGTCGTCCTCGTCGAGAAAGGAGCCGAGGCGGTCCAGCCGCTCCGACCACAGCTCGGCGAAGCGCTGCACCCAGTCGCTCAGCTCGCGCATCGCCTCGGGGTGGAGCCGGTAGATCCGCTGCTGCGCCCGTTTGCTCGACTCGACCACCCCGGCCTCGGCCAGCAACCGAAGATGCCGGGAGACCTGCGGCTGGCCGAGACCGAGCGCGTCGACGATGGCTCCCACGGGCTGGGGGCCGTCCCTGAGCAGTTCGACGATCCGGAACCGGTTCGGCTCGGAGATCGCCGTCAGCCGCTGTTGCACGCTGTTGACCACACCTCGAATATACACAGCGGCGTATATACACGCAAGCACATATGCGGAGGCTTGTCGCCCGGCGCTGCCGCACGTACCGTCCGAAGCAGCGACCCCCGCCCCCGCCAAGGAGAGCGCATGGCCCACGACGAGGCACGCCGCGTGTTCCAGGAGGTCGACTCGTTCGACGTCGGCCGGTTCGTCCGGCTGCTCGCGCCCGACGCGCGGCTGGTGTTCGGGAACGCCGAGCCGATGGCCGGGCATGCGGCCATCGCCTCGGGGCTGGAGGCCTTCTTCGCCACCATCGCGGGGCTGTCCCACCGCATCGTCCGCTCGTGGCGGGTGGAGGCCGACACCATCGCCGAGACCGAGGTCACCTACCGGCGGCTGGACGGCAAGGAGGTGAGCGTCGTGGCCGTGTCGATCTGGCGGAAGGGGGCGGACGGGCTGATCACCGACTACCGCATCTTCGTAGACCTGGCCCCGCTCGCCGTGCCCTAGCCGATCACCGAGGCGGGCGGCGCCACGCAGAACTCGTTGCCGTCCGGGTCGGCCATCAGGATCCGGCCGCCGCCGGTGTGGCCGGTGGCGATCCGGGTGGCGCCGAGGGCGATCAGCCGGGCGACCTCGGCCTCCTGGTCGCCGCCGGGCGGCGGGGCGAGGTCGAAGTGCAGGCGGTTCTTGCCGGTCTTGAGGTTCACCGGCGGCCCGCCCCAGGTGATCTTCGGGCCGCCGTGCGGGGAGCGGATGGCGGTCTCCTCGTCCTGGTCCCAGACCAGCGGGTAGTCCAGCGCCGCGGCCCAGAAGTAGCCGACCGCCTGGGTGCCGTCGCTGGACAGCGCGCCGAGGAAGCCGCAGTCGGCCAGGAACTTGTTGCCGGCGGGCAGCACGCACAGCTCGTTGCCCTCGGGGTCGGCGAGCACGACGTGCCTGGCGTCGGGACCCTGCCCGATGTCGAGGTGGCGCGCGCCCAGCGCCAGCGCCCGGGCGACGGTCTCCTGCTGCTGCTCCGGGGAGGCGCTGGTCAGGTCGAAGTGGATCTGGTTGGGCCGGTCCTTCTTCTCCTGCGTCGGCAGGAAACGGATGGCGAACCCGGTGTCGTCGTCCGGCACCAGCGTCGGCCCGCCCTGGGGGTCGTCGACCAGGTCCCAGCCGAAGACGCCCGACCAGAAGCGGCCGAGGGCGGGCGGGTCGTTCGCGTCGAAACAGAGCGCTACGAGCTGGGACGTCATCCTGGTTCTCCCCTCGACGGGCATTCTGGCGGCACGCTAGCTCGCCGGACGGTCGCGGGGCCAGCGAATATCGGCTCCGGCGAGCCGGCGCAGCGCCCGCTCGGAGGCCGAGCCGGGTTCGGCGGCGAACAGGTCGAGCCCCCAGCAGGCCGGCGCGTCGGGGAGGCTGACGCGCTCGCCGTACAGGGTCAGCTCCCCGGCCGCCGGGTGGTGCAGGACGTGGGCGCGCGAGCGGGCGCGTGCGACCGGGTGCTCGGCCCACAGCCGAGCGAAGTCCGCGCTCAGCGCGAGCAGGCCGTCGAGGTGCGCGGCGAGCCCGGCGTCGCCGCGGAAGCGCCCGAGCAGCACCCGCAGGTGGGCCACGTGCTCGCGCGCCGCCGCCTCCCACCCCGCGCCGTACAGCTCCCGCAGCCGGGGTTCGGTGAACAGCAGGTGCGAGAGGGTGCGGCGCTCCTCCGGCAGAGCGGCGAAGTCGCCGAAGACCGCGACCGCGAGCCCGTTCCAGCCGACGAGCTGGGTGTGCCGGCCGAGCGCGAGCGCGGGCGTCAGCACGAAGGACTCCAGCAGGTAACGCAGGCTCGGCGGCGCCTGCGGCGAGGTCACCGCCGGGCACGGCCGCGGCGGCCTGGCGATCTCGTGCAGGTAGGTCAGCTCGTCGGCGTCCAGGCGCAGGGCGGTGCCGACCGCGTCCAGGATGTCGTCCGAGACGCTCTCGGGTCTGCCCTGTTCGAGGCGGGTGTAGTGGGCGATGCTCACCCCGGCCACCCGGGCCAGCTCCTCCCGTCGCAGCCCCGCGACCCGGCGCATGCGGCCGTAGTCGCGCAGCCCGACATCCTCGGGCCGCAGCCGGGCCCGGCGTGATCGGAGGAAGTCCCGCAACTCGGTCCGCTCGTCCACCCGGCCAGCCTAATCACGCCGTGCGTACCCACAGCACGGGCCTGGCCGGGTGCGGGCGGCGGCTCCAGGCTGTCCGGAGGAAATCCCCGACACCCTGTGGAGCACTCATGTCTGGACCCTTGGCCGTCATCGGCAGCGGGATGATCGGCTCGGCCGTCGCCCGGCTGGCCGTCGCCGCCGGAATGGACGTCGTCGTGAGCAACTCGCGAGGGCCCGGCACCCTCGCGGGGCTCGTGGCCGAGCTGGGCCCGCGGGCGCGGGCCGCCACCCCGGCCGAGGCCGCGCGGGCCGCCGACCTGGTGGTGGCCGCCATCCCGCTCCACGTGTACGGCAGGCTTCCCGCCGAGGCGCTGGCCGGCAGGACCGTCCTGGACACCGCCAACTACTACCCCGAACGCGACGGCCGGCTGGCGGAACTGGAGACGGGCGAGCTGACCTCCAGCGCGCTGGCGCAGCGCCACCTGGCGGGCTCGCGGGTGGTCAAGGCGTTCAACACCATCACCCCGCACCAGCTCGGCGCCCTCGCCCGGCCCGCCGGGGCGCCGGACCGCAGCGCCCTGCCCATCGCCGGGGACGACGCGGCGAGCGCCGAGGCGGCCGGGCTGCTGGACCGGCTGGGCTTCGACGCGGTGCGCGTCGGCCCGCTGGCGGAGAGCTGGCGAATCGAACCGGGCACGCCCGCCTACATCCGGCCCTACCTGGGCGACATCCCCGCCCTGGACGTCGCCGACTTCCTCGCCTGGACCTACCGGACGCCCGGCCTCGCCGTACCGGCGGAGCAGGTCAGGAAGCTGGTCGCCGCAGCGGTACGGCAGGCGGCCGGGGAGGCGCGGCTGCCCTCGGCGTCGTAGCTACCGCCAGCGGTCGCGCTCGCGGTCCAGGCCGTCGAGGATGAGGTCGAGCCCGACCCCGAACTCCTCGGTGTAGGCGTAGCCGGGCTTGAGGGCGCGCTCGACGATCATCTCGGCCAGGTGCGGGAACTCCTCGCGCGGCAGCCGGTCCAGCATCGAGCCCGCCACGTCCTCCAGCTCTGCCGGGGAGTTGAACGGCAGGCCGAGCTCCTGCAGCGTGAACCCGTAGACATAGCTGTCCAGCGCCGAGATGGCGTGGGCGGTGCCGGAGAGGGTGAAGCCGCCCGAGCGCAGGCAGCCGATGGCGGCGTCGTGGTGGCGCAGGGTCGCGCGGCCGGGGTTGGTCCGCGAGTCCATCAGGCTGATCGCCCACGGGTGGCGCAGCAGTACGGCCCGCATCGAGTCGGCCCGGCGGCGCATCGCGGTGCGCCAGCCGTCCTGGTCCGACGGCAGCTCGATCTCGGCGAACACGAGGTCGAGCATGCCGTCGAGGATCACGTCCTTGTTGCGGAAGTGGTGGTAGAGGGACGCCGCCTCGACGCCGAGCCGCTCGGCGAGGCGGCGCATGCTCGGCACCCCCGAGCCGGCCTCGTCGGCCAGGGCCACCGCCGTGCGCAGCGCCGCCTCCCGGCTCAGCGCGGGGCGGCGGGGGGTGGCCTCCATGGTTCTCCCTTCGTACGGCTTGACAACCTTACACTGTTAGGGAGAACCTAACGGCGTTAGGCTGCTGTCGGGGACGAGGAGACGGACGTGCAACCGATCGGGTCAGGCGCGGGCGACCAGCCGGGGGCGGGCAAGCGGATCTGCGTCATCGGCGCCTCCGGCAAGCTCGGGCGGTACATGGTGGCGCAGGCGCTGGAGCGCGGATACGACGTGGTGGGGGTGTGCCGGGAGAAGAGCGTGGGCAAGCTGGCCGACTTCGGCGACCGGATCGAGGTGGTTCCCGGGCCGACCGACTCCCCCGCCGTCGTCGCGCGGGCCGTGCGGGACTGCTCCGCCGTCCTGACCGTGCTGGTGCCCTTCGGCGTGCACCACTACGCGTCCGGCACCGCCCAGGCCGTGCTCGACCATGCGCCTCTGGACGCCCGGCTGGTGTTCTCCTGTGGCTGGCACATCAGCCGTGACGGCCTGGACGTCTACCCCTGGACCTTCCGGCTCGCCACCGCCGTCGCCGGACCGCTGCTCCGGCTGGCCCGGGTGGTGGACGTGCGTGACCAGGAGGAGGCGTGCCGCCGCATCTTCGCCAGCGACCGCCGGTGGACGGTGGTGCGTGGCAGTGACCTGGAGGAGGGCGCCGGCCAGGGGCTCCCGGTGTGGAGCCGCCACGTCGGCGACCCGGTGCTGGCCAGCAACCGGACCCGCCGGGTGGACTATGCGCGCTTCATGGTCGAGGCCGTGGAGGACGACTCCCTCATCCACGAAGCCCCCGCCATCGTCGGCCGCCTCACCCCCTCAGCCCTCGCCCACACCCCCTTTGCCGACTGACCTCCCCTCTGCTCTGTCCACGCCGGCCCTGTCGGCTGGCCTCATCCGGTGCGGCCAGCCGGCCGGCTCACCCCGCCAACCCAGCCAGCGCGCCGGCCGTACGGGGGTGAGCTCACCCGCCGGGACCACCGGGGGATCTCTCTGGGAGGCGGGCGCACGCCTGCTCGGGTCTGCTGCGTGCGCGGGTGCCCGGGGGTGTCTGCCAGGCTGGGGGCATGGCGAACTCGATCGAGCCCAGCGGGGGGCGGGTCCGGGTCGGGGTGCTCGGGCCGCTGCTGCTCGACACCGCCACCGGCCCGGCCCCCGTCGGCGGCGCCCGGCTGCGGGCCCTGCTCGCCCGCCTGGCCCTGGACGCCGGCCGCCCCGTGACCCCCGGGGCGCTGATCGAGGCCCTCTGGGCGGAGGATCCGCCGGACGAGCCGCTCCACGCCTTGCAGTCCCTCGTCTCCCGCCTGCGCCGCGTCCTCGGCGACCCGGCCCTGCTCACCTCCGGCCCCGCCGGCTACCGCCTCGCCATCGAGCCGGACGCGGTCGACGCCCTGCGCTTCGAACGCCTGGCCCGTCAAGGCCGCCAGGCCCGGTCCCGCCCGGCCGATGCCGCCGCCCACCTCCGCGCCGCCCTCGCCCTGTGGCGCGGCCCGGCCCTGGCCGACGTCCTCACCGCCCCTTTCGCCCCCACCGAGGCCGACCGCCTCACCCGCGCCCACCTGGCAGCCCTGGAAGACCGCATCGAGGCCGACCTCATCCTCACCACCGCCCTGCCACCCCCCGACCGCCACCCGACCACCGACCTCACCCTCCCCTCCGACCCGTCCCTCGTCCTGTCGAGTCCGTGCCAGCCGTCCCACCTCGACCTCGTGGCCGAGTTGGAGGCTCTGGCCGCCGCTCATCCCCTGCGCGAGCGCCTGCACGCCCAACTCGTGCGCGCCCTGACCGCCGCCGGGCGAAACGCCGAGGCGCTGGCGGTCTTTCAGCGCATCCGCGAGAAGCTGGCCGACGACTACGGCGCCGACCCGGGCCCCGACCTCCAGCAAGCCCACCTGGAGGCCCTCCGCACCCCCCAGCCCGACCAACGCCCCCGCGGCAACCTCGACGTGCCCCTGACCAGCTTCGTGGGCCGCGACGACGACGTCCGCCGCGTCCTCCGCCTCCTCACCCACACCCGCCTGGTCACCCTGGTAGGCCCGGGCGGCGCGGGAAAGACCCGGCTGGCCAGCACGGTCGGCAGCCACCTGACCCCACCCGACGGCGTGTGGTTCGCCCCGCTGGCCGCCCTGACCGCCGACGACCTGCCCCGCGCCCTCCACGACCTCCTCGCCGACCCCGCCACCCCCCGCCGCCCGATCACCCCGGACACCCTGATCGACCTGCTCGCCGGCAAAGACCTCACGCTGGTCCTGGACAACTGCGAGCACCTCGTCGAGCACGCGGCCACCCTGGCGGCGACCCTGCTGACCCGCTGCCCGCGCCTGCGCATCCTCGCCACCAGCCGCGAACCCCTCCGCGTCGACGGCGAAACCCTCCACCAGGTCCACCCGCTGGCTCTCCCCGAAGAAGGCGCCACCCCCGACCAGGCCCGCGACCGCGCCGCCGTACGCCTCTTCCACGACCGCGCCACCGCCGTCCACCCCGGCTTCACCCTCGACGACGCCACCCTCCCCGCGGTGTCCGAGATCTGCCGCCGCCTCGACGGCCTGCCCCTGGCGATCGAACTGGCCGCCGCCCGCCTGCGCACCCTGCCGGTCGAGGCGATCGCCGCCCGCCTCGACGACCGCTTCCGGCTTCTGACCCACGGCACCCGCACCGCCCTCCCCCGGCACCAGACCCTGGGCGCCGCGGTCGCCTGGAGCTGGGACCTGCTCACCCCTGCCGAACGCACCCTCCTCGAACGCCTCGCGATCATCCCCGGCAGCTTCACCGAGCAGACCGCCGCCGCGCTCGCCGCCCTCGACCCGGCGGACGACGTCGGCGACCCGGCGGACGACGTCGGCGAGCTGCTGGCGTCCCTGGTGGACAAGTCGCTGCTCCAGCTCGCCACCTCCGCCGAGCCGGCCGAGCCCCGTTACCGGGCCCTGGAGACCATCCGCGAGTACGGCGTGGCCCGCCTCACCGACCGGGCCGAGCTGGAGACCGTACGGCGGAGCCACGCCCGGCACTTCCTCCACCTCGCCCGGACCGCCGACCCGCACCTGCGCACGTCCGGTCAGCTTCCCTGGCTGGTACGGCTGAGCGCCGAACGCGACAACCTGGCGGCCGCCCTCCGCTGGGCGGCGGAAGCGGGCGACGCCGACCTGGCGACCAGTCTGGCGGTGGCGTTGAGCTGGTTCTGGCTCCTGCGGGACTTCCCGCCGGACTCGCTCGACCTGCTCGCCCGAGTCCGCCAGGTGCGGGGACCTGCCGATCCGGGTGGGCGGGCGGTGGTGGTGGCCGCGCATGCCCTGGCCATGACGGAGGTCCTGACCCGGCCGGAGGAGGCGGAGGCGGCCTTCGCCCAGATCCGTGAAGTGCTGTCGGAGTTTCCCGCCGAGACGCACCCGGTGCTGGAGATGGCCGGTCTGGCCCTCGCCATCGCCTCAGGAGGCGACCTCCCCGCGCCTGGCGAGCAGTCCGCCGATTCGTGGCGACGGTCGTTGACGCTCCTGGTGCGTGGTGTGCTGACCCTCAACGGCGGGCGCGCCGAGGAGGCCGTCGAGGTGTTGTCGGCGGCGCTGGCCGGGTTCGAGGAGGTGGGCGAGCGCTGGGGGGTGGCCACCACGCTCAGCACCCTCGGCTCGGCCCTGCGGCGCTCCGGCCGTCCCGAGCACGCCCCCGCGTTGGCGGATCGGGCCGGGCGGTACTTCCAGGAGCTCGGCATGCCCGAGCACACCATGGAGAACGAGGTCGCCTCCGCTCTGCACCGGGCGCGGTCGGGGGAGGTGGCCGGTGGGCGGGGCCGGCTCGCGCGCTTGCTCGACCGCGCCGAACGGGCCGGTTCCGCGGAGTCTCAGGCGCAGGTCCACCTGGGGCTGGCTCAGCTCGAATGGCACGCCGGCCGTCCCGCCGCCGCCCGGGCCCATGCTCTCGCCGGGCTGGCCGCCGCCGCGCCCTCGGCGGACCCGGCGCGGGGCGGGCGCTCGACGCCGCACCTGGACGCTCTGCTGCTGGGGGTGCTGGCGCGGGTGGCGGCCGGTGAGGGGTGTCCGGAGCGGGCGTTGCGGCTGCTCGACGCGCCTGCCGTACATCTGGCGTTGTCCTGGCGTACGCCGGTCGCCGGGGCGGTCGCGGTGGCGGTGGCCGGCATCGAGGTGGCGCGGAACCGGCCGGTCGAGGCCGCGCGGCTGCTGGGGGCGGCCGATGTGCTGCGGGGGTGGGCGGCGCCGGACGACCCCGACGTCCAGGAGGTCAGCCGGCAGATCGCCGCCGCCCTGGGTGGCGACGCGGCCGAGGGCGCGCGGAAAGCAGGGGCCGCGAGGGAGGCTGCGGCGGCAATGCCGCGAGCCGAGGTCGAGACCCTGGTGACCGCCACCTTCACCGCCGCCGCCCCGGCCGCCTCCGCCGCTCCCCCCGTTCGCCCCACTCCCGCCGCGGACATCGCCCGGTCAGCCGCGGGGGACGGGCTTGGCGAACATGGAGCAGATCGCCGCGAGCTGGAGCGCCTGCGCCGCCTTGGCGAGCTTGGCGTCGGCCCCGAACTCGCTCCAGTACTCGGTGGCGATCAGGACGGTCGCCGCCCGGCTGCCGGTGCGGTCGGTGAGGCCGACGGTGAGGTAGCCGGGCATACCGCCGTCATGCCCCCAGAAGGTGCCGCACGGGGTGGTGGCGCTCTGGATGCCCAGCCCGTAACCGGGCCCGTCCGGCTGCTGGGGGTCGATCGGGACGAGGGTGCGAAGCTGGGCGAGCTGCGCGGCGGGCAGCAGCTTGCCGGACATCAGGGCACGGGTGAAACGCGACCAGTCGCCCGCCGAGGAGACCACTGACCCGGCCGCCCCGCCCCAGCTCGGGCTGTTGGCCGAGACATCGATGTGGCCGTTGCGGCGTGGGCCGACCAGGGCCCGCCAGGCGACGGGCACCGCGGGCGGCTGGTGCGCGGCGTCCTTCTCGTAGCCGCGGGCGTACGAGCCGTGCCAGGAGGAGCCGGTGGGGACGTAGGTGTGCTCCAGGCCCAGCGGCCGGGCGATGCGGTCGCGCACCAGGTCGGCGAGGCTCTTGCCGGTGACCCGTTCGAGGACGGCGCCGAGCGCGGCGTAGCCGGTGTTGCTGTAGGCCCACTTCTTGCCCGGCTTGAACAGCGGGTCCTGCTTCACCCCGACGGCCAGCAGCTCGGCCGAGGTCCAGCGGCGCCGGTCCTTGCCCAGGATCGACGGCAGCAGCACGGGGTCCTCGGTGTAGTCGGCCAGGCCGCTGGTGTGGTTGAGCAACATGCGCAAGGTGATGGCTGAACCGTTCGGCACCTGGCCGGGCAGCCACTTCTCCACCGGGTCGGTCAGCGCGAGCCGTCCCTCGGCGACCAGTTGCAGGACCAGGGTGGCGGTCATGGTCTTGGTGTTGGAGCCGACGCGGAACTTGTCGCCGGTCTTGAGCACGTGGTCGCGTCTGGTCCAGGGCGCCTGTTCGGCGATCTCGACCGGCCGGCCGCGTCCGTCGTCCACCCGGACGATCACGCCGGGCGCTCCGGCGGCGACCAGTTGGCGGGCCAGGTCTTTGAGCTGCTCGTACGGCGTCGCCGCCGCGGCCGGGGCGGGGAGGGCGGCGAACACGGCCAGGCTCGCGGCGGCAGCCGTACGAGACAGGAGGCGGGCGTGGCGGGGCATCGGGGACTTCCTTCGGGCACTCGGGCGATAGGGACGCCTTTACCTTCCAGCCCGTCGCTCACAAACCGCTCGCACCGCGCTGTCAGCCGTACAAGCGGGTGGAGATCACCCCGCCGACGCCCGGCACGCCCTTGAGCGCGGCGCGGGCCTGTTCGACGGTCAGGCCCTTGACGTGCAGCATCTCCTGGCCTGGGGTGCCCTGCTCGCGCAGGTAGTGGTTCCACACGCGGGCGTTGTGCTCGCGGTCCTCGTAGTAGACGCGTTCGGCGCGCGGCAGGAGCGCTCGGACGACCGCCTCGCGGTCCTCGCCGGTCGGGGGGTGCTCGCAGGTGGGCAGGAGGCTGTCGAGGAGGCCGCCCCGGTGGCAGAGCAGGACGGAGACGTCGGCCTTCGCGGACCAGAAGTGCTGGTGGAAGACCAGGGCCATGCCGACGCCTGGCAGGTTGGAGAGGGTGCGCTCCAGTTCGCGGCCGGATGTGACGGTGTCGAGAGTGCCGACCAGTTTGTCGGCTTCGAGGGATCGGGGGCTGACCGCCGCCTCGGCTCGGGACTGTTCGCGGGGTTTGAGGTGGACGTCGCGGATGCCGGGGATGGCGCGGACCTTGGCCTCGATGGCGGCCCAGTCGGCGTCTCGCTCGTCGCGGTCGCAGCCGACGGCGGTGGAGTCGCGGCAGAGGGTCACCTCCAGGACGCCGGTCTTGGGCCAGGGGCCGTCCGGTGGGGAGTCGGCGCCGCCCGGGGCTCCGCAGGCGGTGGCGGCCAGCAGGAGGGCGGCGGTCGTCAGCGTGCGGCGGGCGTTCATCGGGCCTGCTTCGGGGTGGTGGCCTGGCGGAACAGGATCGCCGCGCCGTGTGCCGCTGCGGCGGGGACGAACGGCTCACCGGTGGCGGCGCGCTGGAGCCAGGTTCCGCGCAGTGGTTCTTCGGTGGTGGCCTGCTTGGGCTCGGCTTTCCGTGGCGGTTCTTCGGTGGCGGGTCGTGCGGGATCGGCTTCTCGCAGGAGGGCTTCGGTGGCGGGGAGGTCGGTGACCTCGATGACGTAGGCGCAGAGGGTGGGCAGGTGCTTCGGGTGCTCGCCCGGGAGGAGGCGGGCCAGTTCGGCGGGGGTGAGGAGGGTGAGGCGGCCGTGGGTGAGGGTGAAGCGGCGGGTCGAGCCTGCCGCCTCGGCCGGGACGCCGAGATACCGCTCGTATCGCTCGGTGGTCGGGTCGAGGTCGGCGTCGGCCACGCAGAGCAGGGCCTCGGTCAGGGCGGTTGCGCCGTTGGGGTGGTCGAGGCCGAGCTGGGCGTCCAGGAGGTCGGCCGGGGCGTCCTCGGCTGCCCCGATCCGGCCCTCGGGCAGGAGACCTGACCCCGAGGTGGCGAGGAGGTCGAGGTATTTGATCGGGGCGAGCGTCGTCCCGGCGGCGGTGGTGATGGGACGTTGGCCGGGGCGGGCTCCGCTGTGCGGGACGGCTGCCGCGTCGAGCCGGGCGGCGGTGGCCTCGGCGTCGGCGGAGGCGAGGACCAGGATGTGCGCTCCCTCGGCCTGCCCGAGTCGGTCGGCCAGCCCGGCGAGGGTGTTCCGGATCCCGTCACGCACCGCGGCGAGCTGGGCGTCCGGGACGGCCAGGGGGACGAGGCGGGCGTCAGCGGGCAGCCCGGAAGTGAAAGCGGGCAGTCCGGCCTGCTCGGCGGGGGCGGAGGCGGGCGGTCCGGTCCGATCGGTGGGGGCGAAGGCGAGGAGTTCGACGAAGCCGCGGGGGAAGTCGGCGTGGGTGTTGCCCGCGCCGACCGGCTCGGGTGGCGCGCCGGGGGTGGGTGGCAGTGCGGGGTAGGCGGGCGGGCCGACTCGGAAGCCCAGGCGGCGGAAGGTGTCGATCGCGGCGCCCAGGTCGTGGACGACGAGGCCGACGTGGTGAAGGCCGGTGAGGTCGCTGCTGGCCATGAGGGGAGGGCCTCTCTGGGTCTGCGGTTCGGGCGTGAAGGGTCGCGGGGCGTGAAGGGCGCGGGCAGGGAGTGATCGCGGGGCAGGGAGTGATCGCGGGTCAGGGAGGGGTCGGGCGGCGGGTCTGAAGGGGCCGGGGCTATGGGCCGTAGGCCAGGTGGTGGAACTCGGTCCTGAGCTCCGCGAAGGCGGCCAGGACCTGGGGCGCGGCGGCGGCGAAGAGCTCGGGTGCGGGCGGGGTGGAGGGCTCGAAGGAGCGGCGGATGACGTCGGCGAGCTGGTCGGCCCGGTGCTCCAGGGTGAAGCGGGGGCCGGCGGGCAGGAGCGGTCCGGCGGCGAAGAAGCCGTAGGCGATGGCCTGCGCGGCGTGGTCGATGTCCGCCAGATCCTGACCGGGCCGCAACAGGCCGTGCTCGCGCAGGGCGGCGAGGTGCGCGCGGGCCGCGACGAGCTTGGCGGCCAGGACCCCGGCCCGGGCCGGGTGGGCGCCGGGGTGGGCGGGGTCGGCGAACAGGCTGCGCAAAAGGGGCCGCCGCATGGCCGCGAGGAAGTGCCGCCGCAGGTAGCGGTGCAGGGCGGCCTCGACAGGGTCGGCGCGGATGGCGGCGAGGACCTCGTCGAGCATCGCGACCGCCGCCCGCGCGCCCACCGCCAGCAGCAGTTCCTCCCGGCTGCGCCAGTGCAGGTAGACCGTGCCCTTGCCGACCCCGGCCCGCCGCGCCACCTCGTCGATGCGCAGTTCCCGCGACCCCACCTCGATCAGCAGGGTCGCCGCGGCGTCCAGGAGCGCGTCGGCGCGCTCGCGCAGATCGGTCCGCTGCGTCCTGGCCACGACCTCACCTCCGGCTAACTCGTGACCAGAACGCTAACACAGTCACGGGATTGCGGTGATCTCGAGCTCCAGCGTCACCTCCTTGGCGAGCAGCAGGCTCGTCGCCGCGTTCCAGTTCACGCCCCACTTCATCCGGTTGACGCCGACCGAGCCCTCGAACACCAGGGCGTCCTGCTCGCCGTACCGCAGCCCGAGGTCCACGGTGATCGGCCGGGTGACGCCGCGGATGGTGAGGCCACCGGTGA
Source organism: Nonomuraea sp. NPDC050310 (assembly GCF_040655795.1). Taxonomy (NCBI): domain Bacteria; kingdom Bacillati; phylum Actinomycetota; class Actinomycetes; order Streptosporangiales; family Streptosporangiaceae; genus Nonomuraea; species Nonomuraea sp. NPDC050310. The sequence continues at coordinate 69,756 of NZ_JBFAKP010000005.1, read as the reverse complement.
CCCGGAAGGCGGCGGGCCCGAGCTGGGCCACCCCGGTCGAGGCGAAGCGGATGAGCGGGTGCGCGGCGACGTCGAGGAAGCGGGCCCGCAGGTGCTCGTCGCGCTGCGGGTTGCCGGTCTGGATGCTGCCCGCCTGGACGGCGACCTCGACCGTGGAGTTCGCCGGGTCGTGGCCGTCGAGGCGGGCGCTGCCCTCGAAGGCGTCGAACCGGCCGCGCACCCACGGGCCCATGGTGTGGCGGGTGAGGAAGGCCAGGCGGGTGCGGGCGGGGTCGAGGGTGTAGTGGCCGGTGAGCTCGGAGGTACGGAGGTCGGACATCGGTGCTGACTCCCAGGTCGAAGGGGTGACAGCGATACGACGGGGTAGCCGCCCGGAAGGTGAGGCCTCACGTTCGGCGGCGGTGTCTCGTCAGGAGGAGGGACAGGCCGCGACGACGAGGGAGAACCATGACCACGCGACCCGAACCGGACGGCGGCGAGCTCGACCCGGGCCTGAGCGCGATCATGAGCGAGCGGCGGCAGCTCATCAACCTCGCCTACCGCCTGCTCGGCTCGCTGGCCGACGCCGAGGACGTGGTGCAGGAGACCTACACCCGCTGGTACGCGATGTCCCGCGCGCAGCAGGAGGCGATCGAGTCGCCGGGCGCCTGGCTCACCAAGGTCGCCGGCCGCGTCTGCCTCGACCTGCTGCGTTCGGCGCGGGTGCGGCGGGAGAGCTATGTCGGGGCGTGGATCCCCGAGCCCGTGCCGGACCGGAGCGAGTGGATCAGCGGGCGCTCACCGGACCCGGCCGACCGGGTGACGCTCGACGAATCGGTCTCCATGGCCTTTCTGGTGGTCCTGGAGGAGATGACGCCGGCCGAGCGGGTCGCCTTCGTCCTGCACGACGTCTTCCGCTATCCGTTCACCGAGGTGGCCGAGATCGTCGGCCGCACGCCGGGGGCCTGCCGGCAGCTCGCCTCCTCCGCGCGGCGGCGCATCCGGGACTCGGCCCCGGCGCAGGCTCCGGCCGCGCGCAGCGCCGAGATCGTCCGGAGCTTCAAGCAGGCCTGGGCGGCCAAGGACATCGAGGCGCTCGTCGCCCTGCTCGACCCGGAGGCGACCGGCCTGGCCGACGGCGGCGGGCTGGTCTCCGCCGTCCTGGAGCCGATCAACGGGGCCAGGGAGATCGCCCGGGTGCTGGTCGAGCTCGCCACGCTGGTCCCGGATCTGGCCTTCCGCGAGCGTACGGTCAACGGCCGGCCGGGCCTGGTGGCACACCTGGACGGCGCGACGGTCGCGGTGATCGCGCTGGAGGTCGTCGGCGACCGCATCACCCAGCTCTGGGCCGTCCGCAATCCCGAGAAGCTGCGCCCCTGGACCGAAAACTAGTCCAGGGAGGTGTCGCCCAGCGACTCCAGCAGCCCGCGCAGCGCGCCCGCGAGTTGCTCGCGCTCCTCCTCGCCGAGGGTGTGCAGGATGCGGGCCTCGTTGGCCACGTGCAGCGGGACCAGTTCCTCGATCAGCCGCCAGCCCTCGTCGGTCAGCCGTACCCGGACCGAGCGGCGGTCGTCCTCGTCGCGGATGCGCTCGACGAGCCCGCGACCGGCCAGGCGGTCGATGCGGTTGGTGATCGCGCCGGAGGTGACCATGGCGGCGCGGTTGAGCGCGCCGGCGGTGAGCTCGTAGGGCGGCCCTGAGCGGCGCAGGGTCGCCAGGACGTCGAACTCCCAGCGTTCGAGGCCGTGCTGGTTGAAGAACTCCTTGAGCTCCCGGTCGAGCAGGAGCGAGAGCCGGGTGATGCGCCCGACGATGCCCATGGGCCAGGGGGCCAGGTCGGGGCGCTCCCGTTTCCACTGCTCCAGAAGCTGGTCCACGGCGTCACTCATCGGCGCACCCTCTCAACGGTAACTATCTTAACGTTAAGCAACTTGACGTTGAAGCTGTCTTGGGAGATTATCTCAACGTTGAGATTATTAACGAGGAGAGAACAGATGTCCAGCTTGCCGACGCGCGCCGTCCCGCTCTGGGGCACCGTCGCGCTCACCGCGTTGACGCCGCTGGCCTGGGGCTCGACCTACGCGGTGACCACCGAGTTCCTGCCGCCCGACCGCCCCCTGTTCACCGCCCTGATGCGAGCGCTGCCCGCTGGACTGGTCCTGCTGGCGGTGGCCAGGACCCTGCCGAAGGGGGTGTGGATCTGGCGGGCGGCCGTCCTCGGGGTGCTGAACATCGGGGCGTTCTTCCCGCTGCTGTTCCTGGCCGCCTACCGGCTGCCGGGCGGGGTGGCCGCGGTGCTGGGCGCGGCCGGGCCGCTGTTCGCGCTCGGTTTCGCCGCCGCGTGGCTGGCCGAGCCGCCCACCCGGCGCAAGGTGCTGGCCGGGCTCGCCGGAGTGCTGGGCGTCAGCCTGGTGGTCCTGCGGGCGAACGCGGCGCTGGACGCGGCCGGCATCGCGGCCGGGGTCGCCGGATCGGCGGCGATGGCCGCCGGGACCGTTCTGGCCAAGCGCTGGGGCCGGCCCGCCGGCGCCGGACCGGCCGCGATCGCCGCCTGGCAGCTCACCGCCGGCGGCCTGCTGCTCCTGCCGGTGGCCTTCCTCGTCGAAGGGGCGCCGCCCGTGCTCGACGGCCAGGCCGTGCTGGGCTACGCCTACCTCGGCGTCGTGGGCACCGCGGTCGCCTACTGGATCTGGTTCCGCGGGATCTCCCGGCTGCCGGCCACCTCCGTCTCCTTCCTCGCCCTGCTGAGCCCGCTGTCCGCCGCGATCATCGGCTGGGCCGCGCTCGGCCAGAGCCTGTCGCCCCTCCAGGTGCTGGGGATGGCGATCGCCCTCGGCGGTACCTTCCTCGGCCAGACCCCCGCCAGACCGGGTGCCCCGCCGCGCCCTGGACAGCCTGCAGTCACTTCCCCTGAGGAAGTCGTCGTGTCTCCTAAGAAGGTCAGAGTATGAGTCCCGTTGAGTCCCCCTCCCGCGCCGGCGCCGGCGCCGAGCGCGTCACGTTGAAGAACTGGCTGGCCGTGATCGCCGTGGCGGTCGGCACCTTCCTGGTGGTGACCGCCGAGCAGCTCCCGGTCGGCCTGCTCACCTCGATCGGCGGCGACCTTCGCATCAGCGAGGGCACCGCCGGGCTGATGGTCACCGTGCCCGGCCTGGTCGCCTCGGCCAGCGCGTTGCTGGTGCCGGTGGCGATCGGGCGGATGGACCGCCGCAAGGTCCTGCTCGGCCTGATCACCTTGATGGTCGCCGCCAACGTGCTGTCCTTCCTGGCCTCGGGTTTCGTGCCGTTGCTGGTGGCGCGGTTCCTGGTCGGGATCAGCATCGGCGGCTTCTGGGCGCTGGCGGCCGGCATCGCCGTACGCCTGGTGCCGGGTGAGCACGTGGCCCGCGCCACCGCGATCGCCTTCGGCGGCGCCACGGCGGCCAACGTCCTCGGCGTACCGGCCGGCACGCTGATCGGCGGGCTGACCGACTGGCGCATCGCCTTCATCACGCTGGCCGGGCTCGGCGTGCTGGCGGTGGCGGCGCTGTTCCTGCTGCTGCCGAGCCTGCCCGCGCACCAGTCGTTGCGGGTGCGCACGCTGGTCGGCCTGTTCGGGGACCGCGTCGTCCGTGCCGCCATCCTGACCACGTTCCTGCTGGTCATGGGGCACATGGCCGCCTACACCTTCATCAGCCCGATCCTCCAGGAGATCTCCGGCCTGGACGCCGAGCTGATCGGCCCGATGCTGCTCGGCTTCGGCGCGGCGGGCATCGCCGGCACCGCCCTGGCCGGCGGCGCCGCCGGGCGGAACGTGTACGCCACCGTGATCGGCGGCGGCGTGCTGCTCACCGCGGTGCTGGCGCTCTTCCCGCTCGCCGGCGGGAACCTGGCCGCCGCGATCGTCCTGCTTCTGCTGTGGGGTGCGGCCTTCGGGGCCGTGCCGGTCGGCGTGCAGATGCTCATCTTCAAGGCCGCGCCCGACCGGACCGAGGCCGCGACCGCGCTCAACACCGTGGTGTTCAACCTGGCCATCGCGCTCGGCGCGCTGGTGGGCGGGCTGATCGTGGACGCCGCCTCGACCACGGCGGTCCTGTGGGTGGGCGCCGCGCTGACCGTCCTCACCGTGCTGTCGGTGTGGAGCGCCAAGAAGGGCGAGGTCGCCCGCTCCTGATCCGAGCGGCCCGAGGACCGGCCTCCTTTCCGGGGGCCGGTCCTCGGCGTTTTTCAGGGGTACGGCTGGCCGTGGCGGCGGTCGTGGCGCGCCCGGGCCGCGTCGTGCGCCTCGCGCAGCAGGCCGAGCACCAGGTCGAGGGTCTGCGGGCCGGGGTTGACGACGGAGATCCAGCCGAGCGAGCCGTACACCGGGTGCGGGACGACGGTGTCGGCCGCCGCGTAGTCGCGGGGCCGGGTGAGCGTGCGCGGCTCCTCACCGGTCAGGGTCTGGAAGGTCGCGCGGTCCACGTGGATGTTCAGCCGCCAGCGGCCCTCGGGGTCGAGGTCGGAGGCGGTGTCGTCGGGGTAGTCCTTCGTCACGATCGTGCCGTAGGGCTGGGTGGTGCGCGGCATCTCGCCGTCGGGGGCGTAGTAGAAGAACGCGTCACCCCACGCCAGCTCGGGCAGGCCGTCGCCGGGTCCGGGGGTCACCACCAGCACGCCGTCGAAGGTGCGCACGGTCGTCAGGATCTGGTCCATACTCATGGTTCAAGCATGTCCTTCAAGTGCTCATGTGGGGTTGGACCGTGGAGGTGCTGAGGACGGCCGAGGTCGCCCGGCGGTCGGGGTATTCGCTGCAGCAGGTGCGTGACCTGGAGCGACTGGGCGTGGTTCCGCCTGCCGTACGGCAGGAGAACGGGTATCGGGCCTACCACGAGACGCACGTGCTGGCGTTGCGGGCCTACAGAGGGCTCGCGGCGGCGGCCGGGCCGGTGGAGGCGCGGCGGCTGCTGGCAGAGCTCTGGGGCCGGCCCCTGGCCGAGGCCGCGGCGGCGGTGGGGGCGGTGCACGTACGGCTGGCGCGGGAGCGGGAGGAGACGCTCGGCGCGCTGGAGGCGTTGCGCGCGATCCAGGCCGAGCCCGGCGCGCCGGAGCAGGAGGAGGACGCGATGACCATCACCGAGCTGGCCGGGGCGCTCAACGTGCGGCCCTCCACCCTGCGCTTCTGGGAGCAGGAGGGGCTGGTGGTCCCCGAGCGGGTGACCTCCCTGCGCGCCAGACGGTACGGCGTCGCCGCCATCCGGGCGGCCCGGGTGGTGGCCGCCCTGCGGGGCAGCGGGTACGGCATCGCCGCGGTGCGCGAGATCGTCGGCGCGCTGCCCCGGCTGGACGACGCCGACCGCATCCTGCGCGAGCGCCTCGACCGCATCGCCGTCCGCACGGTGGCCTTGCTCCGAGCGGGCGCCGACCTCGCGACCGTCCTCGACCACCTCACCCCGCCCGGCAACCCCGGACGCCCTTAGGCCACCAGCCGCCCGGCAACCCAGATTGTCGACAGGCGGGCACCAGCACAGTGGACCAGGGGTGCCCGCGCCCACCGGCCCGCCCCAGCCACCCTCACCGCGGGCTGCAGCGGGCCGGGGTGGAAGGTCGCGGCGGTGGTCAGGAAGCTGAGACGGTGAGGAGGGTCTTGCCGGTGGTCGCGCGGGTCTCGATCGCCTGGTGGGCGGCGGCGGCCTGGTCGAGGGGGAAGGTCTGGCCGATCACCGGCCGGAGGCGGCCCTCGGCGGCGAGGGTGAGCGCCTCGGTGATGAGGGCGTGCTGCTCGGCCGGGCCGGGCGGTCCGGTGAGTCCCAGCACGCGCACCCGGTCCCGGTCGATCTCGGCCTCGGCGCCGCTGGCCATGCCGTACACGCTGATCCGCCCGCCGTCGCGCAGCAGCGCGGCGGCCCGGGTGCCGAGCTCCCCGCCCACCCCGTCGAAGACCAGGTCGAGGTCACGCGCCTGCTCCTCCCAGCCGGGCTGCCCGTAGTCCACGTAGGCGGCGGCGCCCAGCGAGAGCACCAGCGAGGATTTGGCCGCCCCGCGGGCGGCCCCGATGACGTGCGCGCCGGAGGCGGCGGCGAGCTGGGTCAGCAGGCTGCCGACCCCACCGCCGGCCGCCTCGACCAGCACCCGCTCCCCCGGCTTCACCTCGGCCTGCCCGTGCAGCAGCACCGCCGTCCGGCCGTCGGCCAGCAGCGCCACCGCATCGGCCAGGTCCAGCCCCGCGGGCACCGCGACCACGTCCCGCGCCTGGGCGAGGGCCAGTTCGGCGTAGCCGCCGACGCCGCCGGTGGTGCTCACCACCAGGGTGCCGACCAGCGCCGGGTCCGCCTCCGGCCCGGCCGCCACGATCCGGCCGCCCACCCCGTTGCCGGGCACCCGCGGCAAGGCGGGCCGGCCGAACGGCCCGGCACCCGCCCGCACCTGCGTCTCGACGAAGGTGACGCTGGCGTACTGCACCGCGATCAGCACCTGTCCCGGCCCGGGCGCCGGGTCCTCCACGGACCGCACCCGCAACACCTCGGGCCCGCCGAACTCGTCCATCACCACTGCGCGCATGACCCACCCCAAACGGATACATTCACTTCGTTTCATGGCGAACCTATAACGGAGCGAATCGCTTCGCAACGGGGCTACAGTGGGACGCATGGCACGCAAAGCCCCCAGGCACGCCGAGGCCGCGCGCAACGACCAGGCCCTGCTGGAGGCGGCCCGGAGCGTGCTGGCCGTGGACGGGGCTCATGCCTCGGTCGCGGCCATCGCCGCCCGGGCCGGAGTGGGCATCGCCAGCCTCTACCGGCGCTACCGCTCGAAGGACGAGCTGTTCCAGCACCTGTGCGAGCTGTCGCTGGAGCAGTGGGTGCGGGCAGGCGAGCACGGCCTGGCGCACGAGGATCCGTGGGCGGGGCTGGCCTACTACGTCACGGCCGCCGTCGAGTTCAGCGGCGGGTCTCTGGGGCCGCTGGCGGGGAGCATCGCGGTGACCGACGAGATGGCCGCCCGCTTCGCCCGCTCCGACGAGCTCCTCGGCGAGCTGATCGAGCGCGCGCACGCCGCCGGGGTACTCCGGCCTGACGCGACAGCCATGGACGTCTCGCTGCTGATCGAGCAGCTCGCCAAGTCGCCGTTGATGCAGCAGCTGGAGCGGCAGGGGCGGGATGACCTGATCGAGGCCGCCCGCGCGGCGCGCCGCCGTACCATCGCCATCGCGCTCGACGGCCTGCGTGCCGGTCACCCGCCGCTGCCGGGCGAGGCGCCCGCGCCGGAGCTCCTCACCGAACGCTGGGAGCACCAGCCCTGACCGCCGGATGGAACGCCCGGGTCAGCGGGCGCGGTCGTAGATCAGGGCCAGCTCGCCGAGGTCGCCGGCCTGGCGGTCGGTGAGGGTCCAGCGGGTGCCGGGCAGGCCGTCCAGGAACAGCCGCTCGCCGCCGCCGGCGATCTCGGGGCAGATCAGGAGGTGGAGGCGGTCGATCAGGTCGGCGGCCAGGAGCGGCTTGATCAGGCTCGCGCTGCTGTTGACCAGCAGGTCGCCGCTGCCGGTGGCCTTGAGCTCGGTGACGACGTCGGCGGCCGGGGCGTTGACGACGCGGGTGCGCTCCCAGGGCGCCTCGGTCAGGGTGCTGGAGAAGACGATCTTCTCGGCGTCGACCAGCCACTTGGCGTAGCCGCGGTCGCGCGGGTCGGCGCCGGGGTCGTCGGCGACCGGGGGCCAGTACCCCAGGAAGCCTTCGGCGTTGAGCCGGCCGAGCAGGGCGGTGGTGGCGTGCTCCCAGATGCGCGTCATGTGGTCGCGGGCGACGTCGGTGGCGACGTACGGGGCGAACGGTCCGAAGTCGCCGGGTCCACCGGGGCCGTTGTAGCGGCCGTCGAGGGTGAGGGCGAGGTTGGCGGTGACCTTGCGGGACATGCTCATGCTCCTGACGAGGAAGGGTTCGTGGCGGAGGGGGCTGGGCCCTCGGTTTGCGTGGTGGCGATGGTGGTCACGAGCCGGTCGAGGCTCTGGCCGAAGCCGAGCTCGATCCCCGCGATGAAGTCCGCGGAGCCGATCGTGCTGCCGGTGATGCGGAAGTCCACGTCCAGCTCGCTGCCACCGGGTGCGGGCCGCAGGTTCAGGTCGAGGTGGGCGGTGAAGGCGACCCCGCCGTCGGCCAGCAGCGGGGAGAGCCGGTAGGTCAGGCGCTCCCCCGGCAGCACCTCCTCGACGGTCCCGAGGGCCCGTCCGGCGACCGGGTCGGCGCCGTCGAGGTCCTCGGCGTCGCGGTACTCGTGGACGATCCGCCCGCCGGGCAGAGCCTCGAAGACCAGCTCGGAGACACGCAGGTCGTCGGGCGTCCACCAGCGGGCCAGCAGCCCGGCGTCGGTGAGGTGCCGCCAGACCAGCTCGGGCGGCCCGGCCAGCGAGCGCCGGAAGCGGAACGACCGCTGGTCGGCCCACCCCGGCTCGGCGGCGGCGAGCCGTTCGGCGTCGAGGTTGAGCCCGTAGCGGTCGAAGGTCTGCCGAGCCTGTTCCGCCAGCTCGGCGAGCCGGTTCAGCTCGGCGGCCAGCTCCCGCAGCGGCTCGGCCTGCAGCGCGTAGATGCGGCGCTGGCCGGAGCGCTGGACCGCGACGAGGCCGGCCCGTTCGAGGGCTTGCAGGTGTTTGGTGGTCTGCGGCTGGCGCGCCTCGGCGAGCCGGGCCAGCACGCCGACCGCCCGGGGCCGTTCGGCCAGCAACCTCACGAGCCGCCACCGGGCCGGATCGGCCAGCGCGGCGAGAAGTCCGTCCATGCCGAGAAGTATTCGTCATAGAGAATATTCGTGTCAAGGAATATGACTAACCGCGCGCTCCTGGCTCACCGCTCGAGCGCCTCCGGCAAGCGGTAGACCGACACGTGCGAGCGCGAGTCGGCGGTGAACTCCGCCCCCGACCAGTCGGCGTGCCGCGACTCCAGCTCGAACCCGGCCAGTTGCCCCATCAGGTCGAGCTCGGCCGGCCAGATGTAGTGGTGCGGGGTGCGATACACCCGGGCCTCGCGGCCCTCGCCGAAGCGGAAGTGGTGCGAGACGACCTGCTGGCCGAGCACGTCGTAGGTGTCCAGGCCGAGGTAGCCGGGCTCGTGGTGCCACACCGTGGCCGCCGCGCCCGGCGGCAGCTTGCGCAGCTCCGGCACCCACAGCTCGATCACGAACCGGCCGTCCGGCCTCAGGTGGCGGGCCGCGTTGCGGAAGCAGGCCACCTGCTCGGCCTGGGTGAGCAGGTTGGCGACGGTGTTGTAGACCAGGTAGACGAGCGTGAACTCGCCCGGCGCGGTCGCGCTCGCCATGTCGCCGGCGACGACCGGGATGGCCTGCTCGCCGGCCTTGGTGCGGAGCTGGTCGATCATCGGCTGCGACAGCTCGATCCCGGCGACCGGCACCCCGCGCTCGGCCAGGGGCACCGCCACGCGGCCGGTGCCGATCGCGAACTCCAGCGCTCGCCCGCCGCCCGCCAGCTCGGCCAGGCGCTCCACGGTGGGGCCGATCACCTCCGGCGCGAACATGCCACGGCCCGGGGTGTCATAGCTCTGGGCCGCCTCGGCGTCCCAGATGTCCTCCTGTCGCATGCCGTACACCCTCGCCTCGGGCGCGGCGCGATGTCCACCGGTTAACGGACTAGGCCGAAAGTCCGAGCCGCCTCGGTCCGCGGACCGAGGCGGCCGGCGGGGCATCCGCCTAGCGTGAGCCGGCATGACATTCCTTGTGACCGGAGCCACCGGCCGGGCCGGCCGCCACGTCGTGCGCCAGTTGCTCAGCGAGGGCCACCCGGTGCGCGCCCTGACCCGTGACCTCGAGCGCGCCGCCGCCGTCCTGCCCGCCGGGGCCGAGATCGTCCGCGGCGACCTGACCGACCCCCGGACGGTACGGCAGGCGTTGCAGGGCGTGGTCGGCGTGCACCTGCTGACGGTCGGCGGCGACGACTACGCCACCCTGCGCACCGGCCCGGAGCTCGCGGCCCTGGCCGAGGAGGCCGGCGTGGCGCGGGTGGCGGTGTTGTGGAACGGGCAGAGCGGGCCGGTCGAGGACGCCTTCCTGGCCGGCTCCCTGGAGACGACCTTGCTGCAGCCCACCGACTTCATGGGCAACACGCTCGGCTGGGCGGCGGCGATCGGCTCGCGGGCCGGGGTGAGCGAGCCGTTCGGCGACGTGCCGATCGCCGTCGTGCACGAGGGCGACGTGGGCGCGGTCTCGGCTCGGGTGCTGGCCGACGGCGGCCACGGCGGCCGGGCCTACCCGCTGACCGGCCCCGAGCCGCTCACGCCGCGCCAGCGGCTGGCGACCATCGCCGAGGTCGTGGGCCGCGACCTCGCCTTCGACGAGCTGACCGAGGAGCAGGCCAAGCAGCGCTGGCGCGAGGCCGGGCACGCCGAGGAGCTGGTCGAGATCCTGGCCGCCTGGCAGGGCGACCCGCCCGCCGAGGCCCGTACCGTCTCCCCGTTCGTGGCCCAGCTCACCGGCCGGGAGCCGCGCTCCTTCGAGCAGTGGGTGCGCGACCACGCCGCCCACTTCCAGCCCGCTCCTTAACCCTGCGGTCCCCTAGGGGCGATCTCGGAGATCCCCCTGGGACCGGCTCGCGCCCGTTGCCGCGGCCGGAGTCCGCCTGGAAGCCTGGGCGGCATGGACAGCGCGCTGCACCTCTACGCGCTCCTGCTTCTCGCCACCGTCCCGCCGATGATCCCGAACTCCGCCCTGCTGGCGGGCGCGGGCGCGCTCGCCGCCACGGGCGGCCTCAGCCTTCCGCTCCTGGCCTCGCTCGTCCTGGCCGGGACGGTCCTGGGCGACCTGGCCGTCTACGGCGTGGGCCGGAAGTGGAGCGAGCCGGCCACCACGTGGTTGTCGCGCAAACCCAAGCGCCGCACGGCACTCGCCTGGACGACCGACCGCTTCCAGCGGTACGGCGTGCCGTCGGTGATCGGGGTGCGCTTCATCCCGGGAGGGCGCGGCATGGGGGCGGTCACCGCGGGCATCGTCGGCCTGCCGTTCCGCAGGTTCCTGCTCGCCGCCGTCCTGTCCGAGCTCATCTTCGTCTCCTGCACCGTGGGACTCGGCTACCTCGGTGGCCGATTGCTCCCGGTGGGCGGCCCGGGGGCGTTGCTGATCGGGCCGGGGGTGTCCCTGCTGGTCGCCGGGGTCACCTTGCTCGTCCAGCGCCTGCGCCGCCCGGCCTGAGCGCTACTTGACACTTTAGAGCAAGTACTTGCTATTGTCCGTCAAGTGAGTACCAGCGAGCACGTCGCCCTCGCCACCGAGCTGGCCGCGCTGGTCGAGCGGCGGGTCACCGATCCCCTGGAGATCCTGCTCGGCGAGGCCGGACCGGTCGCGCCGGTGCGCGAGCGGCTGCGCATCGAGGCCGAGGTCTGGGCCGCCCAGCTCCTCGGCCCGGACGAGCGGCTGGCCGTGCGCACCTCGGCCCGGCTGATCGCCGCGCTGTTCCCCGGCGACGACCCGGACGCCCCGTTCGACCCGCCGGACGAGTGGTGGGGCACGGCCTTCGGGCGGGCGACGGCCCGGCGGGCCGGGTTCCCGGGCCGGGCGGCGGTGTCGTTCGCCACGGCGGGGGCCATGCTCGGCATCACCCGCCAAGGCGTCCACGACCTGGTCAAACGCGCCAAGCTCGACCGCCACCCGGACGGCGGCGTCAGCACCGACTCCATCCGCGAACGGCTCAACCACCCCCAGGAGCGCCATGCCGTACGACAAGGTCATCACTGAGCACGAGATCCCGCTGGCCGTGCGCGACTCCGGCGGGGACGGCGAGGCCGTCCTGCTGCTGCACGGGCTGGGCGGCACACTGGAGGCCTGGGCGGGCCTCGACCTGGGCGGGCGGCGCACGGTCGCGGTGGACCTGCGCGGGCACGGGCACTCCGGCGACGGCCCCTGGTCGTGGGAGGCGGTCCTGGACGACCTGGAGGCGGTCGTGCGGGCCCTCGGGCTGGGCGCCCCGGCGGTCGTCGGGCACTCGCTGGGCGGCATGATCGCCGTGCAGTGGGCGCTGCGCCACCCGCGCACCCCGGCCGTCGTCAACCTGGACGGCCTGCGTTCGGCCGAGAACCATCCGGACAACTACCCGGGCATGGATCCGGCCGCCCGGGACGAGGCGCTGGCGCGGCTCAAGGCCATGTTCGACGGGCAGGCCGCCCTGATGGGGGCGCCGCTGCCGGCCGAGGCCCGCCCGATGTTCCCGCCCCGGGCGCTGGTCGAGCGCGACGGCCAGGTCTACGCCCGGCCGGCGGCGGAGTTGCTGGAGGCGGTGCGCTACACGCCGGAGTTTCGCGACAGCATCCCGCTGCTGCACAAGCTGAGCTGCCCCACGCTGGTCGTCGTCGCGACCCAGGACCCGCCGGGGCTGGCCGGTGGCGAGCTGATGGCCGCCTTCCGGCGCGGGGTCCAGCGCGACCTGGCCGGGCTGCCGCCTGCCGTACGGGTGGTGGAGATGGAGGCGGGCCACACCATGCTCACCGAGCAGCCCGAGGCGGTCGGCGACCTGGTCAGGCGGTTCCTGGACGAAGCACGCTGACCGGCGGCGGCATGGGGGCCTCCAACTCGCGGGCGGTGCGCGCGAGCCAGACCACGCCGATGACGCCGACGCCCTGGAAGGCCAGCACGGCCGTCTCCACCCCGGCGGCGAGCAACGCCAGCCACAGGACCTCCAGCAGGAACGCCGCCGCCCCGACCAGGACGGTCGTCCTGCTCCAGCGCCCGTCGGCCCACTGCCCGGCCAGCACCACGAGCAGCCAGGCCGCCTCGGCCCCGTAGGAGACCAGGATCGACACCACCACCCCGCTCAACGGGACCTCCTGGATCACCTCCATGACCAGCACCGCGATGTAGAAGGCGGCGAAGGCCAGCCCGCCGATCCGCAGGCGCGACCGGCCGCGGCTGACCGCCAGGACCAGCAGGACCGTCAGCGGCGCCTGCAAGGCCCGCGGGACGGCCGCCTCCACGGCGTCACCGAGCGGCTGCGGCCCGCTCCAGGCCAGCAGGAGGTCTACCAGGAAGGACCCCAGCAGCGCGTACATGATCGACAGGTAGAGGAGGACCCGCAGCGCGCCGCGCAGCACGAGCGTCCGCAGCCGCAGCACCTCCCGCAACGCCCACGCCAGCGCGGCCAGGCGCAGGGGAACGGCCAGCAGCAGCCAGTAGCCGTCCAGCAGGAACATGCCGCTGAGCACGAGCACGAGATGGAACACCTGGACGACGACGGCCGCGGCGACCGCGATGGGGGTGATGATGCGACTCACGGCCCTCATCATTCACCACAAAAGGCAACGGAAGATGACACAGTCGCAGTGTGCAGGAGGACGCGGAGCGCGGGCGGGTGCACAGGATGTACTTCCCCTCGACACAACCGATTCCGTCGAGGAGAACCATGCGCACCACGTTCAAGGCCCTCACCGTCGGCCTCCTGGCTGCCGCACCGCTGGTGCTGGCCGCCGCGCCGGCGCACGCGCTGACGAACGTCACGCTGACCGGGGGGCTGCTCTCCATCAACTCCGGCACCGTGTCGGACAACATCACCATCAAGGTGGTCGGCACCACGATCGAGGTGGTCAACACCAACGACACGCTGATCACCAACTTCGCCTGCGCGCAGGTGAACCCCAACACCGTCCGCTGCCCGAGCGCCTCGGTCTCCAGGATCGTGGCCAACGTCAAGGACGGCAGCGACATCGTGCGGAACAACACCGCGCTGCCGCTGCAGGCCTTCCTGGGCATCGGGAGCGACCAGTACTTCGGCGGTTCCAACCAGGACCGCGTCTCGGGCGACTTCGGCCGGGACACGATGGTCGGCAACGGCGGCAACGACATCATGGACGGCGGCCCGGGGGTCGACTCGGCCGACGGCGGCAGCGGCACCGACGTCTGCGTCGCCGAGTCCGAGGTGGCCTGCGAGCTCAACTGAGCGCTACGGGCCTTCCCGGCGGGTGCGCCGGTAGTCGCCGGGGGTGACGCCGAACCACTGCCGGAACGCCAGATGGAACCCGACGCCGGACTGGTAGCCGACGCGCTGCCCGATGCGCTCGTGCGCCAGTCCGGTCTCGGTCAGCAGCCGCGCGGCCTCCTGCATGCGGCGGGCGGTCAGGTGCCGCATGGGCGCCTCGCCCACCAGCGCGCGGAAGGCGGCGGCGAAGGCCGAGCGGGACAGGCCCGCTTCGGCGGCCAGGGCGGCGACCGTCCACGGCTCGGCGAAGCGGGTCTGCACCGCGTGCAGCGCGGCCGCGATGGCGGGGTCGCGCAGCGCGGCCAGGACCGGTCCGCCGGTCCTGCCGGCCATCGCGGCCCGCAAGGCCAGCACGAAGACCAGCTCGAAGGCGCGCAGCGCGACCAGTTCCGCGCCAGGCTCGGCCGGGTCCCATGCCCCGGCCAGCCGGTCGAGGGTGTCGCCGAGCAGCGGGTGGGCGGCCAGCGCCGGCGCGGTGAGCACGATCACCGGCGGCAGGGCGCGATACAGCGGCGAGGCGGCGTCGCGCTGGTAGTGCAGCCCGCCGCACAGCAGCACCGCCGCCGGTCCCGGCCCGCCGAGCTCGATCGAGCGGGTGGTGCCGGGCGAGCGCTCGGGCAGGACCGCCGACAGCGGTACGGCGGCGCGCCCCGGCCGGTCGGCCAGCTTGTGCACGCTCCCGTGCGGGAAGACGGCCAGGTCGCCGGCCTCCAGGCGGACCGGCGCACACCCCGGCGCCTCGACGGTGACCGCGCCTTCGGCGACGTAGTGCAGCAGCGCGCAACTCTCCCGCTCGCCCTCGATCGCCCACGGCGCGCGGGCCAGCCAGCGGCTGTGGAAGACGCCTTCCAGCCGGAGCGGCGCGAGCAGCTCGCTCAGCAGGTCACCGGGCAGGGGACGATCCTTAAAGACAGCAGTTGAGTTCTTAATAGAGCGTATCCCGCCGGGCGGGCAGGCTGGGCGGCATGACGATTCTGGTGATCGGCGCCTCGGGCGCCCAGGGTGGAGCGGTGGCGGCGCGGCTGGCGAGCAGGGGGCTGGCCGTGCGCGGGTTCGGGCGTTCGGGGCGCGTGCCGTCCGGGGTGGAGGGCTTCGCCGGCGACCTCGGCGACGAGCGGGCGGTTCGGGCGGCCTTCGCCGGCGTGCGGCGGGTGTCGGTGACGCTGCCGCTGGTGTTCGAGGCCGAGACGGTCGCCCGCTACACCGCCAACCTCGTCTCGGCGGCGAAGGCGGCCGGGGTCGAGCGGATGGTGCTCAACACCGCCAACCGGCTGCCGGCCGGGCCGTCGGGGGTGGCCGCGTTCGACACCAGGCGAGCCGCGGTCGCCGAACTGGAGGCGGCCGGGGTGCCGCTGGTGGTGCTGTGCCCGCCGGTCTACCTGGACAACCTGCACGCCCCCTGGGTCTGGGCGGGGCAGGGGGCCGAGCGGGTGCTGCGCTATCCGCTGCCGGCCGAGCAGCCGGTGGCGTGGTTGAGCCACCACGACCTGGCCGTGGCGACCGAGGCCGCGCTGACCCGCGACGGGCTGGAGGGCGCGCGGCTCGACCTGGGCGGCCCGCAGGAACTCACCGGCCCCGAACTGGCGGCGCTGGCCGGCGCCCGTTACGAGGCCGCCGACCCGGACGCCTTCACCGCGGCGCTCGGCCCGGCCGGTCCGCCGGTGGCCGCGACCTACCACTGGGGCGCCGCACATCCCGGCTTCTTCCGGGCCGACCCGGCCGCGGCCGAGCGGCTGGGCGTCGAGCCGACCCCGGCCGCCGCCTGGCTGGCCGAGAACGGCTTGATCGCCTATTGACGTGAACCGGGACGCGATCTAGCTTTTCCTTTAGGAAACTTTCCTAAAAGAAAGCTCACCCCCACCCCCCGCAGGAGACTCGTATGAGCCTTCGTCGTCGCGTCGCCGCCCTCGCCGGTTCGGCCGCCCTGGCCCTCGGCACCGCAGCCCTCCTCCCCTCCCCCGCCCTGGCCGCGCCCACCGGCTGCACCGCCTGGGTGTCGGGCAACATGGCCTACAGCCAGTGCACCGGCGGGACCGGCCAGCACAGCGTGGCCGTCCAGCAGTGGCACCCCTACGCCGGCCCGATCCTGGTCACCGGCCCCTGGCAGCCGCCGGGGACGATCTCCTCGACCCAGATCACCCCGTGGCCCGTCCAGCGCGTCTGGACCAACAAGCTGGGCTAACCCCAGGCCGCTCGCCGCGGGGGCGGACGGAACCCCCGCGGCGAGACCGGACCCTCACCGTTTCGCGGCGACCTGCCGCAGGTAGTCCTCCCACGTGCCGCTCCCGGCCGGTTCGGCGGCGGTGACCAGGTGCCCGGCCCGGAAGGCGCGGCCCATCGCGCCGGGCAGCCGCACCCGCACGATCGGCCGCCGCAGGCCCTGGGCGCGCAACCAGCCCTCGCCCGCCTCGGCCATGCCGAGCACGCGCGGCCCGCCGTACTCCACGATCGCCCTCGCGGGCCCGGCGGCGATCAGCTCGGCCAGGCGGCCGGCGACGTCGGCCAGCGCGACCGGCTGGGCGCGCACGTCCGGGTCGACGGGCAGGAAGCCGAGCCTGGACAGCAGGCGGAAGCCATCGGCGACGAACTCGTGGAACTGCGTGGCCCGCAGGATCGTCCACGGCACCGGCCCGCCGCGCACGAGGTCCTCGGCGCGCACCTTGGACCGGTAGTAGCCCATCGGTACCCGGTCGGCGCCGACGATCGAGACGTAGACCAGATGCCCGACGCCGGCTCTTCCGGCCGCCTCCAGCAGGTTGGCGGTGCCCTCGACCTCGACCTTCGCGGTGTAGCGGCCCTTGTAGGGCGCCGAGGCCGCGTGCACGATCACCTCCGCGCCGGCCACCGCCTCGGCGAGTCCCTCGCCGGTGGCCACGTCGGCCACGACCCACCGCACGGGCCCCTGCCCGCTTCTGGCGGTACGGCTGGCCGCCCGCACCTGGTGGCCGTCCGCGGCCAGCCGTTCCACCAGGACGCGGCCCAGCCGGCCGCTCGCCCCTGTCACCAGAACTGTCGTCATGCGGGCTGGACGAGACGGCGGCCGGGAATGTGACACTCCCGGCCGCCGCCTCCTCCCCTCAGGTCAGCGCTTGCCGACCACCACCTCGGCGCTCGCGGTCACCGTGTGGCCGGCGCGGTCCACGGCCCGATAGGTGACGACGTAGCGGTTGCCCCGCTCGGCCCGCAGCTTGACGACGGTGTCGGAGACGCGGACCACGTCGCCCTCCGAGCCGCCGCTGACCGAGACGAGGGTGACCTGCACCGGCCCGGCGTCGCTCGCGCGCACGGTCAGCTCGACCGGGACCAGCTTGTGGTTGGGCGGCCAGATCCGGCCGGGAGCCGCCTGGACGGTGAGCTCCGGCGCGGTGGTGTCGACCTTGACCTCGACGGTGCGCTCGGCCTCGGCGTTGCCGGCGGTGTCGGTGCTCTGGAAGGTCAGCGCCACCTCGCGGTCGACGGTGAACGGCTCGCCGTACACCTGCCAGGGCCCCTCGCCCAGCCGGTAGCGGGTGGTGGCGGGCTCGTCGGCGGCCAGGGTGACGCGCACCGGCTCGGCACTCCACCCGGCGGGCACGCCGGTCACGGTGGTCACCGGGGGCTTGGTGTCGCCGCCGGCGGGGGCGTTGTGCAGTTTGAAGCCGTCGACGATGAAGTAGTCGCCGCCCTTCTTGACCCCGCGCAGCGTGTGCCTGCCGGGGGCCAGGCCGGTCTTGGTGTAGACGACCTTCTGGTGGACGCGGGTGTCGCTGTAGTTGTCGATGGTGGTGTCGAGCTGCCCGTCGAGGTAGAGGTCCACCTTGCCCTCGTCGGAGTTGACCTGGGCGATGTACTCGATGCCGGTGCCGTAAAAGGAGATCTCGAAGGAGTCGCCGTCGGCCTGGGTGGCGTGCAGGTTGTCCAGGCTGGAGCTGCCGCCGCCGCGCTGGTTGTTCTTCCAGTCCCAGCCGGAGCCGGCGTAGGTGACGCCGGAGACGTTGTCGACGGTCTCGACGCCGCCGGTGCGCGGCAGGGTCAGGTCGGTCAGGGCCTGGTTGCGCCAGACCTTCAGGACGAGCGGGGCGCCGGCCGGGACCAGCGTGTAGGCCCGCCAGAAGCTGCCGCGATCGGTGACCTTGGTGTCGCCGAGCTGCCGGATGACGTCGCCGGTGCGCAGCCCCTTGGCCGCGGCGTAGGACTGGGCCGGCACCGAGGCGAAGAACAGGCCGTCGTAGTCGGTCAGGCCGACGCTCGACTTGATCTCGTCGCTGTGGATCTCGGTGACGGTCGCGCCCATCAGCGGTTCGGCGAGGTTGGCCTGCGTCATCCCGGCCGGGGCCGAGTGCCAGGTCAGCGGCGGCGGGGTGGGCGCGCCCTGCTTGCCGAAGGTCATCGGGAAGGGCTTGAAGCCCAGCGCCAGCGCCGGGGAGTCGCTCTTGAGGGTGTAGTCGAGCTTGGCCGGGTCGGCGAAGGGGCTGGCGCCCTCGAAGCGCGGGTCGGCGATGACCGAGCGGGTGTCCAGGCCGCGGGCCCGCCACGCGTCGGTGATGTCGGCGACGGCGCGGCCGTTGTTCCAGAACAGGTTGTCGTTGTAGACGGTCCTGGAGGTGGCCGGGTCGCTCTGGATGAAGTCGTAGGGGTCGGCGGTGACGAAGATGTTCTTCTCGATCACGTCGCCGTTGTCGGCGTAGGAGACGTGGAAGTGGCCGCCGCCGTTGACGAAGATGTTGTTGCGCACCGTGCGGAAGAAGCCTTCGCGCAGCTTGACCCCGCCGTTGAGCAGCAGGTTGTCGGTCACCTCGTAGTTGGAGGAGCCGTCGTCGAGGTCGATGTCCCAGTGCGAGGAGTGCCAGATGCGGTTGTGCCGCACCCGCGTGGTCTCCAGCGCGTCGAGCTTGGCGTAGCCCTTCTTGACCTCGTCGCCCGCGTTCAGCGGCCAGAAGCGGTCGCGGCCCCAGGAGTTGAACGGGCCGTGGTCCGAGGTCTCCTTGACGCAGTCGAAGATGTCGTTGTCCTCGATGAGGTGGCCGCCCCAGGTGCCGTCGTTGACGTCGACGCAGGCGCGCGGGCCGTCGTGGATGGTGTTGCCGGACACGGTCACGCGGCGGCTCATCGAGATCTGCACCCCGGAGGTCTGCTTCTCGAAGCGGCCGTTGCGCGTCATGTGGTTGCCGCTGATGGTGATGTCGCGCGGGTAGTCTTCGGTCTTCGGGCCCGGCGTGGTGTCGGTGATGGTGCGGCGCATGTCGTCCCAGGTGGACGGCTCGCGCACGGCCGCGGGCGAGCCGATGACGGTCACGTCGCTGGCGCCGGAGTCGCGGAACTCGCCGCCGGTGACCTGGTTGCCCTCGGCGTAGCCGTCCATGAAGATCGCGTTGCCGCCGACCTGGTCGAAGCGGGCGCCGGTGACGGTGACGTTCTTGGTGTTCTTCAGGTAGAGCGCGCCGGCGCGGGCGATGGCCCAGTCGCCGAGCTGCAGCTTGTCGAAGGGCCGGGAGAACAGCGTGCGGTGCGTCTGGGTGAAGGTCAGGCCGGTGAAGGTCAGGTCGTGCACCGGCGCGGCCGGCGAGTCGCCGACGACCCGGATGAGCTCCTCGCGCTCGGCGGTCTCGATCCGGGCGGTGGCCGGGTCGGCGCCCGGCGGCGGCTGGAGGTACAGCTTGCCCTCGGCGCGGTCGTAGAACCACTCGCCGGGCGCGTCCAGTTCCTCCAGCACGTTCTCGACCATGCGCTTGACCGGGTGCAGGCCGCTGCCGCGGTTGTTGTCGCCGACCCACTGCAGCACGGGGGCGCCGTCGGCGTCGACGCCGGTGACCTTGAAGGAGTTGCCGCCCCACTCGCCCTGGTGCAGGCCGCGCACCAGCGCGGTGGTCGGCTGCTTCCAGCGGGCCACCCGCTCGGGCGAGATCGCGTCGGCGGCGTAGCCGTCCAGGACCGGCTGGGCGGGGTCGGCGTTGGGGTAGCGGGCCAGCACCTGGCGGCGGCCGTCCAGGAACAGCTCGTCGAAGTCGAGGCCCTTGCCGACCTCGGCGACCAGGGTCGCGCCCTGGTAGGGGGTCCAGGCCGGGGTCAGCCGCCGTCCGCCGCTGAGCACGACCCGCTCGCCCGGCGCCGCCTCGTAGACGGCGCCGGAGTCGGCGGGGGTGAAGGTCAGCGGCTCGGCCAGGTAGTAGGTGCCGCCGCGCAGCCGCACCCGGACCGGGCCGCTCGCGCCGGGCAGCGCCTCGCGGACGGCGCGCTGCGCGCGGGCGATCGTCTTGTACGGCGCGGCCTCGGTGCCGGCGGCGGCGTCGTCGCCGTCGGGTGAGACGTGAAAGGTCGGATCAGCGGCCAGTGCGGGGGTGGCGCCGGCGACGGTGAGACCGCCGGCGGCTAGGGCGGCGGCCAGGAGCAGCCGCCAGGGGGTGCCGAGGTGCACGGTGCCTCCAGAGAGCGAATTGCGCTCATTCTGGGGGTCGCGGCATGGTGAAGACGATCACGCCAAGGTCACGTTTCATCCGATCTATAGACCGGGATGGTTGGCCAGAGGGGCGCTGGAGCGCTTCTAGCGGGTCTGGAGATCGGATGTCTCGAGGCTCGCTTCGGCGTGCTCGCTCGCCTCCGGGCGCGGTTCGGTGTGCTCGCTCGCCTCTCGGCCTGGTTCGGCGTGCTCCGGCTCGCTGAAGACGGCCGGGACGTCGTTGTCGGCGACCACCCGGCTCAGCAGGCCGGCCAGCGTGGCGCGCTCGGCCTCGTCCAGGCCGGAGGGCAGCAGGTCGATGCGCTCGCAGGTGGCGGTGTAGAACGCCTCGGCCAGCTCGGAGCCGCGCTCGGTCAGCCGCACCTGCACCGCGCGCCGGTCGTCGGGGTGCGGCTCGCGCCGCACCAGCCCGCGCTGGGCGCTGCGGTCGACCAGCTCGGTCAGGCTCGATTTGGCCAGCCCCAGCACCGCGCCGAGCTCGCCCATCCGGTACGGCTTGGCCATCAGCACGCACAACAACTGCCCCTGCTGCTGGGTCAGCCCGTACTCGCGCGCGGAGGTCACGTACACCGCGTCCACCAGGAAGGTCGCCCGCACCAGCGCGGCCACCACTCCCAAACTGTGCTCAGCCTTGGCCATCGGCCCAGCCTAGCAGAAAGGTTCGCCCTACGAACCAAACCAGCTACGGACCAAACCGGTGGCGCGGCGAACCGGTCACGAGCCGAACCGTTCGGCGCCGGTGCGGACCACGGCCAGCGAGCACGGCGCCTGCTGCAGCATCGCCTGGCTGACCGAGCCGAAC
Source organism: Nonomuraea sp. NPDC050310 (assembly GCF_040655795.1). Taxonomy (NCBI): domain Bacteria; kingdom Bacillati; phylum Actinomycetota; class Actinomycetes; order Streptosporangiales; family Streptosporangiaceae; genus Nonomuraea; species Nonomuraea sp. NPDC050310. The sequence goes on along the minus strand of NZ_JBFAKP010000005.1, from coordinate 48,618 downwards.
ACCAGCCCCGCCACCTGCCCCTGCCCGCGCGTGCCGACCACCAGCAGGTCGGCGCCCTCGGCCGCCTGGCGCAGCACCTCCACGGCGTGGCCGCGGACGATCTCCTCGATCAGCTCCACGTCCGGGTGGCTTTCGCGCCGCCCGCCGAGCGTCTCGCGCAGTCCCAGGTCGTCGGGGACCGGGTAGAAGCCGCCGCCCGCCTCCAGCATGGTCCAGGCGTGCACCGCGCGGAGCCGGGCGCCGTGCAGCCGCGCCTCGGCGAAGGCGAAGTCGAGCACGTGCTCGCCGGCCGGTGAGCCGTCCACGCCGACGACGATCTCGCCCCGCCGGGGCCCCTCGCGCACCACGACCACGTCGCAGGCGGCCCGGGCGGCCACGCCGTAGGCGACCGAGCCGACCAGCAGCCCGCGCACGCCGCCGAGCCCGTGATTGCCGACCACCAGCAGCCCGGCGTGGCCGGAGGCGGCGATCAGCGCCTCGCGGGCGTCGCCGGGCAGGAGCTGGGAGTCGGCCTCGACGCCGGGCGCCTCACGCCGGGCGCGCTCCAGCCCGGCGTCCAGGACGACCTTGGCGCCCTCGCGCATCCACTCCGACACCTCCGACAGGCGGCCGGTGCGTTCCTCGATCGCCCAGGCGGGCATGGCGTGCGCCACCCGCAGCGGCTCCTCGCGCAGGCTCGCCTCGCGGGCCGCCCAGGCGACCGCCTCCAGGCCCGCCCGCGAGCCGTCCACCCCGACCACGATCATGACGCCCCCCGGTCAGTCATCCGTGCAGGTCCTCTGCCCAACGTACGGCACGCGGGACGGGGGACGCCGGACGAGGGCCGTTCAGGGCGCCTCGTGTGAGGTGGGGTGGAGCCGGTCGGCGCGGTCGAGCAGGTAGCGGCGTTCGGGCTCGCTGGGCGTGGACCGGGCGGCTTCGCCGTACGCCTGGTGGGCCTCCCGCACCCGCCCGGCCCGCTCCAGCAGGTGCGCGCGGACGGCGGCCAGCCGGTGGAACCCGGCCAGCTCCGCCTCCAGCGGCTCCAGCAACGCCAGCCCGGCCTCCGGCCCGTGCACCATCGCGACCGCGACCGCCCGGTTGAGCCGTACCACCGGCGTGTCCTCCAGCAGGCCGTACAGCGCCAGCACCTGCGGCCAGTCGGTCTCGGCCCAGCCGCGCGCCTCGTCGTGCACGGCCGCGATGGCCGCCTGCACCTGGTAGGGGCCGAGCGGCGAGCCGCTCAGCGCCCGGCTGACCAGCTCCACCCCCTCGGCGATCAGCGCCCGGTCCCAGCGCGAGCGGTCCTGGCGCTCCAGCGGGATCAGCGCCCCGTCCGGCCCGGTGCGCGCGGCCCGCCGGGCCTGCGACAACAACATCAGCGCCAGCAGCCCGCCCGCCTCGCCGTCGCCGGGCAGCAGCCGGTGCACCGCCCGCGCCAGCCGGATCGCCTCCTCGGCCAGGTCGCCGCGGAAGGCGGTGTAGCCCTCGTTGAAGATCAGGTACAGGACGTGCAGCACGACGGGCACCGACCCGGGCTCGCCGAAGCGCACCCCCTTGAGCCTGGCCTTGGCCCGGCTGATGCGCTGGGCCATCGTCGCCTCCGGCACCAGGAAGGCGCGGGCGATCTCCGCCGTGCTGAGCCCGCCGACCGCGCGCAGCGTCAGCGCCACCTGCGAGGCTTCCGGCAGCGACGGATGGCAGCACAGGAACAGCAGGTCCAGGGTGTCGTCGCGGACCGGCCCGCCGGGCTCGCCGGGTTCGGAGTCCTCCCGGCGCAGCGGTTCCTCCCGCAGCGCCGCGCTCTCCTCGCGCCGCCGGCGGGCGGCCTCGCTGCGCACCTGGTCGATCAGCCGCCGCGAGGCCACCGTCACCAGCCAGCCGCGCGGGTTGTCCGGCAGGCCGCGGACGGGCCACTGCGTGGCCGCCTCCAGCAGCGCCTCCTGCACCGCGTCCTCGCAGGTGTCGAAGTCGCCGTGGCGGCGCACCAGCGAGCCCAGCACCTGCGGCGCCAGCTCGCGCAGCAGCCCGTCGATCACGCCTCGCCCACCACCGGGCGCACTTCCATCGCGCAGTAGCGCGCGTCCGGCCAGCGGGCGGCGATCTCGGTGGCGCGCTCCAGGCTGGCGCAGTCGACGATGCTGACCCCGGCGAGCACCTCCTTGGTCTCCAGGAACGGCCCGTCGGTCACCGCGGGCAGCCCGCCGCTGACCCGCACCGTGCGGGCCACGTCGTCCAGGGCCATGCCGCCGACCCACTCGCCGGTCGACTCCAGCTCCTTCATCAGCGCCTCTACCTCGGCCATGATCCGGTCGATGTCCGGCTCCATGGCCTGGCGGGCGGCGGCGTTGGTGTAGATCATCAGCATGTACTTCACCCGCCCATGCTAGAGGCGGCGAGCTCGGCGACGGCGGCGACGACCTCGGCGACCTCCTGTTCGGTGTTGTAGTAGTGCGGCGACAGCCGCAGGCACCACTCGACGTCCTTGTCGCCGAAGTCGAACTGGGCGAAGTGCCGGAAGCTGAGCGCGGAGTTGATCCGGCGGGCGTCCATCGCCGCCTTGAACGGCTCGGCGGCCCAGCCCTCGACGGCGAAGGTCACCAGCGCGCCGAGCTGCCGTCCGTGGTCCAGCACGCGGACGCCGGGCAGGGCGGCCAGGCCGTCGCGCAGGCTCGCCGCCAGGGCGGGGGTACGGCGGGCGATGGCGTCCATGCCCACCCGGCGGGCGTACCGGGCGGCCTCGGCGCAGCCGAGCAGGACGGCGTAGGGGAACTCCCAGTCCTCGAACCGGGCCGCGTTGCCGACCGGCTGGTAGCGGCCCGGCTCCACCCAGCGCGCGCCGTACATGTCGATGAACAGCGGCTCGTACCCCGCCCGCAGCACCCGGTCGGAGACGTACAGGAAGCCGGACCCGCGCGGCCCGCGCAGGAACTTGCGGCAGGTGGCGGTGAGCAGGTCGCAGCCGATCTCGGCGACGTCGAGCGGGTACTGCCCGACCGACTGGCAGGCGTCGACCAGGTACAGCAGGTCCAGCTCGCGGCAGTGCCGGCCGATCTCGGCGACCGGCTGGACCAGGCCGGAGTTGGTGGGGATGTGCGTGGCGGCCACCAGCCGGGGCCGGTGCCGGCGCATCAGCGCGGCCATCGCCGCCACGTCCACCCCGCCCTCGGGCAGGTCGGGCGCGTGCACGACCTCGACGCCGAAGCGCCGGCGCAGCGACAGGAAGGCGATCTGGTTGGAGATGAAGTCGTTGCGGGTGGTCAGGATGACGTCGCCGGCCTCGAAGGGGATCGCCGACAGGGCGGTGGAGTAGGCGTGGGTGGCGCTGGAGGCGAAGGCGATGTTCTCCGGGGCGCAGTTGAGCAGGGCGGCGGTCTCGGCGTAGAAGCCGCGCACCTGCTCGGCGCGGGCGGCGGCGGCCTCGTAGCCGCCGATCTGCGCCTCCAGGCGCAGGTGATCGGTCATCGCGGCCAGCACCGGGGTGGCCGGCAGGCCGCAGCCGGCGTTGTTGAAGTGCACGACGTTGCCGGTGCCGGGGGTGTCGGCGCGCAAGGCCACCACGTCCAGAAGCAATTCTGCATTGATGCCGGAAGCGCTATTATCATCTCTCATGTCGGACAGTAGCAGTTCTGCGGAGCTGGCCGCCACGATGCGGGCGATGATCGGCCGGATGGCCCCGGGCGAGCGGCTGCCGACCAGCCGGGAGCTCATCCAGCGCTACCGGGTCGGCCCCGGCACCGTCTCCCAGGCCATCGCCGCCCTGGCCGCCGAAGGCGTGGTGATCAGCAGGCCGGGCAGCGGCACCTACGTCGCCGAACGTCCCCGGCGGCGCGCCGAACCGGCCGACACCGCCTGGCAGAGCGTGACCCTGGCCGACCGCAGCGTCGAGACGCGCCTGCTCACCTTCCAGGAGCCCGCGCCCGGCACGATCCTGCTGGACGGCGGCTACCTGCACCCCTCGCTCCAGCCGGCGCAGCTCCTGAGCGCGGCGCTGGCCAGGGCCGCGCGCCGGCCCGGCGCCTGGGACCGGGCACCGGCCGCCGGGCTGGCGGGGCTGCGGAGCCTGTTCGCCGCCCTGGCCGGTGACGGCGTGCGCGCCGAGGACGTGCTGGTCACCGCGGGCGGGCAGAGCGGGCTGTCGATGGCCTTCCGGGCGATCGCCGCGCCGGGCGACCCGGTGCTGATGGAGTCACCGACCTATCCGGGCGCGATCGCCGCCGCCAAGGCGGCCGGCCTGCGGCCGGTGCCGGTGCCCATGGACGGCGACGGACTGCTGCCGGACTTGCTGGCCGACGCCTTCGCACTGACGCGGGCCCGGGTGCTGTACTGCCAGCCGACCTTCCACAACCCGACCGGGGCGGTGCTGGCGCCGCACCGGCGGCGGCAGGTCCTCGACGTGGCGCGGGCGGCGGGCGCGTTCGTCGTCGAGGACGACTTCGCCCGGCACCTCGGGCACGGTGGGCCGGTGCCGCCGCCGCTGCTGGCCGACGACCGGCACGGGGTGGTGGTGTGGCTGACCTCCCTCACCAAGCCGGCGGCGCCGAGCCTGCGCATCGGGGCTCTGGTCGCTCGGGGGCCGGTGCTGGAGCGGTTGCGGGCCATCCGGCTGGTGGACGACTTCTTCATCGCCCGGCCTCTGCAGGAGGCGGCGGTCGAACTGCTCAGCTCGCCGACCTGGGAGCGGCATGTGCGCGGGCTGGGGGCGGCGTTGCGGGAGCGGTGCGCCTCGCTCGTGGCGGCGCTGGCCCGGCAGGTGCCGGGGTGGGAGGTGGCGCGGGTGCCCGGGGGCGGGTTGCACCTGTGGGTCCGGCTGCCGGACGGGGTCGGGGACGTGGCCGCCGCCGAGGCGGCCCGGGGGGCCGGGGTGGCGGTCAGCGCGGGTCACCGGTTCTTCGCGACCGAGGTTCCGGCCGCCCACCTGCGCCTGGCCTTCGCCGCCACCGCCGACCCGGCCGACCTCCTCGAGGCCGCCCACCGCCTCGCCCCCTTGGGAGAGCCGAGCTAGCCTGCGCGCCCGTTCGGGGGCGTCGGCTAGCCTGCGCGCGCCCGTTTGGAGGGTGTCGGCTAGCCTGCGGCGGCTGTGCCGGTTCCGTGGCCGTGGCCCGGGGTGGGGCGGATCTGGTCGGTGGTGACCCGTTCGGCCGGGATGTCCGGTCGCAGTCCGCGCCACGACGGGTGCCGCAGCCGCCGGTCCCCGGTCAGCTCGGCGTAACGCACCTCACCCACCAGCACCGGCTCGGCCCAGCGCGCGGTGCGGGCATGCGGAGCCGGCACCGGCGAGGCGAACGGGCTGTGCGAGCGCTCCAGCCGGGTGAGCCGCCCGAGCAGATCGGCCAGCATCGCCTGCGTGAACCCGGTGCCCACGTTCCCCACGTACTGCAAGCGGCGGTCGGCGTCATAGGCCCCGAGCAGCAACGAGCCGATGGTCGTCTGGCGTCGCCCGGTGCCCTGCGTCCAGCCGCCGATGACCACGTCCATGCCGGCCCAGTTCTTCACCTTCGTCCACTCGGCACTGCGCCGCCCCGGACGGTACGGGCTGGACAGCCGCTTGACGACCACCCCCTCCAGCCCGAGGCGGGAACTGGCGTCCAGCGCCTCCTGCGCGTGCCCGAGGAACTCGACCGGCACCTGCCACCGAAAGCCGGGCGTCACGATGCTTTTGAGCACCTCCCGCCGCTCTCGGTAGGGAAGGTGGATGGTCGTCGAGGCGTCCACGTGCAGGATGTCGAAGACCATGTACGTCACCGGCACCGTGCGGGCCAGTTGCCCGGCCCTGGCCGCGTTCTGCTGCATCCGCCCTTGCAGCGCCCCGAACGACGGCACCCCCTCGTCGTTGAACGCGATGATCTCCCCGTCCAGGACCACGTCATGCCCGCCCACCGCCCCCGCCAGCGGATACAGCTCCGGGTAGGCCAGTGTGATGTCCTTGCCGGTCCGGGAGGCCAGCCGCAGCCCGCGCCCCTCGACGTAGCCGAGGCAGCGGATCCCGTCCCACTTCATCTCGACCGCGACGCCGGCCTCTTCCGCAGCAGTCGGCAGCGACCCTAGCTGCGCCAGCATGGGCTGGTAGGCGGGCAGAGGCATGAGCCGGGCATACCCGGACCACCCAGCCCCCAGCGCCCCCGCCACGCAAACAACCAGTCAAACCCCACCCACCCCGCGGGGCGTCCCAACACAGCCCACCAACCCCCCGGGCCCTCCCGATGCGGCGAGCACCCCGACAGACGGAACTGCCCCAGTACGACCCCCAGCCCCCTACGAAGAGCGATAACCCGCAATCTCCGCCAACACCCGCTCCTTAACCGCCGCAGGCGCAAAGCTGGCCCGCACCGAAGCCCGAGCCAACTCCCCCACATCCAGCCCGAAAACCTCCGCAGCCACCCGATACTCCCCACCCAACGAGGTCTCCCCGTCGGTGTTGAGCGTCACCACCAGCCCAGCCTCCACCAGCCGAGCCAGCGGATGCTCCGCCATGGATCCCACCAGCGACAACATCACGTTGGACGTGGGGCACACCTCCAGCGGCACCCCCCGCTCCCGCACCTCCGCCACCAGCGCGGGATCGTCCAGCACCCGGATCCCGTGCCCGATCCGCTCAGCCATCCCCACCTCGAGCGCCTCCCGCACGCTCTCGGCCCCCGCGCTCTCCCCCGCGTGATGCACCAGGTGCAGCCCGAGATCCCGAGCCTCCCGCAGCACCCCGGCGAACGGCTTCAGCGAGTGCCGCTCGTCCCCGGCCAGCCCGACCGCGACCACCTGCTCGTAGCGCGCGGCCAGCTCGACGGTACGGCGCAGCCGCTCCACGGGCCGCCGCCGCGAGTGGTCGAGGATGACCCGCGTCTCCAGGCCGTACCGCTGCCGCCCCTCCTCCAGCCCTTCCAGCACCGACTCCAGCGGCATCTCCAGCGCCCCCACCCGTTCGCCGTGCGAGGCGGCGGTGAAGGTCACCTCGGCGTAGCGCACCCCCTGGGCGGCCTCGTCCTGGCAGAACTCCACCGCGATCCGCCGGAAGTGCGCCGGCTCCGTGAGCAGTTCGCGCACCTTGGCCCGCTGGTCGGCGAAGTCGCGGAAGTCGGCGAACCGCGTCTCGGCGGGCCCGGCGGGCTCGGCGATCGCGCCGCCGCTCAACTCGGCGATCGTCCGGGGCCGGATGGTGCTTTCCAGGTGGGTGTGCAGGTGCGCCTTGGGGATCACCCGGCCAGCCTAGAGCCGGCCCTCCCGAGCCTGTCCCCCAGGCCCGGGCTTCAGCGTGAGCCGGGCCACTCGCTCGGCGGCCAGCTTGTCGCGGAGCTCGCATCGGCGAGCCAGCGGATCTCCCCGCCGTCGTGCCCGGCGAAGGCCAGCAGCCGGGCGCCCTCCGCGGCCAGCTCCTCCCGCGCGTCCTCGCCGAGCGGCTCGAACGGCAGGATGACCAGCGAGCCGTTCACCATGTCCCAGATCCCCCCGACGGTCCCGTCCACCAGGAAGGTCGGGTAGACGATCGCGCCCACGCAGATCCGCCGCCGGGCCTGCGCGGTCATGATCCGGGAGCGGTCGTGGTGGGCGACCATGAGGTTGTCGAACCACGGCAGGAACCGCGCCGGAGCCGGGGTGTCCGGGTCGGCCAGCGGGGCGTCCGGCAGGTCGAACAGCCCGCCGGGCAGCCGCTTGAGCGGCATCGCCTCGATCACCTCACGCAGCCGCGTCAGCCCCGACCACGCCTGCACGTCCATGATCGTCGCCGGTCCGAAGGCGGCCAGGTAGCGCGTCACCAGCCGCTCCACTTGCGGTAGCTCCTCGACGGGCCGGCCGAGCCACTCCTCGGCCAGGGTGAAGGGCGTGGCGCCCTTGCGGTTCCAGGTGCCGTTGGGCGGGGTGTGCACCAGGGGCAGCAGCGCCTGGGCCGACCAGCCGAGCGCCAGCTTGTCGTACTGCGGCCACCGCTCGGTCAGCAGCGCGCCGAGCTGCGGGCGGGTCAGGGTCCGGCCGGTCAGCAGCTCGCGGGCGTGCCCGGCGAACTCCTCCAGGTCCAGGCCCCGGGTGTCGCGGCCGAAGGCGGCCTGGCGGGAGCGCGACATGGGGGCCTGCATCAGCGGGCGCAACCACAGGTAGTCCTCGGCCGCGGTCAGGTGCTGGGTGCCGCGCAGCAGCGACGAGCGCACGACCTGCTTGCCGTACAGCAGGCTGGTCAGGTCTTCCAGGGCGAAGGCCGACAGCCGCGACCACAGCCCGAGGTAGGGCGGGTTGGGCTCCTGCCCCTGCAGGGCGACCAGGTGCCGGACGGCCTCCAGCGGGGTGAGGGGGGCGCGGCGCAGCAGGAGCTGGCGTTCGAGGGTGGTGCGGTTCAACGTCCTGTCGTCCATGACCCCAACGCTACGGAGTATCGCGGCAAGCTTCGTTCCGCAATTCGTCGAGGGATTTGCGCAGGTCGTGGGTGAGCTCCCACGGGTCGGGCACCATGCGCCGGTCGGTGACCACGCCGACGTCGACGGAGCCGTTGTAGGAGAAGGCGGTGATGTTGACCCCGCCGCTCACGTCGGTGATCACCGAGACCGGGTAGTGGGTCAGCAGCCGCGCCCCGCACACGTACAGCGGGAACTGCGGGCCCGGCACGTTGGAGATCGCCACGTTGATCGGTGGCATCGTCTGCCCCACCAGCCCGAAGGCCGAGCGCGCCGCCAGCCCCATCAACGCCGCGGGCATCGACTCGGAGAACTCCCGCAGCCAGCGCGCCGGCGCCAGCGAGAACCGGTCCTTGATCCGCCGCATCGCCTGCTGCACGTGCCGCAGCCGCTCCACCGGGTCCTCCAGGTGCACCGCCAGCGGGGCGGTCATGATGGTCACCTGGTTGCCCGGCTCGGTCCTCCCCGCCTCACGCAGCGAGAACGGCACCCCGGCCACCAGCGGCCGGTCCGGCACCCCGCCGTGCGCCTCCAGCCAGCGCCGTAACGCCCCGGCGCACACGGCCATCACCACGTCGTTGACGGTCACCCCGAAGGCCCGCCGTACCTCCTTGACCTCCTCCAGCGGCAGGCTGACGAAGGCGAAGCGGCGGTGCGCCGACAGCGGGCCGCTGAACGGCGTGCGCGGCGCGGGCAGTTGCGGCAGGCGCGGGGCCTGCCCGGCGCCGGCCGCGCGCCGCGCCAGCCGCGACACCAGCCCCGCCCCGGGCAGCCAGGAGACCACCGGGATCTCGTCCAGGTGCGGCACCGCCGCGGCGGCGAACCGCACCGCCTGCGCCGGGTTGGCCGCCAGCCTGGTCAGCGCGTGCCCCACCATCGCCAGCGGCGTCGGCGGCTCCTCGTCCTCCTCCGGCGGTACGGCAGGCGGAGGCGCCGGCTCGGGCGTCAGGTCGAGCAGCGCGGCCAGCACGTCGGCCCCGCCGATCCCGTCCACGGCCGCGTGATGGATCTTCGTGTACAGCCCCATCCGCCCGCCGGACAGGCCGTGGATCAGGTAGATCTCCCACAGCGGCCGGCTGCGGTCCAGCCGCCGCGCGTGCAGCCGCGAGACCTGCTCGGCGAGCTGGCGGTCGTCCCCGCGCGGCGGCAGCCCGATCTCGCGCACGTGGTAGTCGAGGTCGAGGTCGTCCTCCCGCACCCAGTACGGGTGGTCCAGCCCGAGCGGCACCGGCGCCAGCTTGCGCCGCAGGGCCGGCACGTACGGCAGGCGTTGCTGGAGCAGATCCTGCAGGTCGCTGCGGTTGACGTCGCCGTCGAGGATGGCCAGCCCCGCGATGTTGGCGTGGTTGGTGGCGGTCTCGAAGTGGAGGAACTGCGCGTCCAGAGCCGTCAGCTGCGCCATGTCACGAACCAACCAGACTTCCCCGGGCACTTCAAGGGGGCCCCCGCGGCTCAGCTCCAGCTCGCCCGGCCGAGGATCGAGCCGAGGCCGGCGGTGCTCCACTGGTCGAAGACGAGGATCTTCGACGTGGGCAGGTACCAGACCCGCTCCCGGTAGGACAGGCTCGTCCACTTGCCCGTCTGCGTCGAGCAGCCGACGCGCCACACGCTGTAGGCCGCCTTGCGTCCCGCGCCGGCCGGGCGCAGCCCGCTCTCCAGCAGCTTGCCCGGGAAGTCCTCCACGTACCGCTTGTCGGGCAGGCAGGCCGACAGCCCGTTGCCCGGGTGGTACTGCGCGTCGGGGCGGTAGGGGTTGCCGTGCCGCCCGTAGGAGATGCCTTCCGGCCCGACCAGGTGGAAGCCGCGGCACTCGGCCGCGCGCCGGTCGCAGCGGCCGGTCTTGACGTGCAGGCCCCAGACGTCCTTGGCGACCTTCCAGGTCTTGGGGATCTGCAGCGTCATGCCGCGGAAGGTCAGCGGCTTGGTCGCCGTGCCGTGCGCGGGGGCGCCGGTGAGCAGGAGGGAGGCGGTCACGGCCAGAGTGGTCAGCATGATCTGGAGGCTAGGGCGGGCCGCTTGTGGCTCGGCTGCAACGCTCTTGTGGCGCGCCCGTTGGTGGCTCGGCTGCGACGCTCTTGTGGCGCGCCCGCTTGTGGCTCGGGTGCACGTGTCGCGCGCTCGCGGCCGAGCCGCGCGGGGTCAGATCCAGCCCTCCAGCGAGGCCAGGAAGGCGGGCAGGTCGTCGCGGTGGATGCAGTGCCCGGCGCCCTTGACCGTGCGCACCTCGAACCCGGCCGCGCGCAGCCGCTCGGCGTCCTCGGGGGTCACGGTGAAGCTGGGGTCGGCCAGTTGCACCAGCGACGGCACCACCGGCGGCGGCGTGTGGTCGGCATCCGCCGAGGCCCGCACGGTGGCGAGGAAGTCCACGTCGAACAGGGCGAACCCGGCCAGTTCCGCCTCGACGTCCGCCTCCGACCAGCGCGGGTTCATCTGCCGCACCGACGCGGCGGTGGCGGTGAGCACCATCTGCCGCATGTACTCCGTCGCGCCGGCCGGCACGTTGCCCAGCTTGAACCCGGGATCGGAGTAGATCGCCCGCTGGGGCCGCAACCGCTCGACGGCCAGCGCGAGCGACAGTCCGCCGAGTGAGTGCCCGATCGCCACGTCCGCCCCGGCGGGCAGGTTCTCGGCCAGGTCGTCGCCGAGCAGGCCGGGCGCGTACTCGCCGCGCGGGCTCAGCCCGTGCCCGCGCAGGTCGGGCGCGATCACGCGGTAGCCGCGCGCGACCAGCTCGTCGGTCACCGCGTGCCAGGTGCGGTGGTCGCTCATGCCGCCGTGGATGAGCAGGGCGAGCCGGTCGCCTTCGCCACGCTCGTGCAGGTTCAGCTTCATCGGGGGGCTCCTCACTGGATGCTGATACGTATAACCTAGCGGCATTCTGGCATGATCGGCAGGGTGAGCCTGCCCGTCCTGCCCGCCGAACCGGTCCGTGACCCCTACCACGTCTACCTGGACTCGCTCACCAGCCCCGAATCCCGCCGCACCATGCGCGGCTGCCTCGACCGCCTGGCCCGCATCCTGACCGGCGACGACACCGTCTCCGGCGCCGGACTGCCCTGGCACCGCCTGCGCTACGAGCACACCGTCCGCATCCGCACGATCCTCACCGAGCAGGGCTGGTCGGCCGCCTACGTCAACAAGCACCTGGTCGCGCTGCGCCGCGTCCTGAAGGAGGCCTGGCGCCTGGGCCAGCTCACCGCCGAGGACTACGCCCGCGCCTCGGACCTGTCCCCGGTACGGCAGAGCCGCCTGCCCACCGGCCACCACGTGCCGCCCGAAGTGGTCGGCGCCGCCCTGGCGAGCTGCGACGCCACCCCCGCCGGCGTGCGGGACGCCGCGCTCATCGCCCTGCTCTACTCCACCGGCTGCCGCCGCTCGGAGGTGGCCGGGCTGACGCTGGCCGACTACGACCCGGCCTCGCGCAGCCTGCGCGTGCTCGGCAAGCGCGACAAGCAGCGCCTGGCCTACCTCACCACCGAGGCCATCGCGCTGCTCGAACGCTGGCTCGCGGTGCGCGGCGACGCGCCCGGTCCCCTGTTCTCGCCGTTCACCAAGTCCGGGGGCCTGCGGCCGCGGCCGCTCAGCGGGCAGGGCATCGCCGACATCCTGGCCCGGCGCCTGGGCGAGGCCGGGGCGCCCCGCCGTACCGCGCACGACTTCCGCCGCACCTTCATCGGCGAGCTCCTGGACGCCGGCGTGGACCTGGCGACCGCCCAGGCCCTGGTCGGTCACTCCTCCCCGGCCACCACCGCCCGCTACGACCGCCGCCCCGAACGCACCCGCCGCGAGGCCGTCGACCGCATCAAGCTCCCCGAGGCCCGCCCGCTGCGCGGCTGACCGCCTCAGGCGTCCAGCAGGGAGTTGATCATCTCCTGCAGCCGGGCCCGCCCGACGGAGCCGAGCGCGCCGCTCAACGCCTGGGCCAGCTTGTCGAACGGGTCGTCGGCCGGCAGCTCCCGCACCTTCTCGGCCAGCTCCTCCACGCTCCACAGCCCGTCCTTGTGCATGTGATCACCGAGGGACCAGCCGCGGTTGAGCGCGACCGTGCCACCGCGCACCGACAGCACCTGGCCGGTGAGCGGGCAGGCCGGGCTCGCCAGGTAGGCGGCGACCGGCGCGCACGCGGCCGGGTGCAGCGGATCGAACCGGCCCGCGGGCGGCTCCTCGCTCATGCCGGGCACGGCGAGGGTGAGGCGGGTGCGGGCCATCGAGGGCGACAGGCAGTTGACGCGCACGCCGTACCGGCCGAGCTCCAGGGCGGCCACCGTGGTCAGCGCCGCGACCCCGGCGTTGCCCGCCGCGTAGGCGGCCTGGGCGGGCAGCGGGTTGAGCAGCCCGGAGCCGGAGGAGGTGTTCACCACCGCGCGGTCGGTGCGGACCCCCGCCTCGTACTGCTCGCGCCAGTGGCGGGCCGCCCAGCGCGTCACCGCGAAGGTGCCCTTCAGCTTGACCGCAACGACGTCGTCGAAGTCCGCCTCCGGCAGGTCGCTCAGGCCACGGTTGCGTTCGATGGCCGCGTTGTTGACCACGGCGTGCAGGTCGCCGAAGGTCTCCAGGGCCGTCTGCACCATGCTGCGGGCGTCGTCCCAGGCGGCGACGCTGCCGGTGCTGGCCACCGCCTGCCCGCCGCGGGCTGTGATCTCCTCGACGACCTTCGCGGCCACCCCGGCGTCGCCGCCCGAGCCGTCGACCGCGACGCCCGGATCGTTGACCACGACCTTGGCCCCCTCGGTGGCGAAGAACAACGCCTCCTCCCGCCCGATGCCGCGCCCCGCTCCGGTGATGAGGACGACCCGTCCGTCCAGACTTCCCATGATGGTGCTCCCTTCCACTCGCTGCAGTCTATGTATTGATTCATAGACTGCACTAAACTGAGTGGTGTGGAGAAGCACGGACTACGCGAGCGCAAGAAGCAGCGCACCCGGCATGCGCTCATCGAGGCGGCGGTGCGGCTGTTCGAGGACCAGGGCTACGACCAGGTGACGGTGGCCGAGATCGCCGACGCCGCCGAGGTCTCGCCTCGCACCTTCTTCCTGCACTTCCCGGCCAAGGAGGACGTGCTGCTGGCCGACGCCGACCTGCGCGTCGACCTGGCCCTGCGGGCGATCGCCGAGCGTGACCCCGCCGAGCCGCTGGCCGGCGTGCTGGTGCGGGCGATGGACCAGATGATCGCCCACGCCTGGGACAGCGACCTGCCCACCGGGCTCGCCGCCCTGCGCGCCCGGCTGGCGGCCTCGGTGCCGGCGTTGCAGGCCCGGCTGCTGCAGCGCTACCTCACCGCGCAGGCCGACCTGGCCCAGGCCCTGCTGCGGGCCTTCCCCGGCCGGCTCGACGCGATCACCGCCTCCGCCCTGGTCGGCGCGATGGTCGGCGCGGTCGGCGCCGCCGCGCTGACCGCGCTGCGCCGCGGCGACGGACCCGACGAGGTGCGCGACGCCATGCGGCAGGCCACGGCCCTGGTGGCCCGATCCGTCACCTGACCCGTCGGGGACCGCGTGGCCCCAGCCGACTTTTCCAGGCCGCGCGGGCCCCCGGCCGAGTCTTTGGAGGTCACGCGGGCCCGGCCGACTTTTGGGGGCCGCGGGGCCCCCGGCTTGACCTTGACGCGACGTCAACGTTTTTCATGGAGGTATGCGGATCGGCGAACTGGCTGCACTCGCCGGGGTCACCACCCGGGCCGTGCGCCACTACCACCACCTCGGCCTCCTGCCCGAGCCCGAGCGCCGGGCCAACGGCTACCGGCACTACACGCTGCGCGACGCGGTCGAACTCGCCCGCATCCGCCGCCTGTCGGAGCTCGGCCTGTCCCTGGAGGAGGTCCGTGACGTCCTGGCCGACGACTACGGCCGCGAACTGCGCGAGGTCCTCGCCGAGCTCGACGCCGACCTCGCCCGCCAGGAGGACGAGCTCAAGGAACGCCGCGCCCACCTCGCCGAACTGCTCTCCCGCGACTACCTCAGCGCCGACGAGCCCATCTCGCCGGTGATGGCCTCCCTGTTCACCGCCCTGCCCAACCCGCCCAAGGGCGGCCTGCTGGCCAAGGAGCGCGACTGGCTCGCCGTCCTCGACACCGCCGCACCGGTCGACGTCAAGATCGAGCTCATGGCGGTGCTCAGCCCGATGGCGCTCGACCACGCGGTGATAGCCAGGGTCAACGACCTCTACAGCCGGATGGACGCGCTCACCGACCCCGCCGACCCGGCCATCCCCGAGCTGGCCGAACGCCTGCTGGAGCTGTTCCCGCCCGGCATCGGCCCGACCGACGGCGACGTCCTGCGCAGCCCGTTCGGGCAGGCCTTCCTCGACGACCTCACCGAGGCCCAGGCCGCCGTCATCCGCCACGCCTTCACCCTCCTGCGCGAACGAGGCCCCGAATAGCCGAGACCCCCGATGACCGCCTCCTGGACCCGTCTCCTGGACCCGTCTGGGGACCCGTCTCCTGGACCGCTTGCTGGATCCGCTTGCTGGATCTGCCTCCTTGACCTGTCTGCTTGACCTGTCTGCTTGCGAATCGAGGTCCCGTATGGCCCGTCCCGAGCATCCGCCCTACGCCGCCCCGCCCGATCCCGGCCCGCCCCGAGCCGCCACCGACCCGTCACCTCAGCCAGGCCCGCCGCCCCGGGCCGATGCCGTCATGCCCGCACGCCCCGCGCCCGCCGAGAGAGGCCCACCATGATCCGCCTGGCCCGCCTGGTCGCCTACACCCTGATCCCCTTCGAGCTGGCCCTGGTGACCATCGTGCTCGCCGGAGTCCGCGTCCCCCTCCCGGTCATCCTGGCCGCCGAGCTCCTGGCGCTGGCCGTCGTCCTCTTCGAGGCCGCCGTCCTGACCGGCCTCTACCGCGCCGCCCGCCGCCGGGGCGCCACCCGCCGGGCCGCCCTCTCCGAAGCGGTACGGCAGGCCGTACCCGCCAGGGTCCGCCTGCTGATCGCCCACGAGCTCAAGTGCCTGACGAGCCTGGGCTACTGGATCGCCCGCCGCAAGCACGGCATCGGCCCCGGCCGGCGGGGCTTCGGCTACTTCCGCGGCCAGTCCACCACTCTGATGATGTGGCTGTTCGCGATGACCCTCGAAGGCTTCGCCTTCTACCTGATCATCCCCTGGCCCGTGCTGCACAAGATCATGCTCATCCTGCACGTCTACTCGATCGTCCTGGTCCTCGGCGTGATCGCCGCCGGCCACGTCCGCACGCACGTCGTCGGCGCCGGCGTGCTGCGCATCCGCTACAGCGCCGCCTTCGACCTGAGCGTCCCCCTCGGCCTGGTCGTCAGCGCCCGCATCGGCGCCAAGATCCACGACGGCGGCCTCATCCGGCTGGCCGACGACCGCCTCGACGTGATCGTCTCCTCTCAGACCAACGTCACCGTGCACCTGAGCGAGCCGGTCACCGTCGTCAGGCCCCTGGGCCGCACCGGCACCGCCAGCGTGATCCGCCTGTACGCCGACGATCCGCGAGAATTCGTCCGGGCGCTGTCGATTCCGGAGCCGGCCGCGCGTCATGGGGGCAAGGAGGTAACACCATGAAGTACGTGCTGTTCGTCTACGGCGACGAGAAGCCCTGGGCCGACGCCGGAGCCGCCGAACGTGAGGCCGTCTACGCCCAGTGGGGCGCCTACGAGTCCCTGCTCACCGAGCACGGCGCCCGCCGGGGCGGCAACGAGCTGGCCGCCTCGGCCACCGCCACCACCATCCGCAAGCAGGACGGCCAGGTCCTGATCACCGACGGGCCCTTCGCCGAGACCGTCGAGCAGATCAGCGGCTACATGGTCGTCGAGGCCGCCGACCAGGCCCAGGCGGTCGAGTTCGCCAAGGCCCAGCCGGGGGAGGTGTTCCTGCGGGCCGTCCACGACTACGGCCTGGACCACCTGGCCCCGGCCGAAGCGCCGCCGGGGGTGCGCTACACGCTGCTGGTCTACGGCCCGGGCGGCCAGGAGACCACCCCCGAGCAGGCCGCCGCCTCCGCCCAGGAGCACTACGCCTACATCGAGCTGCTCCTTGCCCGTGGCGCCTTCCTCGACACCGTCGCGCTGCAGGGGCTCGACACCGCGGCGCTCGTCCGGAAGCCGGGCGTGGAGGTCCTGATCACGCACGGGCCGTTCGCGGAGACCGTCGAGCACCTGGGCGGGTACTACGAGATCGTCGCCAAGGACCTGGACGAGGCGATCGAACTGGCCAAGGCCCTCCCGGAGCCGGTCGTCGAGGTCCGCCCTGTGGTGGAGTACAGCGGGTAGCCCAGGGTGGAGGAAGAAGTGCACCGCCCGGTGGAGGCCAGGAGGGCCGGAGATCCCCGCGATCCCGTCGCCCCCCGCGATCCCGTCGCCCCCCGCGATCCCGGCTCCCTCCGCGACCCCGCGGAACCCGTCGTCCTCGGGGATCTCGACGATTCCGGAGATCCTCGCGACCTTGGGGAGCCCGGTGACCTCGGGGATCTCGACGATTCCGGAGATCCTCGCGACCTTGGGGAGCCCGGTGACCTCGGAGATCCCCGCCACCCCCGCGACCCCGCCGTCCCGGGCAACGCCGCCACCCCCGCCACCCCCGCCACCTCCGGCGACCCCGCCACCTCCGGCGACCCCGCCACCTCCGGCGAGGTCGATGCCGGGGCCGGGGTGGCGGTCGAGCGGGCGTATCGGGAGCACTGGGCCCGGCTGCTGGCCATGCTGACCTCCGAGCTGCGCGACCTCGACCTCGCCGAGGAGGCCCTGCAGGAGGCCTACACCGCCGCCGTCACCGCCTGGCCACCCGTGCCGGCCAACCCGCCGGCCTGGCTGCTGACCACCGCCCGCCGCCGGGCGGTGGATCGGCTGCGCCGTACCGCGGTGGCGGCCAGGAAGCTCCCGCTGCTGATCGTGGACGAGCCCGACCACCACGAGGTCCCCGACGACCGGCTGCGGCTGATCTTCACCTGCTGCCACCCGGCCCTGTCCATGGAGGCCCGCGTGGCGCTCACGCTGCGCTGCGTGGGCGGCCTGACCACCCGGCAGATCGCCAGGCTGTTCCTGGTCAGCGAGGCCACCATGGCGGCCAGGCTCACCCGCGCCAAGAAGAAGATCAGCCAGGCCGGCATCCCCTACCGCGTCCCCGACGGCGAGGAGCTGACGCGGCGGCGCGACGGCGTGCTGGCGGTCATCTACCTGATCTTCACCGAGGGCTACGCCGCGACCGAGGGCGAGCGGGTCATCTCGCACGAGCTCGCCGGCGAGGCCATCGCGCTGGCCTCCCTGCTCGTCGGCCTGCTGCCCGGCGACAGCGAGGCGCGGGCGTTGCAGGCCCTGATGATGCTCCACCACGCCCGCCGCGACGCCCGCGTGCAGCCGGACGGCACGCTGGTCACCCTCGCCGACCAGGACCGCTCGCGCTGGCACCACCACGAGATCGCCGCCGCCCTGGAGGTGCTGCGGCCCGGCCCGCCCGGCCCGTACCTGATCCAGGCGGCCATCGCCGTCCAGCACGCCACCGCCGCCACGGCCGAGGAGACCGACTGGCGCGAGATCTGCGAGCTGTACGGCCTGCTCGAAACGCTCACCGGCTCGGCGGTGGTGCGGCTCAACCGGGCCGTCGCCGTCGCCGAGGCGCACGGCGCCGCCCGTGGGCTCGATCTGCTCGACGGTCTGGACCTGCCCGGCTACCACCTGCTGCCCGCCACCCGGGCCGAACTGCTGCGCCGCCTCGGCCGCACGGAGGAGGCCCTGGCGGAGTACGGCAGGGCGATCGCCCTGGTGGGGACGGCCCAGGAGCGGGAGTTCCTGATCACCCGCCGCCGCTCCCTGGACGAGGAGTCCACCCCCTGAGCCGAGCGAGCCGCCCCCGGCCCCGGGCGGGAGCGCACGAATCGGCCCCGCCGTCCAGACCCGGGGAGCGTGGGGAAGATCACGCCTCCCTCCGGCTGCTCCAGCCGAGGTCGCGGCGCTGGTCACCGGCCCGGCCCAGGCGAGTTCACGGTCACGGGCCGGCAATCTTTGGGCCGGATGGAATAGCGACCCCCGGATGTCCGTTAGCATCGGTAAGGCCGCTGTGGTCTGTGTCCCCCGGGCCGCAAATTACCGCCTTCACGGAATACCGTTCGGCTGGAGCCGTGTTGTGCCTCTCGCCGAGGAGGCGACCGCCACAGCGGCCTTAAAGCATCAGGGGTCCCGTCACATGACGGGGCCCCTGCCTTTATGGTGGGGTGCGCCGTCCCACGAGCCTGGAGTGATGCGTTGCTGTACGAGATGGTCAAGTTCGTCGCCGCCCCCACCGCGCACGTGCTGTGGCGTCCGCACATCTCCGGTGCGGCGAACGTTCCGGCCACCGGCCCGGGAATCCTGGCCGCCAACCACCTGTCGGTCATCGACTCCTTCCTCATCCCCGCGCTGCTGCCCCGCCACGTGACCTTCACGGCGAAGAACGAGTACTTCTCCGGCAACCCGATCTCCCAGTGGTTCATGCGCCTGGGCGGCAGCCTGCCGATCGACCGCGAGAGCGCCAGCTCCGCGCAGGCCATGCTGGACGGCGCGGCCGAGCTGCTGGAGAGCGGGCAGTTGTTCGGCATCCACCCCGAGGGCACGCGCTCGCCGGACGGTCGCCTCTACCGCGGCAAGGTCGGCGTGGCGTGGCTGGCGCTGAAGACCGGCGCGCCGGTGCTGCCGGTGGCGCTGTCCGGCACCGAGCAGGCGCTTCCGGCCGGGGCGAAGCTGCCGCGGCTGGTCAGCGTCGGCATCAAGATCGGCGAGCCGATGACGTTCAAGGGCGAGCACACCAACGCCCGCGACCGCCGCCGGGTGACCGACGAGATCATGGAAGCGATCCAGAAGCTGTCGGGCCAGGAGTACGTGCCGCAGTACGCCTCGTCGGTGAAGGCCCAGCCGGGCGAGTAGCACCCCGTCTCCCCCTCCAAAAGATCAAGCAAGCGCCGCAAAAAGGGATGAGTCATGCCTTATCGTCGCTAGGCTCGGTGGCCGGCCCCTACGGGAAGCATCACCAGGGGCCGGACCGGGCACGACAGGGGACACGAAGCAGGGGGTCAGAGTGGCGCGTGGCCGTACGATCGCGATCATCTCGGGAGCGAGCGTCCTCGCCCTGGCCGCAGCCGGAGGCGGCGCGTACTACCTCCTGCACACCCGCGGCACCCCCGCCGAGACCGCCCAGCGCTTCGCCGCCGCCTGGCAGGCCGGCCGGCTCGACAAGATGACCGCCGAGCTCACCGCCCCGGCCTCACTGGTCGCCTACGAGCAGCAGCGCAAGGGCCTGGACGTCGAGCAGACCAAGGTCACCCTCGGCGCCCCCGTCGAGGGCGACGGCAGCGCGGCCGTGCCGTACACCGCCACCCTGAAACTCCGCAACGCGGGCGAGTGGACCTACCAGGGGACCATCAACCTGAAAGTCCACGAACGGGCCTGGAAGGTCGACTGGACACCGGCCACCCTGCACCCCGAGCTCACGCCCGGCGCCGCCTTCTCCGTCAAGAGCGCCTGGCCGGCCCGCGCGGCCGTCACCGACGCCAACGGCGACCGCATCGACGACGGCGGCGCCGGCGGCTCGATCCAGCAGCTCGTCGGCTTCCTGGACAAGGCGACCAAGGAGGACGTGGCCAAGTACGGCCCCTCCTACAAGGTCGGCCAGGCCATCGGCCGCGGCGGCCTGCAGGCCACCTTCCAGACGCGCCTGGCCGGCATCCCCGCCACGCAGATCATGCTCGGCGGCAAGGTCCTGCACACCATCAAGGGCCAGAAGGGCAAACCCCTCGAAACCACGCTCGACCCGCGCATCCAGGCCGCCGCCGTCGAAGCCGTGCGCGAGGTCGACAAGCCCGCCTCGATCGTGGCGATCAAGCCGTCCACCGGCGGCATCCTGGCCGTCGTCAACAACCGCGGCGACATGAACCGCGCCCTGGACGGCCAGTACGCCCCCGGCTCCACCTTCAAGGCCGTCACCGCCCTCGGCCTGCTGGCCGAAGGCGTCAAGCCCGCCGACCGGGTGAGCTGCCCCAAGTACGCCTACGTCGGCGGCCTCAAGATCCGCAACTCCGAGCACGCCGAGTACGGCTCGCTCAGCTTCTCCGACTCCTTCGCCTACTCCTGCAACACCACGATCGCCCCCATGGCCCAGAAGCAGCTCGGCGCCGACAAGCTCCAGCAGGCCGCCGAGCTGGTCGGCTTCAACCAGCCGCTGCAGATCGGCGTGCCCGCCCGCCAGCCCAGCTTCCCGAAGGCCACCTCCGACTCCGAGCTGGCCGCCGCCTCCTTCGGCCAGGCCCGGCTGATCGCCACCCCACTCACCATGGCCTCCGTCGGCGCCGCCATCGCCGACGGCACCTGGCGCCCGCCCACCCTGGTCGAGGGCCGCAAACAGAAGGCCGAGCCGCGCCCGCTGCCGGACCAGGTGCTCAAGCCGCTGCACCAGATGATGTCCGCGGTGGTCACCAAGGGCACCGCCAAGGCCGCCGGCCTGCCCGCCGGGACCTACGGCAAGACCGGCACCGCCGAGTACGGCAACCCGGTGGCCGGCCAGCACGCCTGGTTCATGGGCTTCAAGGACGAGGTCGCCTTCGCGGTGATCGTCGAGGGCGGCGGAGGCGGCGGCAAGGTCGCCGCGCCGATCGCCGCCCGCTTCCTCAACGGCCTGTGACCGCCCGCCCCGGCCGGCTCTACGCGCGTACCCCGCGCAGCCACAGCTCCAGCAGCCGGTCGGCGTACCCGGTGGTCAGCGGGCCGGTCCGCAGCAGCCACCGGTAGTAGAACGGCCCGTACAGCGCCTCGACCGCCACGTCCAGGTCGAGGCCGGCCGGCAGGCCCGCGGTGCGCAGCCGCGCCTTGACCGCCTCCAGCGCCGGGCGCAGCAGCCGCTCCAGCAACTGCTCGGCCAGCACCGGGTCGTCCTGCACCTCGGTGTTGAGCGCCCGGTAGGCCGAGGCGAAGGCGGGGTCGTTGAACTCCGCGACCGTCTCGTGCAGCACCAGCCGCAGGTCGGCGGCCAGGTCCCCGGTGTCGGGCAGCACCACCTGCTCTTGGGCGGCGGCGTTGTGCCGTTGGAAGGCGTCGAACATCACCGCCGCCTTCGACGGCCACCACCGGTAGATCGTCTGCTTGCCCACCCCCGCCCGCGCCGCGATCGCCTCCACGGTCAGCTTCGCGTACCCGACCTCCTGCACTAGCTCGAGCGCCGCCGTCAGGATCGCCGTGCGCGAACGTTCGCTGCGGCGGGCGGGGTTGGGACTCATGCCGCCCAACTATACGGAACGGTCCGTCTTGCCGAGCAGCCCGGCCACCAGCACCGGAGCCAGCGCCGCCGCCCGCACCTGGTGATCCTGCCCGGCCACCACCTCGTGCCGCGCCCCGGCGAGCGTCGCCGTGATCAACCGGGCCGCGTCGTGGAAGAAACGCGGGCTGGCGCCGCCGCTCAGCACCAGCGCCGGTACGGCCAGCGAGGCCATGCGCTCCACCGGGAACACCCCGCCGCACGTGCCGTGCCCGAGCGCCGCCGAGTCGTAGGGCAGCACCGGAGCCAGCGCCTCCACCTGCGGCCAGTACGGCTCGCGCCGCATCTGCTCGACCTGCGCCTCCGGCGTGCCGGCCACCGTCAGGAACAGCGCCGCCGCCTCCCCGCCGCGCCCCTCGCGCAGCAGCCGGGTCAGCTCGGCGTAGTAGGCACGCCCCTCCTCGCCGTTGCCCGGGCTGTAGGGGCACTCGTACACCGCCACCCCGGCCAGCTCCACCCCGCGCGCCGCCGCCTCCAGCACCAGCGCCCCGCCCGAGGAGATCCCGTAGGCGTAGGCCCGTCCGCCCGCCGCGGCCACCACCGCCGCCAGGTCCTCCGCCTCGCGCGCCAGCGCCTCCTCGCCCGCCTCCTGCGCCGGAGCCTCCAGCCGGTACGGCGTGGCGTTGCCCGACCCGCCCCGCCCGCGCCGGTCGTAGTTGTACACGGTGAAGTGCCCGGCCAGCTCCCCGGCCAGCGCCGCGTTGGCGCTGCGGTCGCTGATCGCCCCGCACACCAGCACGATCGCCGGCCCGCTCCCCGCCCGCTCCAGCGCCAGCACCGTCCCGTCGGCGGATGTGACGTGCTCCATCGTCTCTCCCATGCTCGGCTGCGCGCCAGCCTCGCCACCCCCCGACCCCCCGTCAACCCCGCGGGCAAAGGGGAAGCGCGCGTCGCACGAAAAGGGGGCGGCCGCCCGCAGGACGGCTCGTCACGTGGCCGGCGGCCGGCGGCGGCCCGCTCCGGGACGGAGGCCTCCGGCGGGTCTACAGGGCCAGGGCGAGGGCGGTGTCGTTGCGCAGGACCATGATGAGCAGCGTCGCCACCAGCGTGGCGATCAGCACCCAGCTCACCAGGATGATCACCGTGGAGCGGCGCGGGCGACGGGGCACGGCGGCGTCACGGGACCTGGCCTCACCCCGGCCGGCCCGCCGGTTGAACGACTCCAGGCGCGCGACCAGTCGCGGGTCCTCCTCGACGAGGTGCTGCTCGATCTGGGCCAGCATCCGCTCCTCATCCTGCGACCAGGCCATGATGGATGCACCTCCGGAACGCACGTTCTGTGCCGACGTTCTGCCCACCCTTGAAGATCGTTATCCGCTCCTTGGCCTGGGAATTACGATCGCTTTCCCCGCGCCCCCGAGTTGCGATCAAGACCGAACAGTTGTTCTAATCAAGCCTATGCGCTGGGACAACCTGCGACTCGACGGCTCCCCCGACGCGGCGGCCTCGCCGCTGTTCGGCGCGGTCGAGCGCACCTTCGACACCCCCGCCTTCCGCGGGATGACCTTCTACGAGGTCCGGGCGCGCTCGATCATCAACAAGGTCCCCGCCGTCAGCCGCGTCCCCTTCGACCACACGATCAACCCCTACCGCGGCTGCGCCCACCGCTGCGTCTACTGCTTCGCCCGCAACACCCACACCTACCTCGACCTCGACGCCGGCCTCGACTTCGACTCCAAGGTCATCGTGAAGGTCAACGCCCCCGAGCTCACCCGCCGCGAACTCGCCTCGCCCCGCTGGCGCGGCCGGCCGATCGCGATGGGCACCAACGTCGACTGCTACCAGCGCGCCGAAGGCCGCTACCGCCTCATGCCCGGCATCATCACCGCGCTGAGCGAGGCGGCCAACCCCTTCTCCATCCTCACCAAGGGCACGCTCATCCTGCGCGACCTCGACCTGCTCACCCGGGCGGCCGAGGTCACCGACGTCAGCACCGCCTTCTCCGTCGGCTTCGTCGACGCCGACGCCTGGCAGGCGGTCGAGCCGGGCACCCCGCACCCGCACCGCCGGCTGGAGGCCTGCCGTACGCTCAACGAGGCCGGGATCCCCTGCGGGGTGTTGATGGCGCCGATCCTGCCCTACCTCACCGACTCCCCCGGCCAGCTCGACCAGACCGTGCGGGCCATCGCCGAGTCCGGCGCCACCCACCTGACGCCGATCGTGCTGCACCTGCGGCCGGGGGCGCGCGAGTGGTTCCTGACCTGGCTGGGCCGCACGCACCCGCGGCTGGTCCCCCGCTACCTGGAGCTGTACGGCAGAGGAGCCTACGCGCCGCGAGGCTACCAGGAGCGGATCGCCGGGCAGGTCCGCGAGCTGGCCGAGCGCTACGGCATCGGCAAGGGCGGCAACCGCCCCCGCCTCCGCCCCAGACTCCGCCACCCCGCCCCGGCCCCTGCCCCGGCCCGGCACCCCGAGCCGGAACAGCTCGCCCTGCTCTAACGGGCGGACGAGGCGAGCTCGCCGAGGGCGGCGGCCAGGCGGTCGAGCTCCTCCTCGGTGTTGTAGTAGTGCACCGAGGCCCGCACCGCCGAAGGCACCGCGAAGGGGTCGAGCCGCTGGTGGGCGATGTCGGTGGCGCTGACGTTGATCCCCTGCTCCCGCAGCGCCAGCCGGACCGCCCCGCTGTCTCGCCCGGCGACGGTGAAGGAGACGATCGCCCCCCGCACCGCCCCACGGTCCAGCACCTGCACCCCGGGGATCCCCGCCAGCCGCTCCCGCAGCCCGGCGGCCAGCTCCCGCACCCGCGCCCAGACCGCCTCCATCCCCAGACCCCGCGCGTACTCGGCCGCCACCCCCAACGCGATCTGCCCGGCGACATACCGCTCCCACGTCTCATACCGCCGCGCATCACCGCGCATCTCGTAGCCGCCCGGCGAGGTCCACTCGGCCGACAGCAGGTCGAGGAACGGCGGCCGGTGCCAGCCCAGCACCTCCCGCCGCACGTACAGGAACCCGGTCCCGCGCGGCCCGCGCATGAACTTGCGCCCGGTCGCCGACAGGAAGTCGCACCCCAGCTCGGCCACGTCCACCGGCACCTGCCCCACCGCCTGGCAGGCGTCCAGCAGGTAGGGGACCCCGTGCTCGCGGGTCAGCCGCCCCACCTCGGCCGCCGGGTTGACCAGCCCGTTGTGCGTGGGCATGTAGTTGATCGCCACCAGCCCCACCCCGCCCCGCCGCAGCGACGCCTCCAGCGCCGCCAGCGACAGCTCCCCGGACGGCTCGTCCGGCAGCACCTCCACCTCCAGTCCCCGCTGCAGGAAGGCGATCCCGTTGCTGGCGTACTCGCTGCTGGTCGTCACCACCCGCGCGCCCGGCCCGAACTCCAGCCCGTAGAAGGCCAGGTCCCAGGCCCGGGTCGCGTTCTCGACGTAGGCGATCTCCTCACGCCCGGCCCCGACGAGCGCGGCGACCGAGTCGTAGAAGCCCTCCACCGCCCCGGCCTGCCGGTCGGCGGCCTCGTAACCGCCGATCCCGGCCTCCAGCGCCAGGTGCGCGGTGAGCGCGTCGGTCACCGGCAGCGGCGGCAGCGCGGCGCCGGCGTTGTTCAGGTGCACGACGGTACGGCAGGCGGGAGTCTCGGCCCGAACCTTGTCTACATCAATCCTCATAGTGGGTATTTACCGCACTAGCCCCACAAGGGGCACTTCATCGCCAACGGGGGGAAACCATGGCAGACAGCAAGAAGAAACCCGCGGCCAAGTCCGGCAAGGCCAAGAAGGCCGCGATCAAGGAATCCAGGGCGGCCAAGAACGCCAAAAAGCAGACGGCACGCGAGCCCGAAGCCTGATATCACCTGACAGGTAGCACCTCGTCCGCCACCTGATCCGGCCGCCGGGGGGCCGGACCACGCCCGGCCACCCGAACCGGTACGGCTCGCACGCACCCGTGGGCCGCGCCGCGCGCGACACCGGCGACCGCGCGAGCCGTACCAGCCCGAAAGCGAGCCCATGTCCGCCTACCTGCGCTTCCCCGCCATCCTCGGCGACGTCGTCGTCTTCTCCGCCGAAGACGACCTGTGGATGGTCTCCGCCACCGGCGGACGCGCCTTCCGCCTGACCGCCGGCCTGGCCGAAGCCACCTACCCCCGCTTCTCCCCCAAAGGCGACCAACTCGCCTTCACCGGCCGCGAAGAAGGCCCCGAAGAGGTCTACGCCATGCCCGCCGACGGCGGCGCCGCCCAGCGCCTCACCTTCCACGGCGCCCGCTCCACCGTCACCGGCTGGGACCCCGACGGCGCCATCCTCTACGCCAGCGACGAATGCCAGCCCTTCGACGGCCGCACCTGGCTGCACCGCGTCACCCCCGGCGGCCAGCCCCACCGCCTGCCCTACGGCCCGGCCACCTCCATCGCCCACGGCCCCGACGGCATGATCGTCCTCGGCCGCAACACCGCCGACCCCGCCCGCTGGAAGCGCTACCGCGGCGGCACCGCCGGCGACCTGTGGATCGACACCGCCGGCACCGGCGAGTTCCACCGCCTCATCACCCTGCCCGGCAACCTCGCCTCCCCCTGCTGGCAAGGCGAACGCATCTGCTTCCTGTCCGACCACGACGGCGTCGGCAACGTCTACTCCTGCCTGCCCGACGGCAGCGACCTGCGCAAACTCACCGACCACCACGACTTCTACGCCCGCAACCTCTCCGGCGACGGCCGCACCCTCGTCTACCACGCCGGCGGCGACCTCTACCTGCTCGAACCCGGCCGCCCCGCCCGCCACGTCGAGGTCCGCCTGGCCAGCTCCCGCACCCAGCGCAACCGCCGCTTCGTCGAAGCCGCCGACTACCTCGACAGCGCCACCCTGGCCCCCGACGGCACCGGCGTCGCCCTCACCACCCGCGGCAAGGCCTACACCCTGGCCTGCTGGGAAGGCCCCGTCCTGCAGCACGGCCAGCCCGACGGCGTCCGCTACCGCCTGCTCACCTGGCTCAACGACCACCGCCGCCTCATCGCCGCCGCCAGCGGCGAACGCCCCGACGAACACCTCGTCCTCATCGACGACCACCACCAGCGCACCATCGCCACCCTCGGCCGCATCGTCGAACTGGCCCCCGACCCCGCCCACGACCGCGTCGCCGTCACCACCCACCGCAACGAACTGCACCTGGTCGACCTCGACCGCGCCGAATCCACCCTCGTCGAGGCCAACCCGCACGGCTGCCCCGAAGACCTCGCCTGGTCACCCGACGGCAACTGGCTCGCCTACGCCGCCCCCACCACCTCCCAGACCAGCGCCATCAAACTCCACCGCCCCGCCACCGCCACCGCGCCCGCCACCACCGTCCAGGCCACCGAACCCGTCCTGCGCGACAGCGCCCCCGCCTTCGACCCCCGCGGCCGCTACCTGTACTTCATCGGCAAACGCACCTTCGACCCCGTCTACGACGCCCTCCAGTTCGACCTCGGCTTCCCCCTCGGCTCCCGCCCCTACGCCCTCGCCCTGCGCCCCGGCATCCCCGACCCGTTCGTCCCCGTCTCCCGCCCCCTCGACGCCAAGGACGACGACGAGGACGAACCCGGCGACCTCGACATCGACCTCGACGGCCTCGCCGACCGCGTCACCGCCTTCCCCCTGCCCGAAGGCCGCTACGAACGCATCGCCGGCGTCTCCGCCACCAAGATCCTCATCCAGTCCAGCCCCCTCGAAGGCGAAGAATCCACCCTCCAGCTCTACGACCTGGACAAGAACTCCGGCGAGACCTTCGCGGAAGGCGTCACCTCCTTCGAACTGGCCCGCGACCACAAAACCGTCCTCTACCTGGCCGGTGACCGCATCCGCGTCGTCAAGTCCGGCGAGATCCCCGAACACGACGACGACCCGCCCTCCCGCACCAGCGGCTGGCTCGACCTCGACCGCGTCAAAGTCTCCCTCTGCCCCGAAGCCGAATGGCGGCAGATGTTCCGCGAAGCCTGGCGCCTGCAACTGGAACACTTCTGGAGCGGCGACATGGCCGGCCTCGACTGGAACGCCCTCTACACCCGCTACCAGCCCCTCGTCGAACGCGTCACCACCCGCGGCGAATTCTCCGACCTGCTGTGGGAACTCCAAGGCGAACTCGGCACCAGCCACGCCTACGAAAGCGGCGGCGAATACCGCCCCGGCCCTGACTACGCCCAAGGCAAACTCGGCGTCGACTGGGACTACCACGACGGCCACTACCGCATCGGCGCCATCGTCACCGGCGACCGCTGGGACCCCGACGCCACCTCACCCCTCAACCGCCTCGGCGTCGTCGTCCAGCCAGGCGACACCGTCCTGGCCATCAACGGCGCCCCCATCGGCGAACACGCCACCCCCAACCAGCGCCTCGTCAACCAGGCCGGCCAAGAAGTCGAACTCACCCTCACCCGCGACGGCACCACCTTCACCGCCGTCGTCAAAGCCCTCGCCGACGAGCAACCCGCCCGCTACCGCGACTGGGTCAACCACAACCGCGCCCGCTGCCACCAGGCCTCCGGCGGCCGCGTCGGCTACGTCCACATCCCCGACATGGCCACCACCGGCTTCGGCGAGTTCCACCGCGGCTTCCTCACCGAGTACGACCGCCCCGCCCTCGTCATCGACGTGCGCTACAACCGCGGCGGCCACGTCTCCGGCCTCCTGCTGGAAAAACTCGCCCGCCGCCGCCTCGGCTACGACTACCCCCGCTGGGGCGACCCCGAGCCCTACCCGCCCGAATCCCCCCGCGGACCCATGGTCGCCCTCACCAACGAATGGGCCGGCTCCGACGGCGACGTCTTCAGCCACGCCTTCAAACTCCTCCGCCTCGGCCCCCTGGTCGGCAAACGCACCTGGGGCGGCGTCTTCGGCATCCAGCCCCGCCACCGCCTGTCCGACGGCACCCTCACCACCCAGCCCGAATACTCCTTCGCCTTCGACGACGTCGGCTGGCGCGTGGAGAACTACGGCACCGACCCCGACGTCGAGGTCGACATCACCCCCCAGGACTACGCCCGAGGCCACGACCCCCAGCTCGACACCGCCATCCGCCTCGCCCTCGAGCAGCTCGAAAGCCGCCCCCCGCACACCCCTGATCGCCAGTTTCGCCCCCGTATGCAACCCTGACCGGCATTACAGCGTCTAACAGGACGTAAGCGGGGAAGCAGGGACCACGGGGAACGACGGTCCCGTCCCGCCGAGAACGACGAACGACGACCAGCGCCGGTGGCGGAACGACCTCGCCACCGGCCACGTGTGTAGAAGGGGGCCTCCACCGGTGCGCGGAGTGGCACGCAAGGGCAAGGCAGCGATCAGACGGCTCTACCAGGGCCTCAACCGGCGCCGGGCGCGCAAGGCGCCACCGCCCTCTATCCACCAGGTGCGCTTCCTGCTCCTGCACGCCTACGGCATGGGCGGCACCATCCGCACCGTGTTCAACCAGGCCAGCTACCTGGCCGCCACCGGACACGACGTCGAGATCGTCTCCATCCTCAAAGAGGCCGACGAGCCGTTCTTCCCCATCGACCCGCGCGTCAAGTTCCGCTTCCTGGACGACCGCACCGTCGAACGCACCGGCCTGCGCGCCCAGCTCTCCAAGCGGCCCAGCCGGCTCATCCCCGAGGAAGAGACCGCCTTCCACCGCTTCAACCTCTGGACCGACCTGCAACTGGCCCGCTACATCCGCTCCCTCGAAAGCGGCGTGCTCATGGCCACCCGGCCCGGCCTCAACCTGGCCATGGCCCAGCTCGCCCCGCCCGGCGTCATCACCGTCGGCCAGGAACACGTCGCCTTCCGCACCCAGGCAGAACCCATCCAGGAACTCATCAAGTGGCGCTACCGCCGCTTCGACGCCCTGGTCACCCTCACCAAGGCCGACCTGCGCGACTACCGCGAAGCCCTCACCAAGAAACCCAAGAAGCTGGTCCGCATCCCCAACGCGGTCCCGCCCATGGGCGGCGGCGTGGCCAAACTCGACGCCAAGGTCGTCGTCGCCGTCGGCCGGCTCACCCGCATCAAGGGCTTCCACCGCCTGATCAGCTGCTGGCGCCAGGTCGCCGCCCGCCACCCCGACTGGACCCTGCGCATCTACGGCGCCGGCCCCCAGGAGGAGAACCTCGCCAACCAGATCACCGAACTCGGCCTCACCGGCAAGGTCCAGCTCATGGGCCCCACCCACGACGTCGGCGACGCCCTCGAACAGGCCTCGATCTTCGTCCTCAGCTCCCGCCACGAGGGCTTCCCCATGACCGTCCTGGAGGCGATGGCCAAGGGCGTGGCCGTCGTCAGCTTCGCCAGCCCGCACGGCCCCAAGGAAATGATCACCCACGAGTTCGACGGGCTGCTGGTCAAGCCGCGCACCGAGGACAACCTCGCCGCCGCCATCAACCGCGTCATCGAGGACGACCAGCTCCGCGCCGACCTGGCCGCCGGCGGCCTGGACACCGCCAAGACCTACAGCGTCGAAGCCGTCGGCACCCAGTGGGACGCCCTGCTGGAGGAACTCCTGGCCCGCCGCAACGGCACCTACGTCCGCCCCGTCAAGCCCGAGCCCGACCTCCAGCCCTGACCCCTCCGGCTCCGCCGTACCCCTGGGAAAGAGGTACGGCGGAGCCCGGGCAGCCCACCCGCGAGGTACGGCGGAGCCGGGGCGAGCCACCCGCGAGGTACGGCGGAGCCGGGGCGGGCCACCCGCGAGGTACGGCGGAGCCGGGGCGGGCCAAGCCTGAGCGGCGGGACGGGGGCGGGCCAAGCCTGAGGTACGGCGAGGCCCGGGGTGGGGCGCCTGCGAGGTGCGGCGGGCTCGGGCAGGCGGCCCGCCTGGTGCGGTGGGCTAGCCGGCGACCCGGAGCGGGTAGTCCGGCAGCGGCACCCGATCGGCCGCCCGCGAGGCCAGCCGCCCCACCAGCCCCTTGCCCGGCATCACCGACGCCATCCGGAAGAACTGGTTACGCGCCCAGATCCGCCCCCGCGTCCCCGGCACCAGGAACCCCTCCGCCCCGAGCGCCTGCCGCTGCCCCTCGGCCACGAACGGCCGCATCACCGCCTCGAACCGCCGCCCCGCCCCCGCCACCGCGGCCGCCACATCCGAGCCCGCGACATCCGAGCCCGCGACATCCGAGCCCGCACCATCCGAGCCCGCCAGCTCACCGGCCAGCTCACCGGCCAGCACATACGCCCCCACCAGCCCCAGCCCCGTCCCCATCCCACCGGGCCCGGGCGCCCACGCCGCGTCCCCGAGCAACACCACCGGCCCGGCCGACCACCGCTCCAGCTCAAGCTGCGCGGCCGGCGCGAAGTAGAAGTCCGGCGCCCGCCGAGCCGCGGCCAGCAGCTCCGGCACCCGCCACCCCACCCCCGCGAACCGCTCGGCCAGCAACCGATGCGGATCCAGCCCATCCGCGCCCAGCTCCGGCTCCAGCTCCGGTGAGGCGAAGTCGAGCCCGCCCAGCACCCGCCCCCGATGCCCGTGCACGCTCGCCGACACCCCCGGCAGACTGAACATCACCGCGCTACCGGGCTCCGCCGCCCCCTCCGGCATCGAGAAGACCGCCTGGTACATCCCCAGATGCCGAGCCCGCCGCACCCCGAAGGCCAGCCGCCGCACCACCGACCCCAGCCCGTCGGCCCCCACCACCAGATCGAACCGCCGAGCCCCCGACCGCTCGAACACCACCTCGCCCCCGCGCAGCCCGGCGACGCCGTCACCGAAGACGTACTCGACATCCGCCTGCGTGACCTCGTGCAACAGCCCCACCAGGTCACCCCGCACGATCTCCACATCGCCGCTGGTGAACACCGCCGGCAACCGCGCCAGCCGCCGCCCCGCCGCATCCTCCACCACCGTGTCGCCCACGTGCGTGGCCCGCTCGCGCACCGCCGCCAGCAACCCCATCCGCTCCAGCACCCCGAGCTGGACCCGGCCCCGGAAATCCACCGCCTGCCCGCCCTGGCGCAACCGCGGCGCCCGCTCCACCACCGTCACCCGGTGGCCCGCTCGCGCCAGCCAGAACGCCAGCGCCGGGCCGGCGATCCCGGCCCCAGAGATCAACACATCCATGCGTACACCGTACAAACGGCTTCTCACCCTGGTAAATGGCCAGCCGCACTAGTGCACCACTACAGTGCACTAGGTGACCGCGCCCTACCTGCGCATCGTCGCCGACCTCCGCCGCGACATCGACACCGGCCGCCTGCGCCCCGGCGACCGC
Source organism: Nonomuraea sp. NPDC050310 (assembly GCF_040655795.1). NCBI lineage: Bacteria > Bacillati > Actinomycetota > Actinomycetes > Streptosporangiales > Streptosporangiaceae > Nonomuraea > Nonomuraea sp. NPDC050310. Next base: position 16,875 of record NZ_JBFAKP010000005.1, on the reverse strand, counting down.
CTGCCCTCCACCCGGCGCCTGGCCCGCGACTACGGCGTCGCCATGGCCACCGCCACCAAGGCCCTCACCGCCCTGCAACACCAGGGCCTGGCCTACGCCAGCCCCGGCATCGGCACCATCGTCGCCGACCCCGCCCCACCCCCCACCCCGAAGACACCCGCGGCCGGCCCCGACCCCCTCCTGCGCGCCGCCATCCGCATCGCCGACACCGAGGGCCTGCCCGCCCTCAGCATGCGCCGCCTGGCCGCCGACCTCGGCCGCCCCACCATGTCCCTCTACCGGCAGATCCACGACAAGGACGAGCTCATCACCCTGATGACGGATGCCGTCCTCGGCGAACGCCACCTGCCCGACCCGCCGCCACCCGGCTGGCGCACCCAGCTCGAAACCCTCGCCCGCCTGCAGTGGCAGGCCTACCGCGACCACCCCTGGCTGGCCGAGGTCCTCTCCTTCACCCGCCCCGCCCTGTCCCCGCACGGCATGGCGCAGACCGAATGGGCCCTGCGCGCCCTGCACCACCACGGCCTGGGCGCCAACGCCACCCTGCACGCCGCCCTGTCGCTGGCCACCTACGTCCGCGGCGTCGCCGTCAACCTCCCCACCGAGACCGCCGCCCGCGCCGACACCGGCCTCGACGAGGATCAATGGCTCGCCGCCCAGCACGACCCCCTGCAACGCCTCCTGCACTCCGGCGACTACCCCACCCTCACCGCCCTCCTGACCGACCCCGCCCTCGACTACGACCTCGACAGCCTGTTCACCTTCGGACTCACCCGCCTGCTGGACGGCCTGGCCCTCCTCATCGACACTGCTGGAGAAAGGAGGCGCGATTGAGCACCCGGGACACGATCGCCGTCATCGCCGGCGCCGTCATGATCCTCGCCTTGATCGGCAAACCCGCCACCACCTCCCGAGCAGCCGCCGCCAGCCCCCTCACCAACACCGACGGGACCCGCTCCGGCCTGGCCCCCCTCACCACCGGCACCGAACGCCGCCAAGGCGCCGACGTCATCCGCGGCCTGCGCACCCGCCCGATGGGATCCAAAGCCGGCTACGACCGCCTCAACTACGGCGCCAACTGGGCCGACACCGCCCCCGGCGTTCCCTACGCCCACAACGGCTGCCGCACCCGCGACGACCTGCTCGCCCGCGACGGCCACGACCTCGCCCGCGACGGCTGCGCCGTCAAACGACTGCGCCTGGAAGACCCCTACACCGGCCGCACCATCACCCGCCCCGGCCAGATCCAGGTCGACCACGTCGTCCCGCTGTCCTACGCCTGGCGCATGGGCGCCCGCTCCTGGCCGATGAGCAAACGCCTCGACTTCGCCCAGGACCCGCTCAACCTGCTGCCCGTCGACGGCGCCGCCAACGAGGCCAAGGACGGCTCGGGCCCCGCCTCCTGGCTGCCGCCCCGCGCCCGCATCCGCTGCGCCTACGCCGTCAGATTCGCCCAGGTCGCCCGCAAATACCGGCTCCCCGTCACCCCGGCCGACAAATCAACCATGCTCGCGCAATGCCGGTGACGGCGCCCACTCGAACCCCTTCGCGAACGTCGCCTTCGCCAGCGCCCGCTGCCCCGCCTCGTTCGGATGGAAGAAATCCCACTTGCTGATGTGCTCCAGCGTGAACGGATAACCGAAAACCGCCCCCGAGTCCGTACGGCAAGCCGGCCCGAACTGCGCGCACACCTCCGCCAGCACCCGGTTGTAGGCCATCACCCGCGCCCGCACCCGAGCCCGCCGATCCACATCGGCCTTCTTCACCGACGTCGGCGACGCCAGCATCGACGGGCAGATCCGCCCCACCTTCCAGAACATCCGCGCGATCGCGTTGTCCTTGCCCGTCTCCCACAACCGCCGCAGATCCGGCACGCTCGCCACGAACACCCGCACCCCCGGCAAACCATCACGCAACGCCCACAACGCCTTGGCCATCCGCGCCCGGTACACCGCCACCGGCGTCATCTCCCGCTCGCTCGCCTTGCACGCGTCCTGCGCCCCGAGCAACACCGTCACATACTCCGCCCGCACCGCCACCGCCTGCCGTACCTGCCCGGCCAGATCCGCACTCGTCGCCCCCGGCACGGCGAAGTTCCGGTTACCGCCCTTCATCCCCAGCCGCACATAGTGACTGGAGATCCCCGCATGCTCCCCCGCCGACCACGACCGCGACGGGCACGCCACGAACCACCCGCACGCGTTGAACCCCGCACTGATCGAATCCCCCAGCGCCGCCATCACCCGCGGCACCGGCGGCACCTCCGGAGCGATGAGCGACGACGCCGACAACGACACGGCAACCACCACGTGACCGAGCATGATCTGAAGGTAGAGACCCCCGAGCCCCGACGACGGCACCTCCGCCCACACCCGACCGAGTTCATATCGGCCCTTGACAGCCACCAGGCCAACACCAGCCCCCATCCCGCCAACCCAGGGGGCCAAAGTCGAACACGTTCAGATTCGGCATAGAGTGTCTTGGGTGAGTGTCGCACTGGGAACAACCCACCCATTGCCGGTTCGCACCACCACGGTCCGCGACCCCGGCGACCTGATCCAGGCGCTGCCCCACGCAGCGCCCTACGCCTGGATCAGACACGGCCAAGGCCTCGTCGGCTGGGGCGAAGCCGCCCGCGCCGACATCCCGCCCGGCCCCGGCCGCTTCGACTGGGCCCGCCGCTGGCTCAACGAAACCTTCGCCGACACCCACATCGACGACCCGCTCAACACCCCCGGATCCGGCCCCGTCGCCTTCGGCAGCTTCACCTTCGACGAGAACACCCCCGGATCCGTCCTCATCGTGCCCCACACCATCCTCGCCCGCCGCGACGGACAGGCCTGGCTCACCACCATCGGCGACGCCCCCCTCACCACCGCCCGCCCCCTCACCCACCCCGGAACCATCAGCTACGGCGACGGCAGCATGTCCGCCCCCGCCTGGCAAGCCGTCGTCGCCCAGGCCAGCCGCCGCATCCGCAACGGCGACCTCGAAAAAGTCGTCCTCGCCCGCGACCTCCTCGCCACCGCCGAACACCCCATCGACCTGCGCCTCATCCTCAGCCGCCTGGCCCAGCGCTACCCCGAGTGCTACACCTTCGCCGTCGGCACCCCCACCACCGGCACCCTCATCGGCGCCACCCCCGAACTCCTCATCCGCCGCACCGGGCCCGAAATCGAATCCCTCGTCCTGGCCGGCACCACCACCCGCGGCACCGACCCCGCCGACGACCACGCCCGCGGCCAGGCCCTCATGGCCTCGGCCAAGGACCGGCACGAACACGAATGCGCCATCGAATCGGTCCGGCGGACCCTCACACCCCTGTGCGCGAGCCTCACCACGCCCGACGAGCCTGAGCTGCTGGTACTGCCCAACCTTCAACACCTGGCCAGCCACGTCACCGGACGGCTGGCCGACGGGGCCAGCGTGCTCGACGTCGTCCAGGCCATGCACCCCACCGCCGCGGTGGGAGGGACGCCCACGCGGACCGCTGTCGACCTCATCCGGCACATCGAAGGGATGAACCGGGCCGGTTACGCCGGGCCCGTCGGGTGGATCGACGCCCGGGGGGACGGGGAATGGGGGATCGCCCTTCGGTCCGGGCACATCCATGGGCGGCGAGCTCGGCTCTTCGCCGGGTGCGGGATCATGGGGGACTCTGATCCGGCCGCTGAGCTGGCTGAGGCGCAGACCAAGTTCCGGGTCATGCAGTACGCGTTGGAAGGGTGAGTTCGCCGACCCCGGCTCGCCGTCGCACAGGATCACCACCCACCGCCCGGGGGCTCGCCGCATTGGTTGGAGGGGGGCCGCGGAGGCCGAGGTGGGTGGATCTGTGCGCCGCCAGGGGTTCTTCCCGGGAACCCAGGGTCCTCCTGGTACCCCAGTCCTCTCTCGGGGCACCGAGCCCACTCCCGGGTGCCGAGCCCTCTCCCGAGGTACCCGGTCCGCTCCCGAGGTACCCGGTCCGCTCCCGAGGTACCCGGTCCGCTCCCGGGGTGCCGAGCTCTCTTCCTGGATCACACCCGGGACTTTCGCCGGGACACGCCCCGGGCCCTTTCTCGGGACACCCGGTCCGTTCCTCCCGAGCGGCCCTCCGCGCGGCCGGGCCGTCCCTTTACGGCCGCCTTTCCTCCTAACGAGGTACGGCTGGACACGCGGGGGAAACGCCGGATAACCGAGGAAAGGTCAGAGAAACCAACGGGCCGAACCCAGGCAGGACAAAGCGCACCCCAAACCCAGCCCAACAGAAAAGGCCCGCGGCGCTGCCGCGGGCCTCTCTAGTTGCTCGTCAACCCTTACTCGGGGACGATGTTCTCCGCCTGCGGGCCCTTCTGGCCCTGGGCGACGTCGAACGACACGCGCTGACCTTCGTGCAGCTCGCGGTACCCGGAAGAGGCGATGTTGGAGTAGTGCGCGAACACGTCCGCACCTCCACCATCCTGAGCGATGAAGCCGAAGCCCTTCTCGCTGTTGAACCACTTCACAGTGCCGGTAGCCATTCTCTATCTCCTTAGATACGCGAGAGGTTCCGCTCTTTGCGAACCCCGGCGAAGCAATGCGCCCCCGGCAAACAAAAAGACGCCCGGGGGTCTATCCAGTCCACCAGGCGCTACACGTTCATGGGTACCACACAGCATCAGCCCCTACCTTAGCACGTGGACCTCCTGCTCCGGCCAAACCCGAGCACGACCGGCGGTCAAAGATGCGACCCACTCCGAGAACGCTCCCACCTGCGCTTCCTCCACCGCCACCCCGAACACCACCTCCGCGCCATAGGCCACCTCCAGCACCTCGAACGCCGAAGCCCGCAGATCGTTCTCCACCCGACCCGCCTGATCGTGCGCCACCGACACCCGCAGCAGCCGAGCCGGCACCATCCGCACCGGCACCACCCGATCCAGCGTCTCGGTCACCGCCCCGCCGTACGCCCGCACCAAACCACCCGCACCCAGCAACACCCCACCGAAATACCGCGTCACCACCGCCACCACATCGGCGAAACCCCGCCCCAGCAACGCCTGCACCATCGGCGTCCCCGCCGTCCCGCCCGGCTCCCCGTCATCGTCACCCTTGGCCACCCGCTCACCGATGACATACGCCGAACAGTTGTGCGTCGCCCCCGAGTGCAACGCCCGCCGCTCCGCGATGAACGCCTGCGCCGCCCCCACCTCACCCGCCGGCGCGATCGCACACACGAACCGCGACCGGCGCACCTCGACCTCATGCTCCACCACGGACGACAACGTCAGATACGGCTTGCCCACCCACCCATCGTAGGGACCCCGCCCACCCCGCTAAGAGCGTCTAACGCAATGAAGTGAGGCGTCGCCAGCAGATGAGCGCGCAGGCCAGCTTGAGGAAGGCCTCGTGGATGTCGGCGCGGATCTCCCAGCGGATGCGCAGGCGGCGGAAGGCGTGCAGCAGGGCGAAGGTCTGCTCGACGACCCAGCGTTGTTTGCCCAGGCCGGAGCCGTGTCCGGTGCCGCGGCGGGCGATCAGCGGGCGGACCCGCAGCTCGCGGACCAGGTGACGGTACTTGTCGTGGTCGTAGCCGCGGTCGGCGAGTACCACGTCGGGACGCTGGCGCGGCCGGCCGCGCTTACCACGCACCTTCGGGATGGCGTCCAGCAGCGGGCGCAGCTGGGTGACGTCGTTGCGGTTAGCACCGGTCAAGATGGTGGCCAGGGGGATACCGGTGGCGTCGGTGATCAGGTGGTGCTTGCTGCCGGCCCGCCCTCGATCGACCGGGGACGGGCCGGTCTGCGTCCCCCTTTTAGCGCTCTGATCTGGGAGGAGTCCACCGCGGCGCGGGAGAAGTCGAGCGCGTCGGCGGCGCGTAGCCGATCGAGTAGCACCTCGTGCAGCCGCTGCCACACGCCGGCCTTATTCCACTCGGCCAGCCGCCGCCAGCACGTCATGCCCGAGCCGTAGCCGAGCTCTTGCGGCAGGTGCTCCCAGGCGATCCCGGTGTGCAGCACGAACAAGATGCCCTGCAGCGCCAGCCGGTCATCCAGCCGCTTACGCCCCGGATGCCGGAACCGCCTCTGACGATGCGGCAACAAGGGTTCGATCACCGCCCACAGCTCGTCGCTAACCTCCCACGGCTTCAGCTTTGGCACCCGCGTTCCTCTCACCCGGTCACAGCGAGAGATCCAAACACAGCAGAGATCATTCTGTTAGGCGCTCTAACCCTCCACCACCAGCGCCGCCACCTGCGCCCGCGACGACACCCCCAGCTTCGCGAAGATGTGCTCCACATGCGCGTCCGCCGTCCGCTTCGAGATCACCAGCCGCTCCGCGATCTGCCGGTTGGTCAACCCCTCCGCCAGCAAACCCGCCACCTCACGCTCCCGGGCCGACAACACCCCCAGATCCGCCCGCTCCACCGCCGCGGCCACCGCGTCCCCGTCCTGCTCACCCAGCCGGATCGCCGCCTCCAGCCCCATCGCCCGCCCCTGCGCGAACCCCAGCTCGAACCGCTCCGCGCCCAGCGCCTGCTCGACCGACACCAACGTCTGATCACGCAACACCAGCAGCCCCTCCAGCCCGTACAACGGCCGGGTGAACCGCGCCCACACCGCCTCCGCCGCCCCGTGCAACCGCGCCGCCCGCACCATCCGGCCCTCACCGACGGCCAGCAACCCCAGCAGATCCAGCCCCAGCGCCGCCGAGAACTGATCACGCAACCCCTGCGTCAACCGCAACCCCTGCCGAGCCAGCCGCAACGCCTCGGCCCCCTCACCCAGCAGCCCCCGGCACAAACTCATCAGATACAGCGCCAGCCCCTGCGCATACGCCTCCCGCGAATCCGGACCCAGCACCTGCAGCACCCGACCGGCCGACGCCAGCCCCCGCTTCAGATCCCCCGCCAGCACATGCGCCGCACACAACGTCACCAGGCACAACAGATGCATGTGCGGATCACGCTCGGCCAGCGACCCCGCCGCCTCCTCCAGCGACCGCACCGACCCCGCCGCATCCCCCGCCATCATGCGCTGCATCCCCAACCCCATCAGCGCCCGAGCCTGCCACCCCGCATCCCCCAGCTCCGCCGCCAGCGCCCCCGCCGCCTCCAGGCAGCCCAGCGCACCCTCCCGCTCCCCCTGCACCGAACGGAACCACCCCAGATGGCACACCGCCATCGCCCGCTCCACCACCGGAGCCGGCACCGCCACCAGCACCCGGTCGTACCAGTAACACGCCTCCGACAACGCCCCCGCACACAACCAGTACGGCCACAACACGTACGCCAGCCGCGCACCCGCCGCCGCATCCCCCTCCGCCGAGAACGCGAACTCCAGCGCCGCCCGCAGATTCGCCCGCTCCCGGCCCAGCCCCGAGACCATCGCCACCTGCTCGTCACCGAACGCCCGGTCATACCACCGGCCCGCCAGCCCCGTGAAGTACTCCAGATGCCGCTGCCGCAACTCCACCAGCTCAGCCGCGTCCACCTGCTCCCCGGCCAGCTCCCGCATCGTGTCCAGCAGCCGGTAACGCCCCTCCTCCTCCGTCCGCATCACCATCGACTTGTCCACCAGGCCCACCAGATGCTCGACGATCTCCCCCGCCGCCAGCACACCCCCCGAACAGACCGCCTCCACCGCCGCCAGATCGAACGACCCCGCGAAGACCGACAACCGCCCCCACAACACCCGCTCCTCCGGCAGGCACAGATCATGACTCCACATGATCGTCGTCCGCAGCGTCTGATGCCGCGGCACCCCACGCCGCACCGTCAGCAACGAGAACCGGTCCTCCAGCCGCGCCAGCAACCCCTGCAACGGGATCGCCCGCAACCGCACCGACGCCAGCTCGATCGCCAACGGCATCCCGTCCAGCCGCGCGCACAACGCCCGCACCGCCGCCCGGTTCTCCTCCGTCACCGCGAACCCCGGCACCACCGCCGCCGCCCGCTGCTCGAACAACGCCAGCGCCCCGCCCTCACCGTCCTCCACCGGCAACGGCGGCACCGGCACCATGTGCTCACCCGCCACATCCAGCGGCTGCCGCGACGTCACCAGCAGGCACAACCCCACCGTCTCGCGCAGCAACCGCTCCACCAGCAGCGCGCACTCCTCCACCAGGTGCTCGCAGGTGTCCAGGATCACCAGCGCCTGCCGTACCGACAGGAACTCCACCAACTGCTCCAGCGCCGAACGCGACTCCTGCTCCGGCAACCCCAGAGCCCCCGCCACCGTGCGAGCCAGCAACGCCGCATCGCTCAACGCCGACAACTCCACCAGATGCACCCCGTCGGGAAACCGGTCACGAGCCGCCTCCGCCGCCCGCAACGCCAGCCGCGTCTTGCCCACCCCGCCCGGACCCGACAACGTCACCAGCCGCGCCCGCGACAACAACTCCTCCAGCAGCTCCAGCTCACGCCGCCGGCCCACGAAACCGGTCACCTGCACCGGCAACGACGGCTGACGCGAATGCGTGGCGAGCGACATGAGAACCTCCGAGATGTCCGGGGATCGCCTTAGCGTACGCGCCCGAACACTCCTCGTGAGGGCATACCTACAACCCGCTTAGGTATCGCCTTTAGGTACGCAACCCGCTGCCCCACCCCGCTACGCTCGGTCACACTCGATAGGTGACGATTCGCCTGCCCGTCGGCCAAGACCACCAGCGCGCCCGGCTCCTCGACGCGCTCGACGGCCACCGCCTCGTCGCCGTCACCGGTCCCGGCGGCAGCGGCAAGAGCGTCCTGGCCCGCACCGCCGCCGACGACCACCCCGACAGCCTCGTCGTCGACCTCGCCCGAGCCCGCGAGAGCGACCTCACCGACCTGCCCCGCACCGGCCTGCTCGTCCTGGAGACCTGCGAGCACGTCCTCGACCGCTGCGCCCAGCTCGTCGAGGACCGCCTGGCCGCCGGCACCGGCCAGCGCATCCTGCTCACCGGCCGCGAGAGCATCGGCGCCGGCGAACGCACGCTCAGCCCCGCCCCCCTCGGCCCCGACGACGCCGCCCGCCTCTACCACCAGGTCTCCGGCGGCCTGGCCGTCGACCCGCTCGTCCTGGCCCGCCTCGACGGCCTGCCCCTGGCCGTGCACATCGCCGCCGAGCACCTGCTCGACACCCGCACCCTGGCCGCCCGCCTCGACGACGGCACCTTCTACGACCTGCCCGCCGCGCCCCACCACCCCGAACGCCACACCACGCTGCGCGCCTCGGCCGCGTGGAGCCACGCGCTCTGCTCCTCGGCCGACCGCATGACGTGGGCGCTGCTGGCGACGCTGCCCGGCGCCTTCAGCCTCGACGAGGCCCAGGCCGTGCTCGACCGCGACGCCCGCGAGCCCGTGGCCCGCCTGGTGGAGAAGTCGGTCCTCGTCGTCGATGTGCTCGCGCGGGACGCGCGCTGGTATCGCATGCCGCAGTACCTACGGGCCTATGTTCTGCCCCAACCGCTCGCCTTTACGTTGTAGATCACAACAGCTAGGTATGGAAGATCGGTATCTCACCCGATGCCGCACCCCCGGCCCGCGCGCCAAGCTTTGGGCGGGCTCCTGAGACGGACCCCGAAAGGATTCTGGAGGGTATCCGGACGGGGGCGACGGCCCTCAGGGGCCCTTGGCGGCCTCACCCGCCGCCAAGGCCTCCGGGCGGGACCGCACGCTGGTGGAGGGGTCCAGTATGCGGCCCCCCGGAGGCTCATGGGGGGCACCATGCCCGGCCGGCCATCGCCGGCTGTGCCACGCGCACAGCCGTTCCGGCCGGGCACGGCCTACCGTGACCGGCATGACTTATCGCGTCGCCATGGACATCGGCGGTACCTTCACCGACGTCGTCCGCTACGACGGCCGCACCGGCACGGTGATCGCGTCGAAGGCCCCCAGCACCCCCGGCGACCTCGCGGCCGGCGTCTTCGCCGCCCTCGACCGCGTCGTCGAGGACCCCGCGGAGATCTCCTTCTTCGTGCACGGCACCACCCAGGGCCTCAACGCCCTGCTCGAACGCAAAGGCGCCAAGGTCCTCCTGCTCACCAGCGCCGGCGCCCGGGACGTCTACCAGATCGCCCGGGGCAACCGCGAGCGCATGTTCGAGCTGCGCTACCGCAAGACCCTCCCCCTGGTCCCCCGCGAGCACGTCATGGAAGCCGCCGGCCGCCTCGACTGGCGCGGCGCCGAGCTGCTCCCCCTCGACGAGCAGGCCGTACGGCGAGCCGCCCGCCGGGCCCGCGCGGAAGGCTTCGACGCCGTCGCCGTCTGCCTGCTGTTCGCCTACGCCAACCCCGCCCACGAGCAGCGCGCCGGCGAGATCCTCAGCGAGGAACTCGGCCAGGACACCCTCGTCGTCCTCAGCCACGAGGTCGCCCGCGAATGGCGCGAGTACGAGCGCACCTCCAGCGCCGTCCTGGAGGCCTACACCGGCCCCGTCACCCGCCGCTACCTCACCGAGATCGAACAGCGCTTCGCCGCCCGCGGCCTGACCGTCCCCGTGCACGTCATGCAGTCCTCCGGCGGCCTGGTCAACGCCGCCCACGCCCGCCGCCGCCCCCTGCAGACCCTGCTGTCCGGCCCGGTCGGCGGCACCATGGGCGGCGTCGCCGCGGCCCGCCTGCTCGGCCGCGACAACGCCATCTGCGTCGACATGGGCGGCACCTCCTTCGACGTCTCCCTCGTCGTCGGCGGCCGGCCCGACATCAGCGCCGAGGCCGCCATCGAGGGCTTCCCCGTCCTGATGCCCATCGTCAACCTGCACACCATCGGCGCCGGCGGCGGCTCCCTGGCCTACGCCGAAGCCGGCGCGCTCCGCGTCGGACCCGAATCGGCCGGCGCCGTCCCCGGACCCGCCTGCTACGGCCGCGGCGGCACCCAGCCCACCGTCACCGACGCCAACCTCGTCCTCGGCCGCGTCGACCCCGACTGGTTCGCCGGCGGCCTCATGAGCCTCGACACCGAAGCCGCCCGCACCGCCGTCGCCGGCCTGGCCAGCACCCTCGGCATGGACCCGATCCAGCTCGCCGAAGGCATCTGCGACGTCGCCAACGCCAAGATGGCCCAGGCCATCCGCACCATCACCGTCGAGCACGGCATCGAACCGCGCGAGTTCGCCCTGGTCGCCTTCGGCGGCGCCGGCGCCATGCACGCCGCCTTCATCGCCCGCGAGCTCGGCATCTCCGAGGTCGTCGTCCCCCGCTTCCCCGGCGCCTTCTCCGCCTGGGGCATGCTCGAGGCCGACGTCCGCCGCGACCTCACCCACCCGCACTTCCGCGCCCAGGACGACCTCGACGGCCCCGCCATGGCCGCCGAGCTGCGCCGCCTGGAGACCGACGCGCTCGACGCCCTGGCCGCCCAGGGCGTGCCCGGCGACCGGCGCCGGGTCGAGCACGCGGCCGACCTGCGCTACGAAGGCCAGGACTACACCCTCACCATCCCCCTGCGCGACGCCGCCGAGCCCGGCGAACCCGGCTTCCTCGGCGTTCTCGCCGACCGCTACGCCGCCGCGCACACCGCGCGCTACGGCCACGCCACCCCCGAGGCGCCCATCGAGGTCGTCATGCTCCGCACCACCGGCTTCGGCACCTTCCCCAAGAGCGCCCCCGCCGCCGCCCCCTCCCCCGAGGCCGTGCCGCCTGCCGTACGAGAAGTGATCTTCGACGGCCGCCGCCACGCCACCCCCGTCCTGCGCCGCTCCGCCCTCACCGGCGAGCTGACCGGACCCGCCATCATCGTCGAGGAGACCGCCACCACCGTCGTGCCCCCGGGCTGCGTGGCCTCGACCGACGCCAACGGATTCCTGATCATCAAGGTGACCCCATGATCGACCCGGTGACCACAGAGATCATCCGCTGCGCCCTCCTCCAGGCCGCGGAAGACATGAACACCACCCTCATCCGCTCCTCCTACACCCCCGTCATCTACGAGGCCAAGGACTGCGCGGTCGCCCTGCTCGACCGCGAGCACAACGTGCTCGGCCAGTCCAGCGGCCTGCCGATCTTCCTCGGCAACCTGGAGGTCTGCACCCGCCACACCGAGGAGCTGTACGGCGAGCAGGTCTGGCAGGAAGGCGACGTCTGGGTGCTGAACGACTCCTACGTCGGCGGCACCCACCTCAACGACGTCACCGTCTACGGCCCCATCTTCGTCGGCGGCGAACTGGCCGGCTTCGCCGCCTCCCGCGCCCACTGGCTCGACGTCGGCTCCAAGGACCCCGGCGGCTCCATGGACTCCACCTCCATCTTCCAGGAGGGCCTGCGCCTGGGCCCGGTCAAGGTCTACGCCGGCGGCGAGCCCTGCCGCGACCTGCACGAGGTCATCTCCCGCAACGTGCGCTTCCCGCACGCCACCCTCGGCGACCTGCGCGCCCAGGTCGCCTGCGCGATGACCGGCCAGCGCCGGCTGGCCGAGATCGTCTCCCGGTGGGGCCTGGACACCGTCATGGCCGCCCGCGACGAGATCTTCACCCAGACCGAGCGCCTGGAACGCGAGGCCATCGCCGCCATCCCCGACGGCGTCTACACCGCCGGCGGCTTGCTCGACAACGACGGCATCGACCTGGCCACTCCCCTGCCGGTCAACGTCACCGTGACCGTCTCCGGCGACCGGATCGAGGTCGACCTCACCGACTGCGCCGACCAGGCCACCGGGCCGGTCAACTGCGGCGCCGCCCAGGCCGTGGCCGCCGTCCGCGTCGCCTACAAGCTGCTGGTCTCCGGCGAGGTGCCGCTCAACGGCGGCTCCTTCCGCCCGCTGGCCGTCGCCACCCGGCCGGGCTCCATGCTCGCCGCCGAGGTCCCGGCCGCCTGCCAGTACTACTACTCCCACCTCGGGCTGCTCATCGACCTGGTGATCAAGGCACTCGCCCCCGTCCTGCCCGGCAGCACCGCCGCCGCCTCCTTCGGCGACTCGATGATCGTGCAGTTCAGCGGCCTCGACCCGCGCACCGGCAAGCTGTACGTCTCCCAGGAGGCCACCGTCGGCGGCTGGGGCGCCTGGGAGGGCGGCGACGGCGAGAGCGCGCTGGTCAACAGCGTCAATGGCAACCTGCGCGACATGCCCATCGAGGTGCTGGAGACGCTCTTCCCGGTGCGCGTGCACCGCTACGAGATCCGCGAGGGCACCGGCGGCGCCGGGCGGTGGAAGGGCGGTGACGGGGTGCTGCGCGAGTACGAGTTCCTCGGCGACACCTCGTTGTCGTTGTGGTTCGAGCGCTCGGTCACCCCGGCCTGGGGCCTGGCCGGCGGGGCCGACGGCGCGCCGCCGCGGGTCACCCTCAACCCCGGGACTCCGCAGGCCCGGGAGATGCTCAAGGTCAACGCCCTGCCCGTGCACGCCGGTGACGTGCTCCGCTGCGAGTCCGGCGGGGGCGGCGGCTACGGGGCTCCCCCTCGGTGATCGGTTGTGGCGCACCGGCGGCTCCCTCAGGTGCTGGTGCGCCACAACCCACCGCCTTTACATTGTAGATTTCTTGTGCAGGTGGGTGGCCAGCAGCAGCGCCAGCCGGGTCGGCGGGTCGTCCACGTCGAACCCCGCCGCCCGCACCCGGTCCAGCCGCGTGGTCACCGTGTTGCGGTGCACGCCCAGGCGTTCGGCCGCCTTGAGCGCCCCGCCCTCCTCCAGCACCGCGCGGACCGTCTCGACCAGCGTCCCGTCCTTGTCGACCGCGAGCAGCGGGCCGAGCACCACCTCCGCCGGCGCGCTCAGCACCCCGGCGGGCAGGGCCGCCAGCAGCTCGGCCGGTCCCATGCGGTCGGCCCTGGCCACCGTGCCAGGCCCGGCCACGAAGGCCGCCGCTCGGGCGCCCGGCAACGACTCGGCCAGGGCGGCCGGGTCTGTCACCTGGGTGCCGGCTCCTGCCGCGGCGGGCCACGGCAGACTGCCGACCGCCCGCTGCAACGCCGCGGCCAGGTCCGCCGGCGGGCGGGCGGACCAGCCGGCCCAGCTCCTGCCTCTGGGCAGCACCGGGACCTCCCCCACTGTGGCGGCGAGGACGGCCCTGACCTGTGGACCGGCGTCCGGCTCGGGTCCGGCGCTCGGCTCGCCGGTGGGGGTGGCAGGCTCGGCCTGGCGGATCCAGAAGGCGGTCACCGGTCCCTGGACCGGCCAGCCGAGCGCCACAGCCCGGGCCCAGGGCTCCTCCCCCGCAGGGGAAGCGGCCGATTCGGGGGTGGACGGCGGAGCTGGGTCCAGGGCGGCGAGGAGGCGTTCGCCCAGGGCGGCCTGGAGGTCGAAGTCCTGGGCCGCGGCCAGCCGTTCGGTGGCCGCCCAGGCCGTGAGGGGGGCCACCGCGAGGCCGAGCACGGTGGCCACCACCGACGGCCAGCCCGCCGAACGGGCCGACCCGGCCGCGACCAGCGTGCCAAGGATGGCGGCGCGTCCCCCCGAGTCCAGTTCGGCGCGCCCGGCCGGGCGGTTCAGCCCCGTCCGGGCGAGTTCGGGGCCGGGCACCGGTACTTCGGCCAGGAGGTTCGCCCGGTCGGGGGCGACCCGGCCGGCCAGGCGCCTGCCGTACCCGTCGACGAAGGCGACCGAGGTGCCCGGCAGTTCGGCGTTGAGCACGCCGAGCACCCGCCGGGCCGACAGGCCCGCCTCGGCGAGCCGGGTGGCACAGCGGGCGACGAGCTGGGTGCGCGCCGCTTCGGGCCGGGCCGCCGCCGAAGCCACCCGTACCGCGGTCACCAGGGGATCCTCCTCGACGAAGACCAGCGTCACGCCGAGCCGTTCGGCCAGCAGCTCCCCCGACCCGGCGCTCACCGCGCTGGCGGGGGCGATCACGCAGGCCGCCGCCTGCTCCCAAGCCCGCCGCATGGCCATCTCCACCGCCCAGCCGCCGCTGGCCGCCGAGCCGATGAGCACCACCGCCGTGTGCGGCACCACGGTGGACAGCACCGGCAGCTCGTCCACGATGCGCACCTGGTGCACCGGGTTCTCGCCGGTGCCGTACATCGTCGCCCCGGCCAGCGGCCCCGCGTCGACCAGCTCGGCCACCGTGACCGGCGACTCCCACCCGGCCGCCTTCACGGCGTGCCCTCCACGCCGGGCACGCCGAAGGCGCGCAGCCCGCCGAGGGCCCTGCCCCGCTCGGTGTGCCACACCGGCGCCGCCCGCACCACCATGACCTCGACCTCCATGCCCGGTTCCGCCTTGTCCACGTCCACCACCAGCCCGTCCGCCGCGCCGATCAGGCAGATCTGGTCGGGCGCGGTCGCCACCACCGCGCCGTCGGCCAGCGCCAGCACGATCTCGTTGTGCGCCTCCAGCCGCACCAGCCGGCGCAGCCCCTCCGACTCGTGCACCACGATGCTGGAGGGCAGCGAGGGCAGGGCCAGCTCCTCGCCGTGGCCGCTGCTGCCCTCGACCGCCGCGATCGTCCCCCGGCACAACCTCCGCACGCCGTACGGCGCGGCCAGCGAACGCGGCGCGCCCGGCACGCCGGCCTCCAGGAGCCGGCTGACCGTGCCGGGCACCACCACCTCGGCCAGCGTGCGCGCGCTCATCGAGTAGCACGCGGCCACCACCCAGCCGCCCACGGCCAGCACCACCGGCCGGACCAGGTTCTCCACCTCGTCCGGGGCGCTGCCCAGGAGCACCAGCTCCCCCGCCGGACCGGCCAGCGCCAGCGGGGCGGCGGCCACCCCGCCGAGGGTGTAGGTCGTCTGCTCCACCAGCGGGAAGACCCGGCCGCTGCCGTCCCCGTCGACCAGCGGCAGGCCCAGCCCGGCGGCGGCGATCACCGGCAGGAAAGCGTTCTCGGCCGCCACGTTCAGCGGCACGACCGCGCCCGCGCGGGTGCCCAGCCACCGCTCCAGCGCCCGTACGGCCCGCGCCGCCTCATCCCCCGAGGGCAGTTGCTCCCCCAGCGCGGTCGTGGAGCCGACCAGGCTGACCACCACGCACAGCGTCTCCCCCGGCAGGTCGGCGGCCTGGACCAGCTCCACCCCGCCCTCGCCGAGCACGTCGGCGCACCAGTCGGTGACCAGCGCGAACGACGCCTCGGCCGCTCCGGTGGCGAACACCCGCGACCCGGCGGCCAGAGCCGGCAGCGAGGCGCGGTCCACGCGCGTCACGGGGTGGCTCCTTCGGCGACGACGTGCAGCCGGTAGAGCCCGTCGGGCAGGTAGGACAGCGGGTTGACGCCGGTCACCACCACGCGGGCCGAGCCGGGGGCGGCGCCGGCGCTGACCACGCGGGTGAGGGCCTCGTCGCGGGCGTCCTGCAGGGCGCGGTCGAGCTCGGCCTTGCCGCGGGCGCGCACGATCCGCTCCACCCCGGCCCGCGGCCAGGCCAGCACCGCCCCGTACGCGGCGGCCACCTCGGGCTCCGGCACGCCCGGCCCGCCATCGAGCCCGCTCCGCCCGAGGCCCGGCGTGTCCTGCTCAACGGTTGGGAGGAGGGGCGTCCCCTGCTCGTGGCCGGGGGTGAGGGCGGTGAGGCCGCGGTCGCGGCTGGTGGTCCAGCCCAGCCGGCAGGCCAGCGGGTAGCGGTGGAAGTAGTGCGCCGACACCAGCCCCTCCCCGCTGCGGGCGAAGTACACCGGCAGGCCGGGCCACTGCCGGGTCACCTCGTCGGCGAGCTCCTCCGCCGCGGGCCCGAGGGCGGCGTTCCGGATCGTCTCGGCCTCCCGCTCCCGCAACCCCGGCCGGCCGAACTCGTACGACAGCGTGATCCGCGCTCCCGGCACCGCGTCGGCCACCACCGCGGCGGCCTCCAGCTCGTGGTCGGCCAGGGCGGGCGAGCCGGTCGCGGTGATGGCGAAGTCGCGCAGCCCGCACTCGACGGCGAAGCGCCGGACGGCGGAGGTGTCCAGCGGAGCCAGCGCCCGCCCGGTGAGCGTGTGCCCGCCGCGCACGATGGCCGCCGCGCCGCCCGGCCCGACCCGGGGCCGCAGGGAGTCGGGGCAGGGCCCGGCCACCCGGAGCGCGGCCACCGGC